>JAESQH010000111.1 GCA_016765235.1 Paracoccaceae bacterium
GAACGCTTGCGCTTGCAGTGCATCACCAACCAGAACCGCTGTGGCCTCATCCCATTTGATATGTAAGGTCGGCAATCCGCGTCGCAGGTCGTCATCGTCCATGCACGGCAGATCGTCGTGAATAAGGGAATAGGCGTGCAGGCACTCGATCGCGGCAGCGACAGGGTCGGCGACTTCGCCCGAAATTCCGTGCAGCGCCGCGCTTTCCATCACCAGGAACGCCCGCAGACGTTTGCCGCCGTTCAAAACGGCATAGCGCATCCCTTCAGCAATTGTGTTGTCGGGGGCTGGCAAGGTTGCGTCGAGAAACCCCTCCACCCGTTTTGCGGCCAGTTTTAGTGCGGTGTTGAACGTCGATACAGGCATCAGGAAACCTCGACAGGTTCCGTTCCGGTGGCGTTTCCGTTTCCATCGGTGGTGATCTTGGCGACTTTTTCTTCTGCGGATTTCAACTTGGCCTCGCAATGGGCCTTAAGTGCGGCCCCGCGCTTATAAAGCTCTATGGATTCTTCCAGCGGGATCGAGCCGCTTTCAAGTTGCCCAACCACCGTTTCCAACGTTCCCATCGCTTCTTCAAAGCTCATGTCGCTTACAGGTTTATCGCTCATTTTCCACGCTCCATCAGGGCATTAATATGGGCGGCGCAGGACGCTGCCAATCCATCCAGATCATATCCCCCTTCAAGGGTGGATACCACCCTGCCGTGGCAGTGTTTATCGGCGAGATCGCATAATTGGTGCGTTGCCCACGCAAAATCATCCTCAATCCAGTTCAAATTCGCCAGCGGATCGTTTCTGTGGGCGTCAAACCCCGCCGAAATCAGAATCAACTCCGGCGCAAAGGTATCAATCGCAGGTAAAACTTGATTTTCCATCTCGATACGGAACGCCGCCCCGTTAGTATCGGGGTCCAACGGGCAGTTCAGGATATTCCCGTGCGCGCCTGTTTCACTGGCCGCCCCCGACCCCGGATAAAGTGGCATTTGGTGGGTGGAGGCGAACAGAATCCGTGCATCCTCCCACACCAGATCTTGCGTTCCATTGCCGTGATGCACGTCAAAATCCATGATCGCGACGCGCGATAACCCGTGAGCCTCAAGCGCATGTTTGGCCGCTATCGCGATGTTTCCGAACAGGCAAAACCCCATCGGTTTCTCGCGCTCCGCATGATGCCCCGGTGGGCGGATGGCGCAAAAGGCATTGGCCACCTCGCCACCCATCACCATATCAACGGCCTTAACAACCGCCCCGACTCCGCGATAAGCGGCGTTCAGCGAACCTTCGGACATATGCGTATCAGCATCCAATGCGCCAACGCCTGCGCGTGCAATCCGGTCAATATGTGCCTGCGGGTGGGCGCGCAAAACATGCGAATCCTCACCCATCGGGGCTTCAAGGCGCAGCAGGTCGAAACCCTCTAGGGCATTCGCGATTGCCTCCAGTCGCGCCACGCGTTCGGGGTGACCCTCTGGCGTTATGTGGTTGTGGCTGTCGGGATGAGTGATAAGGGCTGTTGTCATGGCGCGAAGCTTAGGCAAGACTAACCGTAGCGGCAAGGCCGTGTTGAACACAGGAACCGATATGCCCGAACTCCCCGAAGTTGAAACCGTCCGTCGTGGGCTGGAACCCGTGATGACAGGTCAGCGGATCGCCCATGCTGGCATCCATCGTGAGGGGCTGCGCTGGCCTTTTCCTGATAATATGGCTGCAAGGCTGGAAGGGCAGCGAGTGGAACGCTTGCGCCGCCGTGCGAAGTATATTCTGGCCGATCTGGACGGAGGTGAAAGCCTGATTATTCATCTGGGCATGTCTGGCAGAATGCTGATTTCGGACGGGGACGCGCTGATCAAACATGACCACGTTGTGCTCGACATGGAAAATGGCAAGCTGATCACTTTTAATGACCCGCGCCGCTTCGGGATGATGGATTTATGCGCGACCGATAAGCTGGACGAACACCGCATGTTCAAAGGCATGGGGCCGGAGCCGTTGGGCAATGCGTTCGATGCCAAATACCTGTCCAACCGCCTAAAGGGCCGCAAGATGCCGATCAAATCCGCGCTGCTGGATCAGAAGATCGACGTTGGTCTTGGCAATATATATGTGTGCGAGGCGTTGTGGAGGGCTGGAATCCCCCCAACACAGCACGCAGGCGATATAAAACCCAAAAAGATGAACCTTTTGGTCCCGACGATTCGCGATGTTTTGTCAGAAGCTATCGATTCTGGCGGTTCCAGTCTGAAAGATTATCGTCAGGCCGATGGGGAATTGGGGTATTTCCAACACCGTTTTGCCGTCTATGGGCGTGAAGGTGAACCTTGTAAAACAGAGGATTGCAACCAATCTATAGTCCGTATCGTGCAATCAGGGCGCTCCACCTTCTATTGCCCCAAGTGCCAAAAGTAGGCTTGATCCCCCTGTCGGCCATGTTACACACAGAACCTTCGGACCATCTGACCCAAGGAGCCGCACAATGGCTTATGAATGCATTCTGACCGAGATCGAGGACCACGTTGGCCTNGTCACCCTCAANCGCCCCAAAGCCCTGAACGCATTGAANGCGCAATTNTTGAGCGAACTGGCTGACGCCCTGAAAGCAATGCAGGCAGACCACACGGTGCGCTGTATTATCATCACCGGATGCGAAAAAGCATTTGCGGCGGGGGCTGACATTAAAGAAATGTCCAGCAAGTCCTTCGTGGATGTCTTCACCGAAGATCTTTTCACCCCCGAAGTCGACGCCATCCTAAGTGTGCGCAAACCTATCATCGCTGCCGTTTCAGGTTATGCGTTGGGCGGAGGATGCGAATTGGCGATGATGTGTGACTTTATCATTTGCTCCGACACTGCCAAATTTGGCCAACCCGAGATTAACCTTGGTGTGGTCGCGGGCATTGGCGGCACNCAGCGNCTNACCCGCTTTGTNGGCAAGTCCAAATCCATGGAAATGCACCTGACGGGCCGTATGATGGACGCCGCCGAAGCGGAACGTTCAGGTTTGGTCAGCCGCGTTGTTCCGGCTAAGGATTTGTTAACGGACGCTAAAGCCACCGCCGCCAAAATCGCCGAAAAATCGATGATAACAACGATGGTGGTTAAGGAAGCGGTCAACCGCGCCTACGAAACCACCCTGCGCGAAGGACTGCTGTTTGAACGCCGCGTTTTCAACTCTCTGTTTGCAACCAACGACCAATCCGAGGGCATGAACGCCTTCATGGAAAAGCGTGAACCGCAGTTCCGCGATAAATAACCCACAGGGGCGTTGACTCGGGGCATTTGCACGGGTAGATGGACGCTTCATCATTCGAATCTCGAACGAACCGGAATTATACACATGGCAAATTCGCCCCAAGCTAAAAAACGTGCCCGCCAGATNGAGCGNCGCACAGCAGTTAACAAATCTCGCCGCACGCGTATCCGTGGCTTCCTGCGTAAAGTAGAAGAAGCAATCACTGGTGGCGATCAGGCCGTTGCAGCCGATGCACTGAAATCAGCACAGCCTGAAATCATGCGTGGCGTGACCAAAGGTATCTGGCACAAAAAAACAGCAAGCCGCAAAGTTTCGCGTTTGTCTGCACGTGTTAAGGCAATGTCCGCGTAAGCGACTACCTTTTATGAATTTTTAAGCGCGTCCCAATCGGGGCGCGTTTTGCTTTTTGGCCACACCTAAAATTTTATCCACAGTTTTTGCAGATTCATCGCTTAACCCTATTGAGCGAATCTCTCGAGTTCGTTACCTTCACCCTACGCTGTGNGATTCCTACTGCTCGCTGCCTAAGCGTCGTCAATACTGTCAAATTCNTGCGNGGATAGTGCCTNTTTCCGCACCGGTTTACCTTTGNCTNTTGTCGATTTGAGTGGTTGGAAAGACTTGGTGCCATGGAATCTGCTCGGTTCTTAACTATAAATTAATTTTGACAGGTGCGATGCCTTTTCGCGCCTCTGGAGGATATTTTCTGTGTCTGAAGCTTTAAATTCTACTGTTTTGGAAGCTACGCCACAGGAAACCTGGGAAGCCCTTATATCAAACCCCACTGCAATATTGGTCGACGTCCGCACCATTGCGGAGTGGGATTACATTGGCCTTCCNGTNCTCGATGCNTTGGGCAAAGAGGTTTTGAAGGTCGAATGGCTGGAATTTCCCGAAATGACCCGCAACGAACACTTTGCAGAAGAACTTCTATCGCAATTAGGNGNNGAAGACCCGTCAGCGATCTATTTTCTATGTCGCTCGGGTGTTCGCTCCCTTTATGCCGCCAAAGCCTTGTTGTCCAAAATTGCGGACAGCAACCGAAATATTAAATGCGTCAACGTCCTCGAGGGATTCGAGGGCNANCATGACGAACATAAACATCGTGGAANAATTAACGGCTGGAANGTACGCGGTCTTCCGTGGTCNCAGCCTTAAAAAATTATAACCGTAGCCACTAGAGCCGCGAAAAGTGAATGGGATAGTATGGAACAGGAATGTTGGGGCCGAATCCGCTCGGAGCTTCTTTCGTTATTGGGCAAAGATGCGTTTACGAACTGGATTGACCCTCTGAAATTGCTGGAAGCTGGCGGCCGCGTGGCCCAGTTCTCCGTGCCGACAAGTTTTATTGGCAACTGGGTATCGCGCAACTATGGCGAGTCGATTCTGGGTATGCTTCAGGCTGAGGGTTTGAAGGTTGACCGCCTCGACTTCCGCACGGTTTCGGCGGCGCGACCAGCGCCCGACGTCGCTAGGATCGCGGCCAAAGTAGCGCCCGTTGTTGACCTGCCGGGAAGCCCGCTCGACACTCGGTGTACATTCGAAAGTTTCGTTGTCGGCAAGCCGAATGAACTAGCCCATGCCGCTGCGCGCCGTGTTGCCGAAGGCGGTCAAGTTACCTTCAACCCGTTGTTTCTATACGGCGGTGTTGGCCTTGGTAAAACCCACTTGATGCATGCAATTGCGTGGGAAACCAAGGCGTTGCGCCCTGAATCGCGGGTGCTGTATTTGTCTGCCGAACAATTCATGTATCGCTTCGTTCAGGCGCTACGTTTCAAGGACATGCACAGCTTCAAGGAACAGTTCCGTTCCGTTGATGTACTGATGGTTGACGACGTGCAATTCATCGCAGGCAAAAACTCCACTCAAGACGAATTTTTTCATACTTTCAACGCATTAGTTGACCAAGGTAAGCAGATCGTTATCTCTGCTGACCGCGCCCCCGGCGAAATCGAGGGTCTTGAGGAGCGCATCCGCTCGCGCTTGCAATGGGGCTTGGTCGTGGACCTGCACCCGACGGATTACGAACTGCGTTTGGGCATCCTGCAATCCAAGTCGGAGACCCAGTTGAAGACGATGCCGGACGTTCAGATGGACGCGGGCGTGCTGGAATTCCTCGCGCATCGGATATCATCGAACGTGCGCGTTCTTGAAGGCGCACTAACCCGCCTATTCGCATTTGCATCCCTAGTCGGGCGTGAAATTAACCTTGATATGACACAGGAATGTCTGGCGGATATTTTGCGAGCCTCGGAACGCAAAGTCACGGTCGAGGAAATCATGCGACAGGTCGCGGATCACTACAATCTGCGCATGTCGGACCTTCTTAGCCCCCGCCGCGCGCGTTCGGTTGCCAGACCCCGCCAAGTGGCGATGTTCCTGTCCAAAATGCTGACATCCAAATCCTTGCCCGACATCGGTCGGCGGTTCGGCGGACGCGATCACACCACGGTAATCCATGCGGTGAAAAAGGTCGAAGAACTGAAAATGACCGACAGCCAAATCGCCGAGGATGTGGAACTGTTAAGGCGAATGCTAGAGGCTTAAACGCTTGCACTTCCCGCGCCATCAGCTAGTGTCATCGTCCAAGTAATTATACGCACGAGGGTATCATGAAGGTCAGTATCGAACGCAGCACTCTTATGAAGGCTATGAGCCGCGCCCAATCTGTGGTGGAGCGTCGAAATACCATTCCGATCCTCGCCAACGTGCTAATCGAGGCAGAAGGCGATCAGATTTCCCTTCGTGCGACCGANCTCGACATTGAAATTATCGACGAGGCCACGGCAGTCGTTGAACGCGCAGGCGCGACGACGGTTGGCGCGCATACGTTGCATGAAATCGTGCGCAAACTGCCCGATGGTGCAATGGTGGAACTGTTGGACAATGCCGAAGCGGGGCGTTTGGAGATACGCGCTGGTCGCTCGCACTTCAGCTTGGCGACATTGCCGCGTGAAGACTTTCCGGTGATGGCATCGGCGGAATATGATTGTAACTTCGGGGTAAAAGCCTCGGTTCTGCGGCGGTTGTTTGACAAGGCGAAATTTGCGATATCGACTGAGGAAACGCGCTATTATTTGAACGGTATTTACTTGCACGCCGCTGACAGCGAAGGCGGCAAAGTGCTGCGCTGTGTGGCGACGGATGGCCACCGCCTTGCGCGGATTGATGCCAGCCTGCCGGATGGCGCAAGCGACATCCCCGGCGTGATTGTGCCGCGTAAAACGGTCAACGAAGTTGGCAAGCTGCTGAGCGATGACGATGCGGTGATTGCGGTGTCCGTCTCCGAGACCAAAATCCGGTTTGCAACGCCTGAAGTGACGTTGACGTCGAAGGTTATTGACGGCTCGTTCCCCGATTACACACGGGTTATTCCGCAGGGCAACACGAAACGTCTGGAAGTTGACGCAGCCGAATTTGCGCGGGCNGTNGANCGTGTNTCGACCGTTTCGTCCGAACGNTCNCGCGCCGTTAAGCTTACGCTAGACGAGGATCGNTTGGTGCTTTCNGTGAACGCACCCGATTCCGGCGCCGCAGATGAAGAATTGGCCGTGGCTTATGCNGANGAACCNTTGGAAATNGGGTTTAACGCCAAATACCTTCTGGAAATNGCCCAACAGGTGGACCGTGAGAACGCGGTGTTCATGTTCAATTCANCTGGCGACCCGACGTTGATGCGCGAAGGCAATGACGACAGCGCAGTCTACGTTGTGATGCCGATGCGCGTATGACGCTTGCGATCCGCGAGCTGAAACTCTCGCATTTTCGATCACATAAGGCCGCACGACTGGAAACGGACGGGCGGCCTGTTGCTATCTATGGGCCGAACGGGGCTGGCAAAACCAACATACTTGAGGCGATCTCGATGCTGTCGCCGGGTCGGGGGTTGCGGCGTGCCTCGGTCGATGAAATGGCGCGTGCGCCGGAACGTCTGGGCTGGAAGATCACTGCGACGCTGGAAAGCCTGTCGGAAGTTCATGAATTGGTCACGTGGGTTGAGGGCGACGGGGCGCGGCAGGTTACGATTGACGGCAAAGCTGCCCCGCAACTGGCGTTGGGGCGCGTGGCACGGATTGTCTGGCTGGTGCCGGTAATGGATCGTTTGTGGCTGGAGGGCGCGGGGGAGCGCCGCCGGTTTCTGGACCGCATGGTGATGAGTTTCATCCCCNCCCACGCCGANGCGACATTGAAATACGAAAAATCCATGCGAGAGCGGAATCGTTTGCNGAAAGACAGCGTGCGNGANGNNTCTTGGTANAATGCGCTGGAGGGCCAAATGGCGGAAGCTGGCGGCGTGATCTCGGCCAATCGAGTGGAGGTAGTCGGGCGATTGCAAGCCGCACAGGAGGGTGCGTCGAGTGCGTTTCCAACGGCAGACCTGTCACTGATATCGGCGGATGAGTTGCCGCCAGAGCAAACCGCCGAGATGCTGCTGGAGGCGTTTGCCACTGGTCGTTCGCGTGATATGGCGGCGGGGCGGACGTTGACAGGGCCACACCGCGCGGACCTGCACGCGATTTACGCCGCGAAGGGCGTCGAGGCGAAGCTGTGTTCAACAGGCGAGCAGAAAGCCTTGCTGGTGTCGCTTATTTTGGCGAACTCGCGGGCCTTGGCTGAGGATTTCGGCGCACCGCCAATTTTGCTGCTGGACGANGTNGCCGCACATCTGGATGCTGACCGTCGTGCGGCGCTCTATGACGAAATCTGTGCGCTGGGCGCGCAGGCGTGGATGACCGGCACGGGGCCGGAGTTGTTTGAGGCCTTGGGTGGCCGTGCTAACTTGATCGAAGTGACAGAAACTGACGGCATTTCAAAATTGGAGGAAAAATCATGACACCGCAACGAGTTACACTGATTACACTCGGCGTTAAGGATTTGGCGACCTCAAGGGCATTTTACAAAGAGCTTGGCTGGGTGGAATCTTCACAATCGCAGGAAAGCATCGCGTTTTTCCAAATCAACGGGTTGGTTCTGGGGCTTTTCGGGCTGGATGCATTGGCTGCGGACCAGGGCCGTCCCGATGCGCCGCTTGGCACAGGCGCGATGACTTTGGCACAGAATTTTNAAAGCGAGGCCGAGGTGGATACGGCTTATGCGAACGCACTGAAATGTGGAGCCGCTGAATTGAAAGCGCCCGAAAAGGTGTTTTGGGGTGGGTATTCCGGCTATTATACCGACCCAGACGGTCATGTTTGGGAGGTCGCACACAACCCGTTCTGGCCGCTGAACGACGATGGTTCGCTGACTTTGCAGGACGAATAAGTGACTATCTCTTTAACGGAAATTCTACTTTACATGGGCGCTTTGGGAATCCTGTTCCTGACGCCTGGACCGGTTTGGGTTGCCCTATTGGCACGGGCGGTGTCTGGCGGTTTCCACGCGGCATGGCCCTTGGCCTTGGGCGTGGTTGTGGGCGACATTATCTGGCCATTGCTGGCAATTTTCGGTGTCAGCCTACTGATCGAACTTTACGCCGACTTTATGACCCTGCTACGATATGGCGGCGCAGTGATATTGGTCTGGATGGGCGTTCGCACCGTTCGAAACGCCAGTAAACCGTTGGTCGAGGATGGCCGATTAAGCGCATCGGGCGTGTGGGCCGGATTCAGTGCCGGATTGCTAGTGATTATAGGAAACCCGAAAGCGATTCTGTTTTACATGGGTATTTTGCCGAATTTCTTCGATTTCGACACCATTTCGACACCGGATATCGTGATGATATCCCTTATTTCGGGGTTGGTTCCGTTTGTGGGCAACGTGGTGTTATCGCTGTCAGTTGACCGTATTCGCAGTTTCCTGTCGTCGCCAGATGCGGTGCGGCGTACGAACGTGATTTCGGGGTCCGCATTAGTTGTGGTTGGCGCTGCAATCGCCGTGCTATGATCGCGCCATGAAGATATACATTGCGCAAACGATTGACGGGTATATCGCGGGGCCGGACGGCTCCATCGATCATCTGGATGCGTTTCAGGACAGCGATTTTGGTTATGACGAATTTATCGCCAGCGTTGACGGTATACTTATGGGGCGCAACACGCTGGATGCGTTTTTTGAGCGACACGGCTGGCCTTATCCCGAAAAACTGCCCGCTATCATCATGACGCACCGCTTGTTACCGCGCGGGATGCCGGAGCAGGTTCGGACCTCGGAAAGTATCGCCGTGGCCGCCGAGATGCTGCCAAATGCCTATGTCGATGGTGGTCACGTGATCGCGCAATGTTTGGCCCGTGGGTTAATACGCGAGGCGCGGATATTCACGCTGCCGATCCTGCTTGGTGCGGGCATTCCGCTGTTTCCAGACGGGGTTACAACCACCCAGCGCTGGGCGCTGACCGGGTCGAAATCCTACCCGTGCGGGACCGTGGAAAACCACTATAATATTCCCGCAAACGCGTGACAATCCTGCCAATTTCAGCTAGTATCCCGCCTAATAATTAGGGGAATACACCAATGGCCGATAACGATAAAGCTCCACAAGAGTATGGCGCCGATTCTATCAAAGTTCTCAGAGGCTTAGAAGCCGTGCGGAAGCGTCCCGGTATGTATATCGGGGACACGGATGACGGGTCTGGCCTCCATCATATGGTGTATGAAGTTGTGGACAACGGGATCGACGAAGCGCTCGCGGGGCANGCGGANACCGTGACGGTAACNATCCACGCTGATGACAGTGTTTCGGTTAGCGATAACGGGCGCGGTATTCCNGTGGGTATCCACGANGAAGAAGGCGTTTCAGCCGCCGAGGTTATNATGACCCAACTGCACGCTGGCGGNAAATTTGACAGCAATTCCTATAANGTTTCNGGCGGTTTGCACGGNGTTGGTGTGTCTGTGGTNAACGCCCTNTCGGANTACCTTGAACTGCGGATNTGGCGCGATGGTCATGAACATNTCGCACGGTTTGAGCATGGCGANACNGTNAAACACCTCGAAGTGCTGGGCGAATCGGACCGNACAGGNACCGAGGTNCGGTTTNTNGCNNCNCTNNATACGTTNTCNGACCGGAACTTCAAGTTCGAGACGTTGGAGCATCGCTTGCGCGAACTAGCGTTCCTGAACTCCGGCGTGCGGATCACGCTGCGCGATGAACGCCCGACGGAGCCACTAGAGGTCGAGATGATCTATGACGGTGGTGTGCAGGAATTTGTAAAATATCTGGACCGCTCGAAAACCCCGCTGATAAGCGCGCCGATCTATATCATCGGTGAAAGCAACGACATTGTGGTCGAGGTCGCGATGTGGTGGAACGACAGTTATCACGAAAACGTTCGCCCGTTTACCAACAACATCCCGCAACGTGACGGTGGCGCGCATCTGGCGGGTTTCCGTGGGGCGCTGACGCGGACGATTAACAACTATGCGGCCTCTTCGGGGATCGCGAAAAGGGAAAAGGTAACGTTCTCGGGCGACGATTCTCGTGAGGGGCTGACGGCGGTGCTGTCGATCAAAGTGCCTGATCCGAAGTTCTCGTCACAGACCAAGGACAAGCTGGTTTCCTCCGAGGTTCGCCCTGTTGTCGAAGGCCTTATAAACGAAAAACTGGCGGAGTGGTTCGAGGAGCATCCAGCAGAAGCCCGCATGATCGTCGGCAAGATAGTCGAGGCCGCCGTGGCCCGTGAAGCCGCCCGTAAAGCGCGTGAACTGACACGCCGTAAATCGGCGATGGATATTGCCAGTCTGCCGGGGAAACTGGCGGATTGTCAGGAGAAAGACCCGTCGAAATCTGAAATCTTCCTTGTGGAAGGGGACTCGGCCGGTGGGTCGGCCAAGCAGGGGCGCTCGCGTTATAATCAGGCGGTGCTGCCGCTGAAGGGCAAGATTTTGAATGTGGAGCGGCCACGGTTTGACCGTATGCTCGGCTCGCAAGAAATCGGAACGCTGATCACCGCGCTTGGCACGGGGATTGGGCGCGAAGAGTTCAACATTGAAAAACTGCGCTACCACAAGGTCGTTATCATGACCGATGCGGACGTGGACGGGGCACATATCCGGACACTGCTGCTGACGTTCTTCTTCCGCCAAATGCCGGAGTTGATCGAGGGTGGGTATCTGTATATCGCCCAGCCACCGCTTTATAAAGTGGCGCGCGGCAAGTCCGAAGTTTACCTAAAGGACCAGCTAGCGCTGGAAGACTATCTTATTGATCAAGGCCTTAACGATGCCATTTTGCGCCTTGGTGACGGTTCCCAGATCGCAGGTGCGGATTTGAAGCGTGTGGTTGAAGAGGCCCGCGTGTGCCGCGCGATCCTGAACGCCTTCCCGACGAATTATTCCCGCGATATCCTCGAACAAGTAGCGATTTCCGGTGCGCTGGTTCCGGGTGTGTTGGACAGTGATCCGCAAGGCACCGCGAACAGTGTTGCTGCGCGTTTGGACCTTATTGCGACCGAATACGAAAAAGGCTGGTCAGGCAGTGCCACAGAGAATGGCGGCCTCCGCCTGTCGCGCGTACTGCGCGGCGTCGAAGAAGTGCAAGTGCTTGACGGCAACGCCCTTCGCAGTGCCGAGGCGCGCAAACTGGCCAGTATGACCGCCAGCTTGCAAGAGGTGTACGCAACCCCCGCCGCGCTGGTTCGCAAAGATCGGGAAAACGTGATTAACGCACCGTCTGATCTGCTGGACGTGGTGTTCAAAGAAGGCGAAAAAGGCCTGTCACTGCAACGCTACAAAGGCTTGGGCGAGATGAACCCCGGCCAGCTATGGGAAACCACGCTGGACCCCGAAGCCCGCACTTTGTTGCAAGTGAAGATAGAACATGTCGATGAGGCCGACGAGATTTTCACCAAGCTGATGGGCGACGTCGTGGAACCACGCCGCGAGTTCATCCAAGCCAACGCACTGAGTGTGGAGAATTTGGATTTTTAGGGATTCAGCATTCGATTTTGGATGAATTAGTAGCTAAATGGACTCTTTTTCCAATTTTTCTATTGTTTAGTAATGGCTATCTCAAAAGTTAAAAATTAAAGTTATCCCCACTAAACACATGGTGGGGATTGGTGCGAATCAGTATATATAGAGCTTATTGGCTTATATTGAGAGTTAGCCGTTAGCGGCATCAAGATGTAGTCCAACAGAAAACGCGGAGTTGTGCAACCAACCCCGCGTTCCTAGGATTGAGAAATTGAGCTGCCGTCCGATTCCCAGTTATCTAGGTTGCAGATGGTAGAAATTCCCGCTTAGGATTTATACCGTATAGCGCAGTTCGAAAATATTCAACGGCCAAGTACGGAGGTGACGTTAATGTCACATCGTAAAAGCAGTCCGCGGCTGACAGCGGAAATTGCAGCAAAGATTAAATCTTTGCTTACTAATACCAACTTCAATTACGCGCAAATTGCAGCGATACTTGGAGGTATAAATCAAGGTCGCGTTTCGGAAGTAAACACCGGAAAACGCTTTGCGAACGTTCTGCCTTGTAGTCTTGAAGAAGCTCTTGGTGGCAACTTGGGACTAACGTGAAGGTAAGCAGCGCTTCCTTGTGATAAATAAAGGAGCAGCCTCTGGTTGCTCCTTTTGCGTTGGCGTTAAAGCACCAAATCCATCAGTGCCTCAATATCCGAAACCCTAGTCCCAGCTACAATCCGGCCTAGTTCCTCGTTGCCGCGCAGGATAATCAACGTGGAGCGGCGGGGGATTTTGCGGCTGGTGGTTACTGCGTGGCGGCCGTAGTCGTCCCAGTCTACGCGGACAAAAACCATGGCCTCGTTATAGGCAGGGTTGAGGGTCCGCAGGTCGGTCATAACGCGCTTCTGCGCTTTGCAGGTGGAACACCAGACGGCGGAATAATCTACCATTACGGTTTTACCCTCATTCAGCAGGGCTTGGATAACGCCGGGTTCAAAGTCGATCCAATCCTCGGCGGCGAAGGCCGCTACGGGTAGAGCAACACTAGCCGCTGTGGTGATCAGGAAGTGGCGGCGATTGATCGAAATATTCATAACGGGTTTCCTTATATCGAGACGGAAAAGAAAAGCAGCCAGTCGGGCATCAGGTCCAGTAACCAGCGCTCGATTATCCGATTGAAGCGGGTCAGGATCATGACGCTAACGGCGATGAATATGATACCCATCAGGGGTTTAGACCGCTGTGCCAGCACGCGCATGGTGGCTTGGCGAGACATGATCGCCTCACGCGCACCGTACCCCAACACAATCATGATTGTGGAGATACCCAAGGCGAAGCTGATCATGATGCCAGTGGCGAGTATGAGGCTTTCACCGCTGTAGGCCAGCGCGATAGCGCCGCCCAAAGTCGGGCCGAGGCAGGGGGACCAGACGGCGCCCAGCAACGCGCCCCCGACGAATTGACCACGCAGGCCTGATTGATCCAGTCGTCCGACACGCATGTCAGCATGTGTAGCAACGCCTGTGGTTGCTAGTGCAAATTTTGAACTAAATTGTGGAACCAGAAGGATGACCCCGAACCCCAGCATCATGACCGCGCCGATCTGGCTGACGCGATCCGCGTCGAGGCCGACGTTGGCTCCTAGAGTGGCGACGCTGATGCCTAAAATGACGAAAGTAACGGACATGCCGGCCGCGAGCGCCAATGGCCCGTGTTTGTGGTTTTGTACAGCAGTGGCGAGAACGATGGGCAATACCGGCAGAACGCAGGGGTTAACAAGAGTCAACAAGCCCGCACCATATCCGAGAAGAAATTCCATTAGATATACTTAAAGTGCGCGCGATACACAGTCACATGAATTTTCCGTTAGAAGAATTATTCGGCAACCGACGGGGTACATGTCGGTTGCCGAAATTCGCGGACGCTCCTGTCCTTAATTAGGCGACAGTAGGCTCGCTGGCGGTAATTTCTTCACTAACGGGCGCATCACTTCGACCCGCTATTGGTAAGTTATATAGACCAGTTGAAAGGGAATGAAATGCTCGTTTTCGGTAAAAGAATTTTCACTAGAAGCGTAAAATAGCGTAAACACTTGTACGTGAACGCGAAATGAATCGTTTGAAAAGCTAAACTACCTGAGTAAAGCTGCGCTTATAGTATCGAACGATTTTATGCGAATTTGACGGGAGATAGTTTTGAATCCCAGCAATCAAGGGCGTCCCAAAGGTACATATTTTGCCCACCGCCTGTCCGAACTTTGTAAAACCAAGCCGTCGGTTTCTTCGGTCGCGAGAGACTTGGGTATCAACCGTCAGCAATTTGCGCGGTACATCAGTGGTGAAAGTCTGCCCAGACAAGCGATTAACCAGAAGATAGCGGACTACTTCGATGTAGATCCCGGAGAATTACATTCTGATCGGCCCATCAAGGCGCGAAACAATACTTCGTTAAGCTCCTCCGCCACTATGGACGCGATGATGAAGTTGCTTGACGCTGCGGTCGTGCAGCCGATCACAACGGCAGATTTGGAGCCGGGTTTTTACTGGCAGTACAAATTGCTAGTGCGCTTACCAGGGAAAGTTGTGAAATCACTGGTTCTGATAACGAACAAGGATGGAGTTTACCGGTACAAGCGACGGTCTTCGATTGTCTATATCGCGCAGTTGAACGGGACGATCAAGAATACGTTCAACGGTGTGTTTTGTAAGCAAAACGGGTTTTTGGTGATGTTTGATGTGGGCGCAGCCTTAAAGGATCTGTCGTTCAACGCGTTTGCAACGCGGCATATTTACGACACTTCGATCAAACCCGGGTTGCATTTTACCATCGGCTTCCCCGGTTCGTCCGGTCCAAAGGCGGGGCGGATGTTCTTGAAGAAAATCCCTGAAGGCGAAAGTATCTTGGCGCACGCCCGCAATCAGGGGGTTGTAGAGGTTGCGACACTTCCCACAGGATTTGCGCGCATTTTGTCTGGTTACGATACTAAAGATTCAGGAATCATCCAGCTTTAGATCGTTGTGGCCTGCGGCCAGCTTGAACAGCAAGCACGCCACTCATAATGATGACAACGCCAAACACATCACGAAGGCTTAACGCTTCGGAAATAACCAGCGCAGCAATGGCGACCCCCAAGAAAGGGTTCAGAANGTGGAAACTGGCGGCGCGCGTTGGCCCGACGCGGCCAACCAACAAGAACCAGATTAATGTCGCCGCAAGGCCGGGGATCAGTGTGGTATAGCTGAAGGCGGCGACTAATTGCCAAGTTAGATCGAGGCGGAAGGTTTCCAGCAACAGCGAAGACGGCAGCAGAACGGCGCTGCCGACCAGCATTTGTAGTCCAACGATCATCAATACATTGCCTGAACTGCTGATCCCGCGCACCAGCAGCGTGGCGAGGGTAAGGGCCGCAACCCCGACGAAACAAAGTGCAATACCANACAGGTCAGCACCGCTGGAAACACGAGAACCCATGATGATGAACACCCCGATGGTCCCAGCGATAAGGCCAAAGACTCCAGTCTTCGACAGACGCTCCCCAAGGAAAATCCAACTGGCGGCGGCGACGGTTAAGGGTAACAGGGAGGCGATGATCGCGGCTAGGCTGGCCTCGATCCATTGCATAGCCATGAAATTTGCACCCAGATAAATCGCGTTCTGGCAGATGCCGAACAGAACCACCGCAATCCATTGCTTGCGGGTCAGGCGCGCGGTTTGGCCAAGAGCGCGAGCAATGATAACCGCAATCAGGCCGGATATCAGGAAGCGTAACGACAACATTGCAAGCGGAGAAGCGTATGCGACCGCGATCCGCGCAGAGGTGAATGCACTGCTCCACATAAGCGCGAAGGACAGACCCATAACTAATGCGCGAAAATCCATCGTGTACCCCAAGAAAAAAGGGCCGCCCAATGACGACCCCTAATAAATCGTGTGTTGGCGCAATTAAGCGTTAACAGCGTCTTTCAGTGCTTTAGCGATAGTCACCTTAGCAACGCGGTCAGCGTCTTTGTGCATCTGTTCGCCAGTGGCAGGGTTGCGAACCATGCGGTCAGGGCGATCACGGCAAATGAATTTGCCTAGACCCGGAAGCGTAACAGCACCACCNCCAACAACTTCGGCAGTTACGATGTCTGTGATGGCTTGAAGGGTGTTGTTTGCTGTCGCTTTGTCAGTTCCAGTTGCTTCGGCGAGTGCTGCAACGAGCTGAGTCTTTGTCATAGGTTTTTGCGTCATAATATATCTATCCCTGTTATTGGTTGTTTCTTTTTTCGAACCGCTTTGGCCCACGGACAGGACTAAAGCGGTTTTACGCGATAAACTC
This sequence comes from Paracoccaceae bacterium, assembly GCA_016765235.1. Classification (GTDB taxonomy): domain Bacteria; phylum Pseudomonadota; class Alphaproteobacteria; order Rhodobacterales; family Rhodobacteraceae; genus NORP23. The sequence goes on from JAESQH010000111.1 coordinate 16,415, forward strand.
AATCAAAGATTTGCATTTTGACCCATTTTTTTAGGGTCTTGCGAAATATTGCCGATTTTTATTTACTAAATGGTAATGACGCCGCGTTATAGGAACGCCGTTTCGTCAAAACTACGAAGTTTACGCGAATGTAAGCGTTCCAACGGCATCTCTTTTAAGGATTGCATCGCTTTGATCCCGATTTGCAGATGTTGCGAGACTTGGCGTTTATAAAACGCTGTCGCCATTCCGGGCAACTTCAGCTCACCGTGCAAGGGTTTATCCGATACGCACAGCAAGGTCCCATAAGGNACGCGAAAGCGAAAGCCGTTGGCCGCAATGGTCGCGCTTTCCATATCCAGCGCGATTGCACGGGACTGCGAAAGGCGTTGCACAGGGCCGGATTGGTCACGCAGTTCCCAGTTGCGGTTGTCGATGGTGGCAACAGTACCAGTCCGCATGATGGTTTTCAGCTCGTACCCTGTGTAGCCTGTGACGGATTCCACAGCATTCTCCAGCGCGATCTGGATTTCGGCCAGCGCGGGGATAGGCACCCAGACTGGCAGGTCATCATCCAGCACGTGATCTTCGCGGACATAAGCGTGGGCCAGTACGTAATCGCCAAGATTTTGCGAGTTCCGCAGCCCAGCGCAATGCCCAAGCATCAGCCATGCGTGCGGGCGAAGAACGGCAACGTGATCAGTGATGGTTTTGGCGTTGGAAGGCCCGACGCCGATGTTAATCATCGTGATGCCGGTGCCGTCAGCGCTAGTCAGGTGATAGGTCGGCATTTGGGGCAGTTTATCCAGCGGCTCGCCTATGGTTCCGTCCTTCGTGGTGATTACATTGCCGGGTTCGACCAGTGTTTCGTAGTCGGTATTCGGGTCCTGAAGGGCAGCTTTGGCAAAGTTCAGAAACTCGTCCATATAGAATTGGTAATTGGTGAACAGCACATGGTTCTGGAAATGCGCAGGGCTCGTGGCAGTGTAATGCGCCAAACGTGCCAGCGAATAATCCACCCGTTGCGCGGTGAAAGGCGCCAGTGCGCGCGTGCCATCAGCGGCGGGTTTATCCGTACCGTTGGCAATCAGGTCGTTGGTGGTTTCCAGATCCGGCACATCGAAAACGTCGCGCAGTGGGCGTTGTAAACTATCCTCAATGGAGCCTTCGATATGCGCCCCCTCGCCCATTGCGAAATGCAGCGGGATGGGGGTTTTGGAGGTCTCGACACGGATCGGCACGCCGTGATTTTGGATCAAAAGGCCGATCTGTTGCTCCAGATAACTTTCAAACAGGTAAGGGCGCGTAAGCGTGGTGCAATACTTGCCGGGTTCGGCGACATGACCGAACGACAGTCGTGTGTCGATCTTGGCGAAGCTGCGCGTATGGATGGAGATTTGCGGATAATAGGCGCTGTAATGGCCTTTTACAGGTTCACCGCTCATTACGCGGGCGAAGTTGTCTTTCAGGAAATCGGTCGCCTGATCGTACAGTTTTTGTACGGCTTGAACTGCCAGTTTGGCATCGGTAAAATCCTGTGGTCCCGCGGGAGTCGGCGAGACACGGCTCAGTTTATCATGTTTTTCAATCATTATTGTTCTTTCAAAAATAGCGGTGTTTCTTCGAATAATACCACATCGATCAGCCCGACATCTGAAATTCGTAATTCGGGAATGACGACCAGTGCCAGAAAGGTGTGCTGAATATAGGCGTTGTTCAAGGAACATCCGATTTCAGCCATGGCGGCAACCATTCGTTCAGCGGTAATCGCAACTTCGGTCGCCGGAGCATCCGACATTAAGCCGCCGATGGAAAGTTTGACCAAGGCGATTTCGCGGCCGTCTTTCCAGATTGTGACACCGCCCCCAACCTCGCTTAAACGATTGGCTGCCAGCGCCATACCATCTTTGGAGGTTCCGACGACGATCATGTGATGACTGTCATGTGCAACTGTCGATGCAACGGCGCAGTCGCCCTTGTAGTTAAAACCAGACACGAAAGCGTTCACAACACCGCCCGTTGCACGATGCCGTTCAACGAGAGCGACTTGGCAAACATCTTTATTCTCATCCCCAACGACAAGGCCGTTTTCAACACTTAGCGTGGCTGTTAACGCTTTGGTAGGGGCTTGATTTTCAACTACGCCGATTACCCGTGCGCGAACTTGATTTGCGCCTTCTGGTGCTGCGATATCAAAATCAGTGGCAATCTTGTCTGCCCCCATATGGACCGAGGCTTTTGCACTTTCCGGCCACTCAAACCGGGCGTCTTCACCAAGAAGTGTGCCGTTTTCAGCCACGATTTGACCACGGGCGATCACGGTTTCGATTGGCAGGGATTTGAGGTCAGACGACAGGATCACATCGGCGCGACGCCCCGGAGTGATCGAGCCAAGCTCGCGTTCAAGACCAAAATGCGTGGCCGTATTGATCGTCGCCATCTGGATGGCGATCAACGGGTCGAGGCCGCAATCAATGGCGTGGCGCACCGCGCGGTTCATGTGACCCTCGTTCACCAACGTGCCGGAATGGCAATCATCCGTGCAAAGAATAAAGTTTCGCGGGTCCAGCCCTTTTTCCGTTATAGCTGCAATTTGCGGCTCCACGTCGAACCAAGCAGACCCGTACCGCATCATGGAGCGCATACCTTGGCGGACCCGCATAATGGCATGTGCTTCGCAAGTTCCCTCGTGATCATCTGCCGGACCGCCCGCTGCATACGCGTGAAAACCGTTAAGATCGGGGCTGGCATAATGCCCCCCGACCGTTTTACCGGCGCGTTGTGTGGCGGCGATTATGGCCAGCATTTTGGGGTCTTTGTTCATGACACCGGGGAAATTCATCATCTCGCCAAGGCCGATGATGTTAGGCCAGCTCATAGCCTCGATCACATCGTCGGGGGTCAGTTCACGGCCGGTGTTTTCCAATCCGGGGGCGGAGGGCGCACAGGATGGCATCTGGACGAAGACGTTTATGCGTTGCTGCAAAGCCTCGTCATGCATCAGGCGTACACCTTCTAGCCCCATGACATTGGCGATTTCGTGGGGGTCGGTGAACATGGATGTCGTGCCGTGGGGCATCACCGCGCGGGCGAATTGGGTGGTTGTCAGCATCCCGCTTTCGATATGCATGTGGCCATCGCAAAGACCCGGCAGGATGAAGCGACCGTTCGCCTCTACCACTTCGGTGTCCGGCCCGATCATCGCGCTGGCATCCTGCCCGCAATATGCGAAACGGCCGTCAGCTATGGCGATGTCGGTGTTCGGGATCACCTCGCGGGAGTGGACGTTAACCCACTGTCCTTGGCGAATAACCATATCAGCAGGGGCGCGACCAGAGGCGACGTCGATTAAGCGGGGGGCAACTTCGGCCCAAGTTTTTATTGGAGTATGCATGACCAAAAATGGCATAAGACGTCGCAGGTGTTCAAGTGAATAATTTGTGACGGTCTAAGTTAGGTTTTGGAGGGAGCAACATGGATTACGATAAAGTTAAGGCCGCAGCGTTCGGTGCATCGCTTAAAGGACTGGGGATTAACCTTTTGGTAAGGGACGTGCTGGGCAGCGTTGCGTTCTTGCAGGATGTCTTTGGGATGGAAGCCTTTCAGCCAACAGCCGATTTCGCGATCATGGCGTATGCGGGACAGGTTTTCCAATTGCATTCGGATGCAACATTCCATTCGCACCCGCTTCCGTCCTTGCTACCCGAAGCAGGCCCACGCGGTGGAGGGATTGAGCTACGCCTATATGAAACCGACCCAGACGAGGCTGTTAAACTGGCCGAATCCCACCCGCACGCGGCGACAATTTTGCAACCACCAACCGATAAACCCCACGGCCTGCGCGAGTGCGTGATTTTATGCGAAAACGGCTATGCTTGGGTGCCGAGTAGGCCGTTGGTATAAAGCGGCCAGTCATTACACCGGCCGCCTCGGGCGTTATTCGGCTACCATCAACGCTTGACCATGCGGATTGTCGATAACCATCAGCCAGCTACCGTCGGCCTGCCTGCGCAGAACTGCTACGGATAGGCCGCTTTGTGCCATCGGTTGACCATCAGGTGTTGTGCCAGTCATGTTCCACGGGGTGATATGCAGGGCGATGTCGCCTTGGATAATGACCTCGTGACCGCTGTATGTGAACTGCGGTTTTACCGCAAAGAACCCCTGAAACCCGGCACGCAGATTTGCGTTGCCCGAGATTGCGGCACCTGGTTCAAAGGCAACCGATGCCGAAGGTTCATAGGCGCGCATCACGCCTTCGATGTCTGCGGCATGGAACGCTTCGGTCATATTTTCAATAGTGGCCAGAACGGCTTTTTGGTCATCAGTCATAGTGTTTCCTTCTTGGGAGTTGGCGATTGCAGGCACGCTTAAGCTCACAACAATCAGGGATAAATTTCGTAAAAATTTTCGCATTGGTGGTCCTTTTGAGGGTGGAAATTGGCAAGCAGAGACCATTTCCACCAACGAATGTCTGCGGATTGAATGGCCAAACTTGGTGGGTAGTTAGGGGTTGCCCTGCACGATCTGCGCGATGCGGGCGCCAAGGTCTTGCGGGCTGCTAAAATGCGGCGTCGCGGTTTGTAGTTTCAGAACCTTTAGCTCAGCCGCGATACCTTTGACTTGCTCGATAACAGCGGTGAATTGAGGGGCGGTATCCGAGGTGTAGCGTTGTCTGTCAACGTTAACACGACCCTGAGCGATAGCCGCGGGTAGCCTTCGCGGGCACGAGCACTTCGCATTTTCGTTGGCCAGCCCACAGCGCTGCGAGGTGAAGGCCACCACGCTTTTGCGTGCGCGTGACAGACGCTTACGAAAGTTGTCTTTCGAAATCCCCAGAATTTCAGCGGCCTCGCTTTGTTCAAATTCCAGAATGTCCCCAAGGACGTAGGCGATCCGGTGGTTCATATCGAGGCAGAGCAACATGGCCATTGTGCAGGAAATACGAAGCTCGTTCAACAGAACGACATCATCGACAGGGAGTGAATCGTCAGTTAACAGGCCATTTTCAAGGTCTGCCGCAAAGATCTCGAAACTAAGGTTAAGATTGCGATCGGCGATTTTCTTGGCGGTTAGCAGGTAATTGGTTGCGACACGGTAAAGCCATGTGTTGAACGCACTGTCGCCACGAAAAGTAGACAGCTTGGTAACTACAAGGATCAATATCTCCTGCGTAGCCTCCAGCGCGTCGTCGGGGTTAACCAAAACGCGCATAGCCATGTGATGCACGCGGTCTTGGATTGCACGCACGAGGTCTTCAAGCGCGGATTGGCTGCCTCGTTGCGCTTCCATTGCCAGTATATTCAAGTTGTTAGTCAAATCATGCGTCCTTGCCGTTTACTTGATCCGTTATTTAGTTAGACAACGCGACGACCCGATGTGTGACAGGGGTTTTTAAATGGTGAAAATGTTGGATAAGATTTCAGCCAGCGCATTGGCGTCTGTTTCGTTGAACGCATTCGGTTGATCACTGTCGATGTCCAACACGGCGATAAGTTCGCCCAAAGGATTAAAAACCGGCAGAACGATTTCCGATTGGGTGGAGGAGGCACAGGCGATATGGCCCGCAAATGCATTAACATCTGCCACCACCTGAGTTTCGCGCAAGCGAGCCGCAGCCCCGCATACACCACGGGAAAATGGGATGGTCAAGCAACCGTGACCACCTTGATAAGGGCCGATTTTTAGCATTTCGGGTGCAGTCACGCGGTAGAACCCGACCCAGTCGAAACGGGTGTCACTGTGGAACAATTCACCAGCGATTGTGGCCATAAGGGCGATTTCGTCCGTTTCACCCTCGCATAACGAGGCGATGCGGGCTTTAAGGTCTTGGTAATTAACTGTCATGGTGTCGCTAAACTCTTGTGTGTGGGTCAAAGGGAAAATACCTTAGGCGCAAAGATTTGAACAGGAGAATTCCATTGAGTGGACTTTTAGCCCTTTTGGACGATGTAGCGGCGATTGCCAAAATCGCGGCGTCCTCGCTGGATGATATTGCGGCACAAGCTGCCAAGGCAGGCACCAAGGCGGCAGTGCTCGTGATTGATGATGCGGCGGTGACACCGCAGTACACCCATGGTTTCAAAGCGAATCGCGAGTTGCCGATTGTCTGGCGTATTGCCAAAGGCTCGATCCGCAACAAGTTGTTGATTTTATTGCCAGCCGGACTGGGGCTTTCGGCGTTTGCACCTTGGGCCATTACACCGCTGTTGATGATGGGTGGCGCGTATTTGTGTTATGAAGGTGCGGAGAAAGTTCTGCACAAATATCTGCACAGTGGTGGAGAGCATGTGGAAAAAGCCAAACATTCCGATCCGGTACATCTGGAGGAAGAGAAGGTGGCCGGTGCGATCAAGACGGATTTTATTCTGTCCGCCGAGATCATGACGGTTTCACTAGCGGCCATTCCAGAAAGCAACATCTGGATGGAGGGGACGGTTCTAGCCACCGTCGGTGTAGGGATAACGGTTTTGGTTTACGGCGGTGTGGCGCTGATTGTTAAGGCTGATGATCTGGGTCTGCTCATGGCGCGCCGCGGGCAGTTACGGGTGACCCGCGCGACAGGGCGCGGGATTGTCAAATTTATGCCAACGTTCATGAATTGGCTGACGATTATCGGTACAGCGGCGATGCTGTGGGTCGGTGGCTCGATCATTATTCACGGGTTGGAAGTATTGGGGTTTGGCTGGCTAGGCAACATTATTAACGGCTGGTCGGGCGCTTTGGGGAACCTGACGCCTTGGGGTGTTGGTTTGGTGGAGTGGTCAGCAACCGCATTGATGGACGGTATTTTCGGCGTGGCGCTGGGTGCAGCGGTTATTCCGCTGGTATCCAAAGTGATCGCGCCATTATGGGCGAAGGTGCCGAAGTTTAAGACCTGAATTTGAGTATTTGGGCAAAATAGAAATCAGGCTGTGTAGGTCAAAATCGTGATCGTGGTGTCGCCGTATTTTCGGGTGTCCAGAGTGGTGAACCCTTTGGGCGGTAGGATTGCGCGATTTTCTTCCCAGATTATCAGGGCGCCGTTTGCGATCCAGTTGCCCAAGATACAGGCCGCGAGGGCTTTTTCACCGAGGGTTTTGCCGTAGGGCGGATCGAGGAAGATCAGATTGAACGGCTCGCTGCGATTCTCGCCCAGTTTTGTGGCGTTGCGGCGGTAGATTTTGGTTTGATCGCGCACATTCAGCGTCTGGATGTTTTGTTTTATCAGCACATTGGCCGTTTTGCCGTCGTCGACGAATTGCACGCTGGCAGCACCACGGCTGAGGGCTTCAAGGCCGAGCGCGCCGGTGCCTGCGAACAGGTCCAGCACGTTTGCGCCCTCGATATCCGGGTAATTTCCATGGGCCAGAACGTTAAACAGGCTTTCACGGACGCGGTCGGTGGTGGGGCGCAGGTGGGCGCCTTCATCCCCTTTGCCCACGTTAGCCAACGCCGTGCTTTTGAACTTTCCGCCGATCACGCGCATTACTTTAACAAAACCTTTAAGTCAGTAGCGGTGTCTTGGACGGCTGTTGGATCCGGCGATTTTCCTGCCTCGATCAATCGTTTGCCGACCATATAGGCGCGCGGGTCGTTCATTGCATCAACTGCCAGAAGTTTGTCGCATTTATAGTACCAGAAAGATGTAGCGCCATCGGTTTTGCGGCTGAAGACACGGTCATAACCGGTGTTTAACCCAGCGATTTGTAGTTTAACGTCGTATTGGTCGGACCAGAACCACGGTTTGGCGCGGTATTCCGCATCGTCGCCAAGCATCGCGGCGGCGGTCGCTTCGGCTTGCTCGATCGCGTTTGGTACGCTTTCGAGGCGGATACGGCCACCATTGTGTGGAAAGCTGGTGCAATCTCCGGCGGCGAAAATTGATGGGTCGGAAGTGCGGCCGTGACCGTCGACTTTGATGCCGTTGTCGAGGTCTAATCCAATGACCTCCGCTAATCCGAGCGAGGGTCTGATGCCCACACCGATAACTGCGAAATCGATCTCAAGCTCGCTACCATCGGTCAGTGTGGCCGAGGTCACCCGCCCACCCGTGCCGTTCAGCGATGCAAGGCCGACACTTTCGCGAATATCAACGCCGCGCGTGGTGTGGAGGGCGCGAAAATAGTCTGAAGTCTCGGGCGCGGCCACCCTTTGCAGGATGCGGTCAGCCATTTCGACAAGAACCACATTAACGCCGCGCGTTGCAGCCACGGCCGCCGCCTCCAACCCGATGTAACCACCACCGACGATCAACGCGCGTTTGCCTTTGACGAAATCGGGGGCCATGGCATCGGCGTCGGCCAGCGAGCGGACTGTATAAACCCCATCCAGATCACCACCAATGGAAGACAGTAAGTTAATGGGGTCGGAACCTGTGGTCAGGGCCAGTTGATCGTAGTTTAGCACCTCGCCCGTATTCAGGGTGACGGTTTTGGCATCGCGGTCAATCTCTGTGACCTCGACGCCAAGGCGCAAAGTGATGTTTTGGTCGCCGTAAAAAGCTTCGGGGCGCAGAAACAGCCGTTCCACGTCCATCTCGCCCAGCATGTATTTTTTTGAGAGCGGTGGGCGTTGATAAGGTGGTACCGGTTCCCCGCCGATCAACGTGATGTCACTCGAACAGCCAAGTGCGCGCAGCTTAACGACTAGGGAAGACCCAGCCTGACCGGCCCCGATTACGATAATTCCAGCCATATTTATCCTGCCAGTTTGTCCATTTTGCGCGCCAATTTCACGTCGCGCATTGATAATCCGTCTACGTCGTGACTGGTTAACAGGACATCGATGGTGCGGTAAACGTTAAACCACTCCGGGTGGTGGTTCATTTTTTCGGACCAGATGGCGATTTGGGACATCCAGCCGAAGGCCGCGATGAAATTCTTGAATTCAAAGGTTTTGGTTAGGGCGTCGCGGTCGGACTGCAGCACCCATCCGGCGGCTTGCAGTTCGGGTAGAAACTCGGCCCGTTCGGTTGGTGTTAATTGTGGTGACAGCATTGTTAACCCCCTGATTTTTTGAATGGACCGATGGCGGACAGGAATTCTATGTCCTCGTCAACGGCGGCGCGTTCATCGGTTAAAAATTGATTAACGGCGCGTTCAAACCCTTCGTCCCCAATCCAGTGTAAGGAATAAACCGGGCTAGGCATATAGCCGCGTGCGAGTTTGTGTTCCCCTTGTGCGCCGGCCTCCACCCGCGCCAAGCCTTGTGCGATGGCGTAGTCGATGGCCTGATAATAGCACAGTTCGAAGTGCAAATAAGGATGATCCTCAGCGCAACCCCAATAGCGACCGAACAAGGTATTACCGCCGACAAAATTCAGCGCCCCTGCGATGTAGTGGCCGTCGCGTTTAGCCAAGACCAGCAAAATGTCGTCCCGAAGGGTCCGCTGGGCTATGTTGAAGAAATCGCGGGTCAGGTATGGGGTTCCCCATTTGCGCGCGCCGGTGTCTTGGTAAAACTGCCAGAAAGCGTCCCAGTGTTCGGGTTGAATTTGATCGCCGGTTAGCTGGATTATTTCACCGCCAAACGCCTGTGCAAGGCGGCGTTCCTTGCGGATCATTTTGCGTTTCCGGCTGGAGAGTTTGGCAAGGAACGCATCGAAATCAGCGTACCCGTCGTTTTCCCAATGAAACTGCTGCCCCGTTCGCTGCATCAATCCGAATTTGGGGCCGAGGCTGTATTCTTCTTCTGTGCAAAACGTCATGTGGAAGGACGAAACGTGGTTTTCCTCGGCAATCTGGATAACCGATGTTAGCAGCGCACCATTGGCAAGTTCCGCGTGTTCGGGTTTAACCAGCAACCGTCGCCCTGTCGCGGGGGTGAAGGGTACAGCACATTGAAGCTTCGGGTAATATCGCCCACCCGCGCGCTCATATGCGCCCGCCCATGCGTGGTCAAAAACGTANTCNCCCTGCGAATGGCCTTTGGCATAAAGTGGCAGTATTCCGATGATTTCACCATTCAGACGCGCAACTAAGTGGCGGGGTGCCCATCCTGTGCCATCACCAACGGATCCGCTTTCTTCCAGTGCAAGCAAGAAACGATGTGTTGTGAACGGGTCTTGCCCGTCGGTGCAGGCATCCCAATCAGCGGCGGGGATTGTGGCGATGCTGCCAACCACGCTGACTTCGATTTGCGGGGCGTCATCCATTATTCGTCCAGCATTTCGCGCAACGAGTAAACTAGCGCGAGGGCTTCACGGGCAGTTAGCTCATCCGGGTGGATGTCCCGCAAACGGTCCTCAATCTCGGACGGTTTCGGTGGCCGCGCAAGGGGCGCGGCGGTTGTGCTAAATAGGGGCAGGTCGTCGATTAGGGTTTCAGCTTTGCCGCCGCCTTCACGGTCTTTTTGCTCCAACGCATCCAGTACGGTTCGGGCGCGTTCAATCACCGCCGCTGGAAGACCTGCAAGTTTGGCAACTTGCACGCCGTAAGATCGATCCGCCGCCCCCTCGCGCACTTCGTGGAGGAAGATCACNTCGCCNTCCCANTCNCGNACNGCAACGGTNGCGTTTTTNAGGCCGGAAAGCTTGGCGGTCAGGGCGGAAAGTTCGTGNTANTGTGTCGCGAACANNGTNCGNCAATGGTTAACGTCGTGCAGGTGTTCCAGCGTGGCCCACGCGATGGANAGNCCGTCGTATGTCGCCGTACCACGCCCGATTTCATCGAGGATCACCAATGCGCGCTCACCTGCCTGGTTAAGAATAGCGGCGGTTTCGACCATTTCCACCATGAATGTCGAACGCCCACGCGCGAGGTCGTCTGCGGCCCCGACGCGAGAAAATAGTTGGTCTATCACGCCGATATGGGCCGACGTGGCAGGGACGTATGCGCCCATCTGTGCCAACAATGCAATCAGGGCATTTTGGCGAAGGAACGTCGATTTACCGGCCATGTTCGGGCCGGTTAGCAACCAGACGGGGCGGCNATTATCTTCGCCCGCAGTTAGGTCGCAATCATTGGCCACAAAGGACTCACCAGTACGCCGGAGGGCCTGTTCCACGACAGGATGGCGGCCGCCCTCTATGGCAAATGTACGCGAGGCGTCCATTTGCGGTCGCACCCAGTTTTCACCGACAGCGATATCGGCAAGGGCGGCCGAGAGGTCGGTTTCCGCCAGTGCTTTGGCAGCTTGGGCGATCCGGGCGGCTTGGTCCATGATCGCGGCGTGAAGGTCTGCGAAGATGGATTTCTCTATTTCTAATGCCCGACCACCAGCGTTCAGGATTTTGGTTTCCATTTCGGACAGCGGAACCGTGGTGAACCGCACTTGGTTGGCCGTGGTTTGGCGGTGGATNAAGGTTTCCGACAGGGGTTCNGNCAGCATCTTTTCNGCGTGGCTNGCGGGGGTTTCGACGAAATACCCCAGCACGTTATTATGCTTGATTTTGATCGAATTAATGCCTGTCAGCGTCGCATATTCCGCCTGCATAGCGGCAATCACACTGCGCCCCTCGTCGCGCAGCTTGCGGGCTTCATCGAGCCCCTCGTTAAACCCTGTGGCGACGAATCCGCCATCGCGGGCCAACAATGGGGGTTCGGCGATCATGGCGTTTTCCAGCAGTTTCACCAGCGTTTCATGCCCCGTCATATCGTTCGCCGCGGTTTGCAGCACTTCCGGCAATGCCCCGGCGAGCGATTCCGATAACGCCCCCGCTTGTGCAAGGCCGCTGCGCAGTGCGGCGATGTCGCGGGGGCCTCCTCGATCCAACGCAATGCGCGAAAGGGCGCGTTCCATGTCCGGTGCTTGTCGCAGCGTTTCGCGGGTGGCGTCGGCCAAAACGCGGTTTTCGACGAAGTGTGCGACGGCATCGTGGCGAGCGTTGATTGTGGTCAGGTCAGTCGAGGGGCTGGTTAGGCGTGTCGTTAACAACCGCGCCCCGCCGCCCGTTACCGTTCGGTCAATCGTTGCCAGCAGTGAACCACCGCGTTCGCCTGAAAGGTTGCGGGTTAGTTCAAGATTGCGGCGCGTGGCGGCGTCTATCTGGACGGTTCCGCCTTGGCTTTCCTTGAAGGGCGGGCGCAACAGCGGCAGTTTTCCGCGTTGGGTGATGTCGAGATAATCAACGATTGCGCCCATCGCGGCGATTTCTGCGCGCTCAAAATTACCGAACGCGTCGAGGGATTTGATCTTGAAAAGGCCCGTCAAACGACCTTCGGCGGCGGTTGAATCAAAGCTGGCAGCGGAAAGTGGGGTTAAAGCCGCGCCGGATTCTTCCACGGTTTCGCGCAAAGTCTCAGCGATGGATTCCGCCACCAGAACTTCGCGCGGCGCAAGGCGCGCCAATGTCGGGCCAAGCGTTACGCGCGTTATAGGTGCCACATGAAAATCACCAGTAGACACATCCACCCAGCTTATCGCCATCGCACCCCGCACATCCGCAATAGCGGCGAGGTAGTTATGCGCCCGCGCATCAAGCAGTGAATCTTCAGTCAAAGTACCGGGGGTGACCAACCGCGTGACATCGCGTTTGACGATCGCCTTATAACCACGTTTTTTGGCCTCCACCGGACTTTCCATCTGTTCGGTAACCGCAACACGAAAACCTTTGCGGATCAAAGTCAGCAAGTACCCTTCAGCGGCGTGATGGGGGACGCCGCACATCGCGATGTCCTTGCCCTCGTGCTTGCCACGTTTGGTTAACGCGATGTCCAGCGCGGCGGCAGCGGCCACGGCATCGTCGAAAAACATCTCGTAGAAATCGCCCATGCGATAGAACAACAGTGCGTCTGGATAACGGGCTTTGATCTCCAGATACTGCGCCATCATGGGCGTAATTGAGTTGTCTTTAACAGCCATGTGCGATGCAGCCCTCAAGCGTTGGTGGTTCGGAATTTCTAGCACGCCAATGCGGAATGTGGAACCACTTGCGAAGAGGAGAGCAACGTATTACTTTAGAATCATTCCAAAGAGGTGACACATGCTGCAATCTTTCACGAACCGCCGTAATTTCAAAGACCTGTCTGAGGCCGAAGTCCTTGCGTTGGCGATCTCGTCTGAGGAAGACGACGCGCGGATTTACCGGACCTACGCCCATGAATTGCGCGAAGAATATCCAGCGACGGCGGCAGTATTTGATGAAATGTCGGTAGAAGAAAACACCCATCGCAAGATGCTGATTGATGCGTTCACCACCCGCTTCGGCGATGTGATTCCGCTTATCCGGCGCGAACATGTGGCGGGATATTACAACCGCAGC
>JAESQH010000112.1 GCA_016765235.1 Paracoccaceae bacterium
GCCAAAAAGGTGGTGCGGCTGTCGTGATGGGGGCGCTATCGCCGCGCACTCGGAACGCGCAGGTTGCGCTGTATCAGAACGGCGATGACGATTATCTGGTGGCCACGGATGCGATTGGCATGGGGTTAAACCTTGATATCAACCATGTCGCATTGGCGGGAACCTCCAAGTTCGACGGTCGGCGGCACCGTTATTTGCACCCGAATGAGCTGGCGCAGATCGCCGGACGGGCAGGGCGCTTCACCACCGATGGCACGTTTGGCGTGACCGGAGAGGCCCCGCCGCTGGATCCCGAATGGGTCGAAGCGATTGAAAATCACCGGTTTGCGTCGATCAAAAAACTGCAATGGCGCAGCGCACGGTTGGAATTTGGCACGCCAGATGCCCTTATTCAATCGCTTGAACAAGTGTCTGACCATGAAGAACTGATCCGTGCACGCGAAGCGGATGATCTGGCCACGCTGAAGATGCTCTGGGCCATGCCCGAGGTAAAAGACAAGATCGACGCTGGCCCGGATGTGCGCCAGCTTTGGGATGTTTGCCAAGTGCCCGACTTTCGCAAGATTTCCGCCGCGGAACATGCGGTTATTTGCCAAAAACTGTTCGACTTTATGCACGACGGTGGGCGGATTCCCACTGATTGGCTGGCCGGACACGTCAAAAAGATCGATAATGTGGCTGGAGACATAGATGCACTGTCAAAACGACTAGCGTTTATCCGCACTTGGACCTATGTTGCCCAGCGTAAAGACTGGGTGGCCGACGCCGCCCATTGGCGTGACGAGACCCGCGCCGTTGAAGATAGACTGTCAGACGCCTTGCACGAGGCCCTGACCCAACGATTTGTCGACCGGCGCACCAGCATTTTGCTGCGCCGATTGAAACAGAAGGAGGCCCTAGTGGCAGACGTAAACGAAAATGGTGAAGTCACCGTTGAGGGCCAATTCATCGGCAAGCTTGAGGGCTTCCGTTTCCAGCTTGATCCATCCGCATCCGCGGAAGAGGCGAAGACCTTGCGCGCTACCGCGATTGCAGCGTTGCAACCGGCCTTCAACCTGCGGTCAGACAAGTTCTATAACTCGCCCGACACGGAGATGGACATCACCGAACAGGGCGGCCTGATGTGGGGCGAATACGCTGTTGGTAAGCTGGTGAAGGGCGCTGATGCACTGTCACCCGCCGTTGAACCGTTCGTCGACGAAGAAGCCGGACCAGAGGTGGCCGAGAAAGTTCGCCGTCGTCTAAGCCATTTCATCGACCGCCGGATTACCGCGCAGTTCGAAACTCTGCTGGCACTGAAAAACGACGAGACGCTCACCGGCATGGCCCGTGGCGTTGCCTTCCGTATTGTCGAAGCGATGGGCATTCTGCCCCGCGCCGATATTGCCGATGACATCAAAGGGCTAGACCAAGACCAGCGCGGCCTGCTGCGCAAGCACGGCGTGCGTTTTGGCCAGTTCACGATTTTCCAACAGTTGATGCTGAAACCCGCCCCCACGCGCTTGCGTCTGGTGCTGTGGTCGTTGACGGCTGATTTGCAAGAATTCCCCGAAGCGCCGCCTCCTGGCTTGGTCACTGTGCCTGCCGTTAAGGACGCACCGGAAGGGTATTACGCCCACGCCGGATACCGTCTGGCAGGGGATCGCGCGATCCGCATCGACATGCTGGAACGCCTCGCCGATATGATCCGCAGCCAAGACACCCGTTCAGGGTTCGAGGCTAATCCGGATATGTTGTCGATCACCGGTCTGACGCTGGAACAATTCGCCAACCTGATGGATGGTCTAGGCTATAAAGCAGAAAAGGCCGAACGCCCCAAGGTTAAAGTCGTAGTGCCAACGCCTGAAGTGGCCAAACCTTCCGAGCCAATCACTGACGCCGAGGCGCCAGCCGAGGCCACCGATGCGGTCCCTGCGGTTGAGGCCGAAACCGTTGATGCGCCTAAAGAGGCAGACGCCGAACCGGTCGAACCGGAAATCGAGGTTTTCTATACTTTCACTTGGGCGCCACGTCGTCGTCCGTCTGCGCCCCGCAATGAAAATCGTGGCAAAGGCAAACCGAAGGGTAAACCTCGGGGTAAAGGCAAGCCAGACAATCGCCAGAAAAGTTCTTCGGCGCGGCCTCCCAAACCAGAAAAACCGATTGATCCTGACAACCCCTTCGCCGCTTTGCTGGCGCTAAAAGGTAAATAGGACGTTAATGAATGAACCGCGCCAAACCATTCGCCTAGATAAATGGCTGTGGCAGGCGCGGTTCTTCAAAGCCCGCTCGATCTCCGCCAAAGTGGTTAATGCCGGGCACGTGCGTCTGAACGGGGCGAAAGTTAAGAAAACCTCAACACCGATTAAGGTCGGGGATACGCTGGAATTCCTGCAAGTCGAGACTTTACGAATTGTTAAGATCGAGGTCTTGGGCACACGGCGTGGCCCTGCGACCGAGGCGCAATCTCTTTACGATGACTTAACGCCAGTTCCCGAAATTCCGGAAATCACCCCGGAAATTGAACGANAAGGCCGTCCGACAAAGCGGGATCGGCGTGCTATAGATAAAATCAAGCGCGGTGGGCCTTGATCAAATTGAAAAGCCGTTCTAAATAACAGGTGTTATGAAGTGTGACAGGCTTCGCCCACAAATCTCTGATCGAAAGTACCAGATGACTTATATCGTGAACGACGCCTGTATCGAATGCAAATACACCGACTGTGTTGAAGTTTGCCCTGTGGATTGTTTCTACGAGGGCGAGAACATGCTCGTCNTCCATCCTGACGAGTGCATCGATTGTGGTGTGTGCGAGCCGGAATGCCCCGCTGATGCAATTCGCCCTGACACCGAGCCTGATGCCGAAAAATGGGTTGAGTTCAACCGCAAGTATTCGGAATTGTGGCCGGTTATCATCAGCCAGAAAGAGCCATTGCCAGACGCCGAAGCGCGCGACGGTGAAGAAGGCAAGCTGGACAAATACTTCAGCGAAAAGCCTGGCGAAGGCGGTTAAACCCTCAATAAGTCACCCCTCTTTTTTTAGCATGATTTTTGTGTTATATGAGTCGGGTAACTCGCACGGCTGCGAGAAAACATTCCGGTTCGCGGAATCTGGAATGGTAGGCCGTAAGCTGGATAGAAAACCAACCACAGACTGCATCTGATGCGGCCTAGGGTTTTTTGTTCGTCAAAAAAGGAATGAAATGTATGAGTAAGAATAAATCGGACATGATGTTTAGCCCCAACGATTTCGTTGTGTACCCCTCGCACGGGGTTGGCAAAGTTGTGTCGATCGAAGAACAGGAAATCGCCGGTTTCATGCTGGAAATGTTCGTAATCAGTTTTGAAAAAGACAAGATGACGTTGCGTGTTCCAACAGCTAAAGCCGAATCCGTAGGCATGCGCCCGCTGTCCAGCCCTGATGTTGTTGCGCACGCGATGCGCACGCTTAAAGGCCGCGCCCGTGTGAAACGCGCGATGTGGTCGCGCCGCGCGCAGGAGTATGAACAGAAGATTAACTCGGGTGATCTGATCATGATCGCCGAAGTGGTTCGGGATTTGCACCGCAATGACGACCAGCGCGAGCAGTCCTATTCCGAGCGTCAGCTTTATGAAGCCGCGTTGGAGCGTCTGACCCGCGAAGTCACAGCCGTTGACGGTGGTGACGAAGATGCGGCGCGCACGAAGATTAACGATGTGTTAGACAGCCGCGTGGTTGTTGTTGCATAAAGAATTTCAAAGCCGCGCCAAGGTTCTGGCGCGGCTTTTCTATGCCAATAATGCGATTGCGGCGGCAAGCCCGACGATCTCAGCGCTTTGTTGCGCGGCTCCTAGAACGTCACCGGTTTGCCCGCCCAAAGTCCGGTTTGCGATCCAGTAGACAGGCAGCGCCCCCCCGAAAATCAGCGCAAAAAGCACGACGCCGGATAATCCTGTGAAAACTATGCAAGCGATAAATGCGATGCCGCTTGCGACCAGAACGCTTGTTCCGCTTGGTTTTCCGACCCCAGCCGATAAACCCGTTTCACGTGCTGGACGCATGGTAAACATTAACAAGACAATAACCGCGCGCGACGTCGCACCAATCGCTGCGAGAGTGAATGCAACGGTCCAACCGGACAGCTCGCCAATCCCGGACCACCGCGCCAATAATGCAATCGTCAGTGCGATAACGCCGTAAGCGCCAATCCGGCTGTCCTTCATGATTTCCAAGCGTCGTTCAACCGTCATGCCACCCATAGCGTCGGCGAAATCAGCTAATCCATCCTCGTGCATGCCACCAGTGGCCACGGCAAGAAACGTCAATGCGCTCGCCGCTGCCAATCCGGCCGGCAAGCCCAACCATGTGGCAAGCGCAGCCATACCACCGGCCGCCCCCCCTATGATCAAGCCTACAACGGGAAACGCCCACGCCGCTGCTGCACCGCGCGCGCCCGCACGGGCGTGATCAACCGGCACGGG
>JAESQH010000113.1 GCA_016765235.1 Paracoccaceae bacterium
GCCACGTCTGCTGGCAAGTACGGTAAAAGTCCTGTTAGCGCCAAACTTTCAATTGTCTGCATCTCTTTTGTGGGGGCCATCTTCTTGCCCAACATCCGTGCTAACCCTGACGAACTGAGCCATATTGTAAAAGCAACAGACTCAAAATGCGCCTGAAGGTTATCAACAATATTTTCTTCGCGATTTCGCAAACCGTGAAATAGTGCATAGCCGTGATATGAACCGTGAATAATTTCGGAACTGACATCAAAGATCATGCCCTCTATCCCACCGAAATAAAGACCGCTGGTTGAATCCACGGCTATGATCGCGTTCATCATATCATCACGTGTTTCTGGAAAACAAACACGTGATGATTTCCCATTTGAAAACATGGCAAGTGCCTCTTTCACCCGCGGATCATCTCGCCTCAAGCGTGGGCTGCGCTCTACCTTTAACATATGCAGTCCTGCTTTTTGCACTTCAGTTTGTGACCTGAACGTCTTGTAAACCGAATACAACTCTGCTCTTTCCGCGCGCTCACCATCATCAAGCGCAATAAACGCTGCCGTAAGGCACGTCTCATAAAAAATTCGAGCTAGGGCAATAGAATCCTTCAAATGCAGACTTAACATCTTGGAAAGCTCCAAAATGGAACCCAGCGTATTTATCGCAGAAAGTAGTTGGGCAGATACTACACGATATTGGGATCGGTTATTCTCGTTCTTGTGGTCCAACGAGGCAAGAATCAATGACACCGCGGCCTTATTAAGTTCACCCGAAAATCTTTCAAGTTCCTCAGAGGTTGCTCGCGTTTCGTCAGTATCATACTGGTCTACTCGAAGTCTATCAGACACAAATTTCCTATGCGCCGTTTTCAGTTTTTATACATTAGGCATTTTCTCGATAAGGAAAACTCCCTAAAACTCCACACCCCGTTGCGCCTTAACACCTGACCGGAACGGATGTGCCAGCAGCTCCATCTCCGTCGCCAAATCCGCGATTTCCAGCAGTTCGGGCTTCGCATTCCGCCCCGTTAGAACCACATGCGTCATCGGGGGTTTTTCCTCTTTCAGGAACTTCACCACTTCGTTTACGTCCACATAGTCATAGCGGATGGCGATGTTGATTTCGTCTAGCAACACCATGGAATTGCGTTCGTCCAAGATCAGCTCTTTAGAGCGTTCCCATGCGGCTTGGGCCATTTCGATGTCGCGGGATTTGTCTTGGGTTTCCCATGTGAACCCCTCCCCCATCGCATAGAAGGGGCACTCGTCAGCGAATTTCTCGGTGATCAGTTTCTTCTCGCCGCTGTCCATCCCGCCTTTGATGAATTGTACGACGGCGCAGGGCATGCCCCATGCGATGTGGCGAAAAATCATGCCAAATGCGGCAGAAGATTTGCCTTTGCCTTTGCCGGTGTGAACGATAACGAGACCGCGTTCCTCGGTTTTGGAGGCCATGATTTTATCACGGGCGGCCTTCTTCTTGGCCATCTTCATGTTGTGACGTTCGGTATCTGCGGATTCGGTCATGGTTTTCCCCTTTTGGTTGGCAATCAGGATGCAGCGTTGCAACGACCGAGGCAATACGAAAAATACTGTGCTGTTCGGGAAACCATTTAGTCGCACTATTTGNCGTGGGAAATGTCTGGCCTTCGGTGTAAATTCGCCAAAACCTCGGACCAAGGGAAATANTATGCTGGCTACCAATGAAATTAAAGCGCTTCTAGCGGAGCATTNNGANCTGNCCCCCTCGCTTGANAAAGCCGANGCGACGCGGGATATTTATGCGAAAACGGATCGGGTTATTCCACTGGCGGAATGGGCCACNTATGCGCCGTATGTTATTGCGATCAACCGCTTAAAGAAGGAACGCAACGCCGTTATTCTGGCGCATAACTATATGACACCGGAAATCTATCACGGGGTTGCGGACTATGTCGGTGACAGTTTGCAACTGGCGATCAAGGCCACTGAAGTTGAAGAAGCCGTGATCGTGCAGTGCGGTGTGCATTTCATGGCCGAGACATCGAAAATCCTGAATCCTGCGAAAACAGTTCTGATACCGGATATGGCGGCGGGTTGTTCGCTAGCGGAATCCATCACCGCTGAAGGGGTTGCCGAGATGCGGGCNAAATACCCCGGCGCGCCGGTGGTTTCGTATGTGAACACGACGGCAGAGGTCAAAGCCGCCTCGGACATTTGCTGCACTTCGGCCAATGCGCTGCAAATCGTTGATGCGATGGAAGGCGACACCGTGATTATGACGCCGGACCGGTTTTTGGCGCAGAATGTCGCCAATGAAAGCAAGAAAAAGGTGGTTTGGTGGGCGGGAAGCTGCATCGTTCACGAGCTTTACAAAGCCGAAGATTTGCGTGCCTACCGCGAGGCAGAGCCGGATATAAAGATTATCGCGCACCCCGAATGCACCCCCGAAGTGGTGGCGGAGGCGGATTATACCGGCTCCACCCGCGGGATCGTGGATTGGGTGCACGAGCATAAGCCTTCAAAGGTGATGCTAGTGACGGAGTGTTCGATGGCGACCAACATTTCCGACGAGCTGCCCGAAGTCGAATTCGCCAAGCCCTGCAACATATGCCCCTATATGAAGAAGATCACGCTGGAGAAAATCTTATGGTCATTGCACACGATGGGGACGGAAGTGGTGGTGGAGCCTGAAATTGCGGCAAAGGCACGGCTGGCGGTTGAACGTATGATCGACCTTAGCAAATCCCTGAAGATTTAGGCGTTAAAGGAAAACACATGAGCATCGTTCATACGCCCCTGCCCGACATCATTCTGGAGCCAGTGATACGCAACGCAATAGTCGAGGATTTGGGCCAATACGGCGACATCACCACGCGCGCTGTGATTTCGGCGGGTACGACCTACATCGCCCATCTGAACGCTCGTGAAAAGGGTGTGGTGTCCGGCATGCAGATTGCGGCAATAACCTTCCGGCTGATCGACCCTTCGCTTGCGGTAACCACACATATTCACGACGGCATGCCTTGCAATGCTGGTGATACGCTGATGACGATCAAGGGCAGCGCTGCCTCGATCTTGATGGGGGAACGTGTGGCGCTTAACTTTGCGGGGCGACTAAGTGGTATCGCCACACTGACGGCGGCATTTGTGGCAGAGACCCGTGGGACCCTTGCGCGCATCACCTGCACGCGCAAAACAACGCCCGGATTACGCCTCGTTGAAAAGCAAGCGGTGCTGCATGGCGGCGGCTTTAACCACCGTTTCGGCCTAAGCGACGCGATCCTGATTAAGGATAATCATATCGCCGCCGCTGGCGGAATTGCCGAAGTTCTGCGCCGCGCCAAGGCTGTTGCCTCGCATATGGTTCGCGTTGAAATCGAAGTGGATAATCTGGAGCAGTTAGACGAGGTTCTGGCGCAAAATATTGCTGACGTTGTCTTGCTAGACAATATGGACACCGAAACCCTGAAACAGGCCGTGACGATGGTTAATGGCGCACTGGTAACCGAGGCCTCAGGCAATATGCGCCTTGATCGCATCAATGAGGTGGCTGGTACGGGTGTCGAGTATATCTCGTCGGGGGCGTTGACCCATTCCGCCCAAACGCTGGATCTGGGATTGGACTTTTAGGCTGGCTATTCGATCACGGCCAAGTACTCCGGTTCACCCGCCTGCATACCGTCCGGCCAACATAACAAGAGTTCCAGCCAACACCAGCAGAACGCCGGAAATGTCCCAGATATCCGGTAACCGCCCCTCGATTCGCCAGAGCCAGAAAATCGAGGCCGTGACATATATCCCGCCATACGCGGCATAAGCTCGACCGGCGGCATTCACGTCCACTTTTGTCAGGATAAAGGCGAATGCTAACAGCGCCACCGTCCCCGGGATCAACCATAATTGAGATTTACCAAGCCGGAATACCATCCACACAGCATAACTTCCCGCTATTTCCAGCACTGCGGCGAGGCTGAAATAAAAGAGCGCCAGAAGGACTTTGGCAGGTATCATGTGGTTTATCCCAATAATTCTGCAATCTGTATTCTGGCAGAATTAGAGCGCGGTTGCCACAGCCCGCGATCGATCGCTTCTTGGAACTTCTCGGCCATCTCGCGCAGGGCAGCGGGGTTGGCTTCCTCGATGAATTCGCGCGTCGCGTCGTCTTCGATAAACGCCGCGTGTACCAGATCGAAATGGTGGTTCTTTACGGCCTTTGTCGTGGCGGCGAAGGCGAACATATAATCGACCGTGGCGGCCATCTCGAACGCTCCCTTATAGCCGTGGCGCTTGACCCCTTCGATCCATTTGGGATTCACAACACGGGACCGGATAACGCGCGACATCTCCTCGTCCAATGTGCGGATCACAGGGCGTTCGGGGCGCGAATGGTCGTTGTGATATATCTTCGGGGCATCGCCTTGCAAGTGCTGGATTGCGGCTGAAACGCCACCCTCGAACTGGTAATAGTCATCGCTGTCCAGAATGTCATGCTCGCGGTTGTCCTGATTTTGCACAACAGCCTCGACGGTACTTAGACGGGTTTCAAGCTGCTCGCGGGCACCTAGCCCCTCGACTCCGCTGCCGTATGCGTATCCACCCCAAGTAAGGTAAGCGTCCGCCAAATCGGCGGTGTCGTTCCAGATGCGTTCGTCGATTAACGCCTGAAGGCCCGCGCCATATGCGCCGGGTTTGGAGCCGAAAATGCGGTAGCCCGCGGCCACACCCAGTTCACCCACTTCAGCTTTGTAGCGCGCGGCGAGGGGGTTCATGTCTTCGGGCTCATCCAAGGCCATAACCGCCCGCACAGCACTGTCCAGCAGGTCAATTTGTGCCGGAAACGCATCGCGGAAGAAACCGGAAATCCGCAGGGTTACATCGACACGGGGTCGGTCCAGAACGCTTAGGGGGATGATCTCGAAACCGGTCACGCGGCGGCTGGCGTTATCCCATTGTGGCTTAACGCCCATCAGCGCCAACATCTGCGCGATATCATCACCGCCGGTACGCATGTTCGATGTGCCCCACGCGGTAAGAACCATGCTGCGCGGCCAGTCGCCTTCATCCTGTAAATGGCGTTCAATCAGCGCATAGGCCGACTTCCAGCCCAGTTGCCACGCCGTAGGGGTTGGCAAGGTGCGGCTGTCGATGGAATAGAAATTCCGCCCTGTCGGTAGCGTATCCAACCGCCCACGCGTTGGTGCGCCTGATGGACCGGGGGGAACGAAACGGCCGGACAGACCGGAAAGGAGCGCATCCATTTCGGCCCCTCCACAAGCCCTGACGATTGGCAAAACCCTCGCATGGATTTCTTCAACTACGGCACGAGTGCGTTTCCACATCGGGTCCGGCTCTAGGCCTTCGATCAAGCGGCCTGCCATCCACTCCAGCCTTTCAACGCAATCGCCAAGACTGCGCCATGTGTCACTTGAGGCTGCCTGCAATGCCTTAAGCCGTGACCCCTCGTACGCATCCCCCATCGCGCAATCTAGGGGGTCAAACCCCATCTCCATATCGCCAGCCAACGCGCGTATTAAGGATGCATCGCCAGCCTTGCCCTGCCCGCGCGGCACACGCACCAGAGCAGCCACGAGGTCACGCTCCAGCCGCCCTTCCGGCGAGGTGCCAAAGATATGCAGCCCGTCCCTGATCTGGCTTTCCTTCAAATCACACAGGTAATTATCAAGACTGTTGAGCTGGCTTTGTTCATCCGCCTGCCAATCCACGCCTGCATCTTCGTCAATACGCGTTGCTTGACTAAGCGACAGTATCTCTCTTTTCAAATACTCAAGACGGCGCGGGTCCACCCCTGCCGCCTCGTAATACTCGTCAACCAATGCCTCCAAGTCTTTCAGCGGACCGTAGGTCTCCGCCCGTGTTAAGGGCGGTGTCAGGTGGTCAATGATAACGGCCTGTGCGCGGCGTTTGGCCTGTGTGCCTTCGCCAGGATCATTAACGATAAAGGGGTAAAAATGCGGGGTTGGACCGAAAACTACCTCGGGGAAGCATTCATCCGACAAGGCCAGTGCCTTGCCCGGCAACCACTCCATATTACCATGTTTTCCCATATGAACGATGGCATTGGCGCGGAATTGATGCCGCATCCAGAAATAAAACGCGAGGTAATTATGCGGCGGCACGAGGTCCGGCGAGTGGTAGGTTTCTTTGGGGTCGATATTATAACCACGCGCGGGCTGCACCCCGACGACCACATTACCGAAAGACAGGATGGACAGGGTGAAATGCCCGCAATCAACCGCGCCCGCAGTGTAAAACGGATCAGCTTCGGGCTTGCCCCAGCGTTCTTCAATCCGGCGGCGGGTATCCGTTGGCAATTGGCCATAATCAATCTGGTAATCGGCCATCGAAAGCCGCTCGCCACCCTGCTTTAGCGCACGATCGGTCAGCCAATTCGTTGGTCCCGCCATGATTTGCGCCATCAGATCGGCGCTGTCATCCGGCAGGTCTCGCGTGGTGTATCCGGCCGCATCAAGGGCGCGTAAAACATCAACCGTTGCCGCTGGTGTGTCCAGCCCAACGCCGTTTGCAAGGCGCCCGTCTTTGTTGGGGTAGTTCGCCAACACCAGCGCAACCCTGCGATCTGCGTCAGGAGTGGCCGACAGTTTCGCCCAGTTCGCTGCCAGTTCAGCCACAAACGAAATCCGCCCACCGTGGGCGCGATAACTGGAGATCAGACACTCTGTCGCGTCATCGAAATACGCCTCGCCTTTGAAACTGACCGCGCGAGTTAGGATACGGCCGTCGATTTCAGGCAAGCTGACNTTCATNGCGATGTCACGGGCNGAAAANCCGCTTAGNCTTTCTTCCCANGCNGCCTCGGTNCCACCTGCGAACACGATCTGAAACACCGGNGCNCCCGTCGCNTCGAGCGGGGTTGGCTGATGCCCTTCAGCCCCGCTTTGCGGCGAAGATACAGCGAAACTTGTGCCGTTAAGCACCACCGCAGGCGAAGCCTGCGTGAACAATTGCGCTATTGTCGCCGCCGAAACCGCATCCTTCAAACTGGCCACAAATATCGGCAACGGGTTCAAGCCTTGCGGCAATAACTGCCGCACAAGACGATTTACGGGGTGTAATCCTGCACCCTGTACCAACGCTCGATAAAACACCAAGGCTGCAATCGGCTGACCTTCAACCCAATGCTTTTCGCGCAAGTCCTCGATTGAGACATCAGCCTCGCCCGGCCAGTAGACCCCCGCACGCAGTAACAACTTGGCCGCCAAAGGCTTTTCGCCGTCATCCAGCATCGCTTTCGCATACCGCAGGAAATTCGTCGAATTTTCGGGTCCACCCTCGATCAAATAAGACCAAAGCGCNTCNTAATCCTCGTCNGCGATTGTTGAAAGTCGCCGNAACCCTTCCTCGGGCTTNTCATCGCCGGGCAACGCCACGAACGGCACGCCGGCNGCACCCAACCGGATGGCNAANTGCTCAAGCCCATAGGGCCAATACGCCTGCCCACCCAGAATTCGCACGATTACAAGGCGCGACTTGGTCGCCGTATCATCAAGATATTTGTCAATCGTAAACGGGTGGCCAAGGTTGCCGATGTTCGCCAACCGTAAACTTTCCGGCCCGTCCGACATTTCACAAAAAGCCGCTGACAGGCCCGCGATTTCCGTATCTGCCGCCGTGATTACCAGCACATCCGCAGGCGTCTGCCCCAGATCGACAGGCTCTGATCCATCGGATATTTCGCCGGGTTGAACCTGAAGCAGATGCATCTAGCCAGCCAGCGCCTTAGTAATCGCCAACCGGTCCAACCCGGCCTGACCAATCACCACAAGATTGGTTTTGCCCTTTTCCTCCGCCGTTAGCGGGCGATCGAAATAGGTTTCAATGCGCGGGCCAACGGCCTGAATTACCAACCGCATCGGTTTAGTGCCAACCTGCGCGAAACCCTTAAGGCGCAGAATGTCGTTATCACGGATAGTCTGTGCCACCAATTCGGCGAAACTCTCGACATCATCAATCACACCGCGCGAAACTTGAAAAGTCTCGAATTCGTCATGGCCGTGATCATGGTGGTGATGGTCGTCTTCATCGTCGTGATCGTGGTGATGGTGATGTATCTCGTGGCGGGCCGAGAGATCATCCTCCGCACCTATTCCCATACCCAAAAGTGTCTGCGGGCTAACCGCGCCCATTTCGGCGCGGACAAACTGAACACCGTCTCGAACGCCAGCCCGCAGGTTGGTTTCCAGATCGCCTAAATCGGCCGCGCTCAGGAGGTCCGCTTTGTTAAGGATTATCATATCGGCACAGGCGAGCTGGTCTTCGAACAATTCCGACAGTGGCGTTTCATGGTCCAGCATATCATCCGCACTACGCTGCGCGTCAATCGCGGCCTCGTTATGAGCGAAACGACCGGCATGTAACGCCTCGCTATCGACAACGGTTACAACGCCGTCGACCGTCACACGTGACCGGATTTCAGGCCAGTTGAAGGCGCGCACCAAGGGCTGAGGCAATGCCAAACCCGAGGTTTCAATGACAATATGATCCGGCGGGTTTTCGCGCCCCAGCAGTTTTTCAATCGCAGGAATGAAATCTTCGGCCACAGTGCAGCAAATGCAACCATTTGACAGTTCAACGATATCGTCGTCCGTACACCCTTCGATCCCGCAACCTTTTAGCAAATCGCCGTCGATCCCAAGATCGCCGAATTCGTTGATAATCAACGCAATCCGCTTACCGTTGGCATTGCGCAACATATGCTGCACCAAGGTCGTTTTCCCCGCGCCGAGGAACCCTGTAATAACCGTCGCCGGAATCTTGCCTGCCATGTCTGCCCCTTACTTCAATGCTGGAATTCGGGCCACAAAATGCCCTTTAACGCCTTGTGGCCATTGCTTGAACGGTACCAGGCCTGATTTGCTTTCGGAATGGCGCTGCGCGTATTCTACAACCGCCTCAGCCGAATCTGTATCTGGGTCAAACTTGCCCAGAACATAGGTCAACTTACCCTCGGCCTGAATGGCGACATTGCAATGCCGCACGCAGCCCATCAGACACGACTGTCGCTTCACTGTCAGCTCCGTGTCAGCGGCAATGCGCTCAACATGTTCGGCCAGAATCTCGCCACCGGTTTTACCTTCGTGCAGTCTTTCCAAATCGGAGTAGTCACACGTATCGCAAACAATAATCGTCGTCATAATTTTCCCCTCGGGTATACTTATATAGCCGCGGCCCATCGCAAAATGTCCGAAACCGTCGAGGCGCTCTCTACCACCGGCAAAACGGGCCTTACAACCATAATCACAGATATCCCTAATTTTGTTGCAGCATCGAGTTTTGCACGTGTCTGTTCCCCGCCTGAATTTTTGGTAACCAGATGGGTAATCCCGCGCTCTTGCATCAAGGCGATCTCGGCTTCCAAAACAAACGGAGGGCGCTGAATCAGGGCTTCACCTTGCGCAAACGGGCTTTCCATCGGATCAACTCCGCGAAACAAAAACCACACATCGGAGCGATGGATGAATGGCGCAAGACTTTTGCCCCCTACGGTCAAGAAAGCCCGCGCACCGCTAGGCAGTGCGCGGGCGGCTGCGTCAAGATCACGAACACATTGAAAACCGCTAACATCCCACGCTGGTCGAACATATCGCACCACCGGAACACCCGATACCGTGGCGGCCTCAACCGCTGATCTACTGATATTTTCGGCGAACGGATGTGTCGCATCAATCAACCCAGTGATTTCTTCTTTGCATAAATACTCGACTAATCCATCGGCCCCACCAAACCCACCTATGCGCGTAGCATACGACCTCTCCACAGGTTTTCGCGTCGCCCCGGCCAATGACACAACAAAATTCATTCCGGCCCTCTCTAAGCCCAATGCGATTTGATGCGCGTCACGAGTTCCGCCCAAAATCAGAATCATTCGAAATCTGCCCGCGCGATGACATTGCCTGATCGGTCAATCACAATCGTTTCAACCACGACCGGCGCACCTTTTAGAACATCCAGTGCCGTTTCCCGTGCATGTATCGCGATCTGTGTTGCAAGTGGTGCGCCACACATCGTATAGGCCTCCAACGCCGTATTCGCATTCAAAACATCCTTGCAATCGGCCATCTTGGACAGCGCACCAAAATCCACTTGGCTGCGGCCCGAATGCAAATCAATCGCGCCTTGCGCCAGTTTTGTCATCTTTCCGATACCGCCCGCGATTGTCAGTTTCGGGATCGGATGTTTGCGTAAATACTTCAGCACACCCCCCGCGAAATCCCCCATATCGAGGCAGTCTTCCTCACTCAGGCCGTAAATTTCCCGCGCGACTTGCTCAGAAGTTGACCCTGTCGCTGCAATCACATGTTGGCGGCCCGTCGCGACAGCCACATCAATTCCTCGATGAATAGACGCAATCCATGACGAGCAACTAAACGGCCGCACGATCCCTGTCGTCCCCAATATCGACAACCCGCCGACAATCCCAAGTCGCCCGTTCCATGTTTTTAATGCCAATGCCTCGCCATCCCGAATAGAGATTGTGACATCGAAATCCGGCTCTGCCCCGTCCAGAACATCGGCAATCGCCTGATCTATCATCAAACGAGGCACCGGATTAATCGCTGGTTCGCCGACCGGCAGGGGTAACCCCGGTTTGGTAATGGTTCCAACGCCAGCGCCTGCATGGAACCGCAGGCCTTGGCCTGCCTCCCCCTTCGATATCTTCGCCTTAATTAATGCGCCGTGGGTTACGTCAGGGTCGTCGCCTGCGTCTTTGACAATCCCGACCTCGGCCCATCATCGCCTTGGGTGGTAACTTCAAGCGCAAATGATGGTTCCTCGCCTTTGGGCAACAAGATTGACACGGGGTCGATAAACCCTTGCCCCAACAACGCCGAACATGCGGACTTGGCCGCCGCCGCCGCGCAAGCGCCAGTGGTCCAACCGCGTCGTAATACTTTGTCAGGTTCGTGTGTCATTCAGCCCTTATAGCCTGTTAATCCAACCCAAGCCATTCCGGTATTTCACCGATATCGCGCAATACAACATCGGCGAAGGGTGCAAGGTCACCGAAAACTGCTGGCCCCGTCAAAACACCGATATTAACCATCCCGGCGGCGCGCCCTGCCCGCAAATCATGCGTGCTGTCACCGATCATCGCCACTTCGGAAGGTTGCAAGCCCATCGCATCGGCAAACCCCAATAACATCCCCGGTTCAGGTTTGGCCCCAAAGCCTGTGTCACAACCACTGATAAAATCGAAATGCTCTAGCACGCTTACACTGGTCAGATGCGCGCGTGCAGGGGCCTCGTTATCGTTCGTGGCCAGACCTATTTTCAACCCGCTTGCGCGGAACCGCGCCAGAAGCGGGCCGAGGTCCGTGACCGGCGCTTGCGGGGCGTTGGATGCAGTCTCCACCACATATTCCATCAATGCGCCGCGTTCCCAATGGGGTAAAGCGGAATGCACTGCATCCATAATACCGTCCATAGAATCCGCGATCATCACGCTTGAGGGCAGAAACGCGCTGTTTTCCAGATCATAATCCATCGCCTTGGCCAAAGCAGAAGCCACCGCGCCGTCGCCTTCAGACACATCCGCAATAAATCCGGCACACCAAACACCCCAAGTTGCGTGGAAATCGAATAATGTTCCGTCTTTATCAAACAACAGCCCTTTGATTTTTGCCACTTGCTCACCCTTTTAATGCTGCTAGCCTGCCCCCGACATAAAGGGGGCCAGATGGCGCGCGAAAGATCCAGTCGTGCAGACTATGCACAGTTCAAACAAATGACCACCCGTTGGCGTGACAATGACATGTACGGCCATATGAACAACGGGGTCTTTTATGAGTATGTAGACACTGCCGTAAACATGTGGCTGATCGAAAACGCCGCTTTGGATATTCCGCACGGCGAGGTTGTCGGGCTGGTCGTGGAAACATCTTGCACCTTCCATGGCCCGTTGGGGTTCCCGGAACCGCTTGATGTAGGGCTAAAGGTTTCGCGCATCGGCAACACGTCGGTCACATTCGAGATCGGGTTGTTTGATTTGAAAGATCAACACGCCGCCGCCGAGGCTCGCTTCACCCACGTTTATGTAAACGCAAAAACCCGCCGCCCTGTTCCGGTATCGGAGGGGCTGCGGGTTTCACTGGGACAGCTGCTTGTCAGCTGAACGATTGAAGTCGTTACGACATCGTATCGCCACCATCCATCATTGTATCGCCGTCCATATCCATACCTTCGTGCGCCATGGCACCATCTTCCATCATTGCATCTGCGGCCATAAGATCTTCCATTGGCACGCACGCCAGAAGTGGGCTAAGGCCAAGTACTACAACTATTGCTTTTATCATTTTAACACCTTTTTGTTGTGAAATTGAACAGTGATTGAATTGTTAGCACAGGTTGTGCAAAAAACACCAGACTGAGCCTTCACCATCGGTAACTTCTAAGTGAAACATCGTGAGGTGGCTCGGCCAAGCATGATCCCGCTGAATATGACTTTGCGACTATATAACCATGGTCAATTGGAAGAATTGGGGCTATTGGCCAATAATTGTGGGAACTGGTTGACGTAATACCCGCACAGAGTTGTATTTTATTTCGGAGGCCACGTGCCATGAAAAAGATTATCGCAATTATTGTTATCCTCGCCGCTGCCGGCGCCGGATACTACATATACTCCCAAAACCAAGCCGCAGAAGCTGAAGCCGTTGCCATGGCTACCGCACAAGCTGAAGCTGCCGCCGCAAAGGCTGCCGAAACTGCTGCCGCAAAAGCAGCCGAACTGGCCGAAGCCGAAGCCGCTGCTAAATCCGCTGCCGAAGCAGTTGAAAAAGCCGCCGCCGACGCCCTTAAAGCCGCAGAAGAGGCCGCAGCGAAAGTCGCCGCTGATCTAGCGGCCGAAGTTGAAGCTGCCGCACA
Source organism: Paracoccaceae bacterium (assembly GCA_016765235.1). Classification (GTDB taxonomy): domain Bacteria; phylum Pseudomonadota; class Alphaproteobacteria; order Rhodobacterales; family Rhodobacteraceae; genus NORP23. Next base: position 12,873 of record JAESQH010000113.1, read on the forward strand.
GGCCGCTGCCGACGCAGCTGCAAATGCAGTGTCCGACGCCATCGATAGCGTTCTTGAAGGTGTTCTGGAAACGGCCCCGTCGAACTAAAGGGGGTGCTTCAGGCGAAAGCTCGCCCGATCAGATTCTCAACTTGCAATGCCACGCCGGACAGCAAATCCGGCGTGGCATTATTTATGTCCAGTTCGGCACATCGCCGCCGGGCAAAGCGCCCCGCGCCCGCATCGGGGCCTCCGTTGACATATTTGCATTTTCGCAAAACGCCAAAACCATCGCGTCATCGCTTAACAAAAAGTCCAGCACAAAACCTAGAAACTCCGGCTCGTGCGCTCGAACACGCAGATCATCCGCTGCGATCCCTGTCATGCCCAGAAACTGCGTCAGCATATCATCATGCCCCGCCAACCAGCCAAGCACCTGAATGCCGACCCGCTCCGCCTGTTCGCGATTCATTGCATAATCCTTCATGGGTAAGATAACGTGGACGCCGTAACACCCAACGGGTTTGTCAGGCTTTTAGAACTGCTCGCTGTAACGCGCCACTCATAGGTGTGGGTTCCATTTGGCGGACATGGGCTTTTATAGCTGAAAACATCCGCTTGCGTCACTGTACCCCCATCATATGCGATCCAGCCACCGCCGTGATTATACCCCCGCGCATCAAAATCTGTCAGCGCGAAATACAGCCACGTGGTTCCATTCGGCACATCATTAATCTGAAAAACGGGATTTCCGACCGTGTTTGGCCGACCAGATGTGCAAAGCACCAGCCCGTCCCAACTAAATCCAACGGAAAATTCCTGCGCCATAGATCCCGTCGCCAAAACAGACAGCGCAATGGTTAACAATATACGTTTCATCCAAGGCCTCCAATCCAGAATAACCTTATACATCGCCGAATTCCACGCCACAGGCAATCGCTGTAATTTGGTAGTTAATCCACAAAACTTGCGGTGCTATGATTGTTGAGCTGGAAATCGATACGCCCGTGCATTGATACTTAACAATGACGGGAGGCTAATTTATTTACAATTGTTCATACATTTAATGAGGTGTTAACTTTCGGTTAACAGTTTTGGTGTTCTCTGCAATCCATATAAATAGTAAGTTTATTGGAGGGTGAATGTCAGGGAGAATTCTGGTTGTCGACGATGTAGCAACCAACAGGTTGATATTGCAAGCGAAATTGTCATCAGCATACTTCGAGGTATTGCTGGCTGAAAGTGGTCATCAAGCACTGGCGATGACCATGACCGAGCTGCCGGACATGATCCTGTTGGACGTAATGATGCCCGACATGGACGGGTACGAAGTCTGCCGTATTCTCAAATCGCGTCCTGAAACCGCCCATATTCCTGTTATAATGGTCACCGCACACAACCGAACCGAAGAAAAAATTCGCGGGCTGGACGCGGGGGCCGACGATTTCCTTAGCAAACCGATAAACGACATCACCTTATTTGCCCGTGTGCGAAATCTCATGCGCGTGAAAATGATGTTCGACGAGCTGAAACTGCGCGAAACTACCTCGCAGGAACTGGGATTAAGCGATTTCCTCGAAGAACACAGTTTTGACAAAGATGAACAGGGCAGCGTTCTAGTCGCGGCAAACAATCCCGCCCAAGCCAAAGATTGGGCAAGCTGCATCCAGTCACGCCTGCCGGTCAATGCCATCATTGCGAACAGCGAAGAAGAAGCTACCAGTATTGCGCGAAACGACACACCCGACGTGTTTATCGTTTGCCAAAGCCTCGCAAACGGCGGCGATGGATTGCGGCTCGTGTCCAATTTACGGGCCAATCTGGACACGCGGCAATCCGCAATAATCCTCGTTGTGCAGGACGGCGAAATGGAAACCGCGGCAAAGGGCCTCGAACTTGGCGCAAGCGACTATATTCACGCGCCGTTTGACCCAAATGAAATGGTGGCGCGATTGAGGTCCCAAATGCGGCGAAAAAAGTATTCCGATAGATTGCGATCGAATGTGCGGGACGGGCTGAAAATGGCGGCAATCGATCCGCTGACAGGGCTTTATAACCGTAGATACGCGACCCAACATATGCAGCGAATTATTGAACGGTCCGGTGATTCCGGTTTACCTTACGCCGTGATTATGATGGATCTCGATCGTTTCAAATCCGTCAACGACACGCATGGTCACGACGCTGGCGACCGTGTGTTGAAAGAGTTCGCCCGTCGCCTGCAAGAAAACCTTCGCGGGATCGATCTGGTCGCACGCCTTGGCGGCGAAGAATTTCTGGTCGTCTTGCCAGACACCGGCCCCCCCGAAGTGGAATTCGCGGCTGAACGATTAAGGAATGCTATCAACCGAATGGATTTCGAAATCGGCGACGGCAAAAACATCCCGATCACCGTCAGCATCGGCGTTGCGTTTGGCGGACCAGATGACAAAAACCCAAGCATCCTTATCCAACAGGCAGACACCGCCTTGTACGAATCCAAATCGACAGGCCGAAACCGTGTCAGCTATTTCGCCAAAGCCGCTTGAAATTCTCTATTTCCCTTAGTGGCCAGTATATCCTATACGGCCCACATGACCCAGAACCCGCCAAACCTCCGCCCCGACCTCGCGCCCAAAGCGCGGATTGATGCAACCGCCCGAGATGGCCAGCCGAAAATCGGCATGGTCAGCCTCGGCTGTCCCAAAGCGCTGGTTGACAGCGAACGCATTCTCACGCGCCTGCGCGCTGAAGGGTATGCGATATCGTCCGACTACAAAGACGCCAGCGCCGTGATCGTCAACACCTGCGGATTCCTGGATTCCGCCAAAGCCGAAAGTCTGGAAGCCATTGGCGAAGCCCTGCGCGAAAACGGCAAAGTCATCGTAACCGGCTGCCTCGGCGCTGAAGAAGAATACATCCGCGGCACGCACACATCAGTCATGGCCGTCACCGGCCCGCACCAATACGAACAGGTTCTTGACGCAGTCCACGCCGTTGTCCCACCAGACCCTAACCCGTTCATCGACTTGCTACCGGCAACCGGTGTTTCGCTGACACCACGCCACTATAGCTATTTGAAGATATCCGAAGGCTGCAACCACAAGTGCAAATTCTGCATCATCCCGGACATGCGCGGCCGCCTCGCGTCACGCCCTGCCCACGCAATCCTGCGCGAAGCGGGAAAACTGGTCGATGCAGGCGTCAAAGAACTGCTGGTCATAAGCCAAGACACATCCGCCTACGGGCTAGACCGCAAACACGCGACCGAAAAAGGCCACCGCAGCCACATTATCGACCTCGCGCGGGATCTCGGCCAACTCGGCGCATGGGTCCGCCTCCACTACGTCTACCCCTACCCGTTCGTGCGCGACCTGATCCCGCTGATGGCAGACGGGTTGATTCTGCCCTACCTCGACATCCCGTTCCAACACTCGCACCCCGATGTGCTGAAACGCATGGCCCGCCCCGCCGCCAGCGCCAAAACGCTGAACGAGATCGCACGCTGGCGCGACATCTGCCCCGACATCACGCTACGATCCACCTTCATCGTCGGTTACCCCGGCGAGACGGAATCCGAATTCCAACACCTGCTAGATTGGCTGGACGAGGCGCAACTAGACCGCGTCGGCTGCTTCCAATACGAAAACGTCGCTGGTGCGCGCTCGAATGATGCCCCGAACCACGTGCCAGACGAGGTAAAACAGGATCGCTGGAACCGCTTCATGGAAAAATCCCAAGTGATATCCGAAGCCAAACTAGCCGCCAAAGTCGGCCAAACCCTAGACGTAATAATCGACGAAATCGATTCCGAGGGCGCCACCTGCCGCACCAAAGCCGACGCCCCCGAAATCGACGGCAACCTGTTCATCGACGAGGGTTTTGAAGGGCTATCGGTCGGCGATATCGTGACAGTTGAGGTAGACGAGGCTAGTGAGTATGATTTGTGGGGGAAGGTTGTATGAATGAATCGAACGCAGAATTAACTTACAGCTTATCCGAAGTTTTTATTGGTGGGATTAATCTTTCGATATCCTGCGAAGAATATCGAGGAATTGCAGCTGCGCAAAAAACACTCCGAGCATTAAATGATGTCGAAGATTTATTTTCACTAATAGCGCTCAGTTATACTGAAATCGAAAAACTAATGCTCGAGGCACTGGTAGACTATAACACTGGAAACGCTACAGCTCATGGGCATTTTGAATTTGGCACATACTTTGATGAGTTAAGAACTTCGCTAAACCTAAAGCTGCTTACATTTCTAGTTGCCTACACTGCATTTGATCATCAGCTTCCTCAAATTTGTCCGAATATTTCTGAAAACGGTGAGCAAGTATACGACAACGTTAAAGCCGCTATAAGAAATGAATTTGACACTTCGTTATCATTTAGAATTGCATGTGCACTAAGAAATCACGCCCAACATTCGAAGCTTCCACTCTATGGAACATCCATTGGTCAAACTAATCAATGGCGCGGTGGAAACCCAACATCTGATGAACCATCGCGAAGTAGAGTTACATTAAATCCTTATATTTCTAGCGCAGAACTCGCAGCAAATAAAAATATTAGGCCAGAAACTCGAAATCAAATTACTAGTTTAAATTTGGAAAATATCGACGTCAAAATGCTTGTAAGAAATTTCATGCAATCCATTTTCAATGTACAAGAAAGGTTCCGGGAACTTACCAATAGTCAGATGACTAATGCCACTAAAATTATAGATCAGTGCTACGAAACCGCGTCGAAAGAAAAAGGCAACCAAGCCAAATTCCTTTCTATTTTGTTTCATAGTGAGGGAAGTGAAACAGAGTCGATAAATATATCTGATGAATTTCCGTTGACGGTATTACGCAAACGGAAAATGTGGACCGGTCTTAAACACGTTTCCCGTTGTTACTTGTCGAGTGAGCCGATTCACAACAAAAACAACTATCAAGGTTCTGACGAACTACTTTGGATATCGAAGTAGTTATTTAAGTTATTATTCACTCACTACTTGCCCCAATCCGGTGTCCCTCCTATATCCCTTCCATATAAAACCTTAAGGGACACCAATCATGTCAAACAAAGTTACCGGATATAACCGCACGCAGATCATCCTTCATTGGGTCATCGCGGCGCTCCTCGTTTTTCAATTTGTCGGAAACGGCACAATCGTCGGGGTTTACGAATTAATTAACAAAGGCGAAACAATCGAGAGCCTCCCTATTCTAGCCCGCGGGCACATCCTACTGGGAATTCTGATTTTGACTCTCGCCGTATGGCGAGTATATCTGCGCCTAACCCGTGGCGCGCCTGATCTTCCAGACGGGAAAAGTGCTGCCCAAAAAGTTATCGCCAAATTCACTCATATCACCCTTTACGCTGCGATTTTCATCATGCCGCTGTCCGGTATCGGTGCATGGTTTGGTGGGCAGGAAATTGCGGACACGGTCCACACGACTTTCAAATTTGTTTTTCTGGCCTCCATCGCCCTACATTTTGTTGGCGCTGTCTATCAACAGCACGTGCTAAAAACCAACATTATCAGACGGATGACGAAGGCCGAATAACTACTTGCGTGGTTTCACCCGACGGGTCGGCTCTGCCACCGTCGGGTCCTCGGGCCATGGGTGTTTTGGATAGCGCCCACGCATATCTTTTCGCACCTCACCGTATGAATTGGCCCAAAACCTTGGCAAATCGGCCGTGGTTTGCACAGGCCGCTGCGCTGGCGACAAAAGTTCGATTAATACAGGNAATCTATCNGGTCCGACCANTGGATGTTGATTTAGTCCAAACATTTCCTGCNACCGAACAGAAACCGAAGGTTGCGTCCCCCCATAATTCACGGCCAAACGCGTCCCCGTTGGCGCTATGATCACCGCTGGGGCCAGTCGATCCAACATCTGCATTGCGTCCCAATCCAGAAGACTTTTCAGCGCGGATAATACATTAACCTTCTTCAACCCGTCCGCACGACGTACCCCACCAAGATACGGCTGCAACCAGCCCTCAAGTTCATCCATTAACCCGGCATCAGACATATCCGGCATCTCCGCGCCGCGCGCACGAAGCCATTCAACACGCGCTGCCAGTAAACGCGCGGCTTTGCTCCAGTCCAACGCTGCAAGGCCCAGTTCCCGAACACCTTCAACCATCGCACTCGCGATAGCCGTATCAGGCGCATTCTTCCAATGTTGATCTTCCAGCACCAAAGCGCCGAGCATGACACGCTGGCGGGCAATGACAGACCTGTCTCGGCGCGACCATTCACAGACTTCAACTTGGCGAACGTTGTGCAGGTCGCGAATTTCCGCCTCCGAAACCACTGCACCCAGCCGCAATCGCGCCTCGCGCAGGTCGCCGTCTAAATCCACNGCAATCAGCATCCGCGCACTAGCCAGCGCGTCGCTTGGATCCACAATCGCGCCTTTACCACCGGACAACAGGAACCTCGCTTCATCGACTTTGCGTCGCAAAGCAATACGGTCCGGGTAGGCCAACGAAAGCAATCCACCCGCCGAAAGGCCCGCTCCAGCCCTGTTGGGCACCAGTTTTTCCAACCGCTTAACCTCTGCTTTAATCGTAGAAATCGCGCCGCGATCTGCCTTATATGGTCGTTCTCGTTCGAATTTCGATGGGTCAGCGACTGCTTCCAATCGCAACGAAATGTCAGCGGTACGCCCAGCAACGGGATCACGTTCCGCAATCAACACTGCCAATGTGGCCGCCAACCGTCGCGCACCATGCGCCGCACCGATCAAAAGCATGTGCCCCAATCGTGGATGCATCGGCAGCCCTGCCAATACCTTGCCGTGCGCCGTGATCCGCCCTGCCTTCAAAGCCCCCAACGTAGTTAACAATGTTTGCGCCTCCATAAACCCGCGTTCAGATGGCTGGGTCAAAAACGCCATGCCCGCAGGCGTGTCCGCACCCCAAACGGCCAACTCCAGCACTAATCCTGCAAGGTCCGTCGATTCAATTTCGGCAGGCGGGAACGACGCCAATCCGCCCTCCTCCCCTTTTGTCCACATTCGGTAACAGACACCCGCTGACACACGCCCTGCGCGCCCACGACGCTGTTCTGCCTCGGCCTTTGTCACACGTTCGGTCACCAATCTAGACATGCCCGAGCCCGCATCAAACCGCGCACGACGCGCACGACCGCAATCAACAACCGCGCAAATATCGGGAATGGTTAACGAGGTTTCCGCGATCGCCGTCGACAGCACAATCTTCCGCCCCGCTTTAAGCGGCGCTAGAACCGCCCGCTGTTGCGCAAACGGCAACCCGCCAAACAGCGGCATCACTTTGCAATCCGCAGGAAGGTTCAATTTCGCGGCAACTCGCCGGATTTCCCCCGCGCCCGGCAAAAAAACCAGCACCCCGCCATCCGTTTCATTAGCGGCCTTGGTCACTAGATCGGCTGNCACATCCTCAAATCTTGGCCCTCGTTGATTTGGTTTCGCCCATGGTCGGTCAAGCCAGCGAGTCTCGACCGGAAAACTGCGCCCTGTAGAGGTCACCATCGGNGCACCTCCCATCAGTACCGCNACCGGNTCCGCGNCCAACGTCGCNGACATTACCAGCAAATTCAGATCGTTACGNAAAATTGAGCGCACTTCAAGNCACAGTGCAAGNCCAAGATCCGCGTTCAATGANCGTTCGTGAAATTCATCAAAAATCACGCAACCAATGCCGGACAACTCAGGATCGCGTTGAAGTATCCGCGTCAAAATCCCCTCGGTCACCACCTCAATTCGCGTCTTTGGTCCGACCCGGCTTTCACCTTTGATACGGTAACCGACGGTTTCTCCGACTTTTTCGCCCATCTGTTGCGCTAGACGTTCCGCGGCTGCTCGCGCCGCCACGCGGCGTGGCTCGAGCATCACGATGCGCCCGGCACAAAGCCCGTTTTCCAACAGAAACAAGGGGACACGCGTCGTCTTACCCGCCCCCGGCGGGGCCTGCAAAACCGCCATTCCATGCCCTCGCATAGCCGCCAACAATTCCGGTAAAACGGCTTCGACAGGCAGTACCATCATGTTTGCCCTTCGCTGATAATCAACGCGCGGTGATCGACAAAGTGCCAAGGCTCGTATGTGCCTTGAATTTTTTGATCCGCATTAACCCGTTNTTNTCAGGCTCAAATAACAATGCTGACAACGCAATACCTCCCGTATTGCCATCGCCTGAATAAGCAATATTACACTCCACTCGACCGTCATTATACCGTTTAATGTCTGTGAATTTAACGGTTTTTCGACTAGTCCCGTCGANCATATTCACCTCGCCCGAACAAACTTCTGCTGAACGAACAGGCCGCAGCAGGAAATACATCAGCGACATCGGATCAATGGTTTTGCGATAGGTGGTAAGGTCATCCGGAACTTCTCTGGCTGGATCGAACTTTACACTAGACACCCTATCGCCACTGAACAAAATCTCAAGCTGGGAAATNCTGCCCTTTTCGTCGCTCGTTGCGGTATGCNTAACNGGCACAANAACACCGCCCACACCGATCCGCCCGATNGCCGTTTGATCGTANCGCACATCATAGATNGCCCCCACAAGGCCCGTCGTATAAAGCGCTGCAGCCACCGAATAACTTTTGCCGTCATTATTCGCCGCCACTTGCATCTCGCCAATTTTGGCCANACCCAANCGNACGTCAAAACGGTAATCGAAGCTTTGGGCCAAGGATACCGTTGGAATTAGAGCAGCCAAAATTGCNGCGTACATCGCTATACATATGGTCTTAAACATCTATTTTACCTGTTCAATCTTTCACAGACCCCGAACATATGNCATNAACGCCCCCTATCAAAGGGCAACATTGGTCGATGCGCTTAAATTCGCCGTGAAGGGTTTAATTGTCATAGGATTTCGGTTAGATATCACGGTGAGGCAGGTTCTGGCCCTGTTTGCAAAATAACCATGCCGAATCTCTTGACCCCCGCGCCTGTCCGGCATAAAGAAGCGCTTCGAATTCCGGTGCCCCGAACGGGTGGCGCCCCATATAAAAGGACATCAACATGTCTCGTGTTTGTGAACTATCTGGCAAAGGCGTTATGACTGGCAACAACGTCAGCCACGCTAAAAATAGAACTCGTCGGCGCTTCTTGCCGAATCTGAATGTCGTCACCCTTGCTTCCGAAGTACTGGGCCGTTCGTTCAAATTCCGCATTGCGGCTTCGACTTTGCGTACCGTTGATCACCGTGGTGGTCTGGATGCATTCATGGCCAAAGCGAAAGACGCTGATCTNTCTGTTACNGCANTGAAAGTCAAAAAAGACATCGAAAAAGCACAGGCACCAGCCTAATACCTGCTTTATCGTAACGATTTGCGGCCCTGTCGGAAAAATCTGGCGGGGCCGCTTCCTTTTGCAAAGTATGGCTTTCCCAATTAGTGCAAAGGGTGCGTGCAAATANACATTGCTCGGCNCGAACAGAGACGNCAACCACCGAACACTTCGCGTAGACCCTGATAAACTAACTGAATACAGTGTTGCCAAAGACTGCAGCATCGTGACCGAACACAACAACGTCACAGAAACAGCACGCGTCATTCCATTATTAGTTCAATATTAAACTATAAATAAATTGTGCTTTTCTAGAGGTTAAATTTTTCCTCACGAGTCCTGCGTTAGGTGTGATATCCACATAATATCCGGCGGGTTCAACACGTATTTGCATATAGTAATCGAACATACGCCCGCACACACTTCCAAGTCTGCCACAAACAGTTCACCAATATCTTGCATATATTGACTAATCGCACAATATTTGGCCAGATCACATAATTCCGCACCGAAACCGAAACGTCGTTGCAGAATTACACGCGTATTAAAAATTCCCGAAACACCAAAATTTGCCAGTTCGAAAGTGAACAACTCCACGGTTGCGAGGGTCCTTCACCACCTAACCAAATATCCCCAGACACATTCGTGGGGAATACCTTCCCCAATCCTGAAACCAATGCTAGTCTTCTACGAAATTCCCGAAAACGCAGTAGGAGCCATGTTAATGACCGTAGTTATGCAGGAATTCCCCCTTACAGTGGGTAAAATTCTAGATCACGCCGCGAAGTATCATCCGAACCGCAAAATCATCAGTCGGTCAATCGAAGGCCCGATCACGCAAACAAACTGGTCAAACGTCCAGGTACAGGCAAAAAAGCTGTCCCAAGTTCTGATATCGATGGGTATTCAGACCGGTGATGTAATTGGCGTGATGGCCTGGAACACCGCGCGACACTTTGAGGTTTGGTACGGTGTCCCCGGCGCAGGGGCCATAAACCATACCCTAAATCCGCGCCTGTTTGCGGACCAANTGGTCTATATAATCAACCACGCCGAAGACCGCTTCCTGTTGATCGATTTTGACCTTGTTCCAATCATAGAAAACATCTGGGACAGGTTAGAGAACGTCGANAAAGTCATCGTTATGACAGACCGGGAACACATGCCTGAAAGCTCCATTCCAGACCTACAGTGTTATGAAGAACTGCTGGAACTACAGGACGGAAAATTCGATTGGGTAGAGGTAGATGAAACAGCGCCCTGCGGTATTTGTTATACGTCCGGAACAACTGGCGATCCAAAAGGGGTTATTTACACCCACAGATCGAACACTTTGCACGCTTTGGCCAGTTCCGCCCCCGACATGCTAGGGCTATCCTCAAACGACACCGTAATGCCCGTGGTTCCTCTGTTTCACGCCAACGGCTGGTCCATCGGATACGCAGCCCCGATGGTCGGTTGCAGTATGGTTATGCCCGGCCGCGACATGTCATCCGACGGATTGTACGAAATGCTCGGATTTGGCGTCACTTTCACGGCGGCCGTGCCGACAATCTGGATGATAATGCTGCAACATCTGCAAAACCATAAGCTGGCGCTCCCTACATTGGAGCGGGTGATTATCGGCGGCGCGTCGTGCCCAAGCGCCGTAATCGAAACTTTCCAGAACGATTATGACGTGCAGGTTTTGCACGCATGGGGTATGACCGAAATTTCTCCAATCGGCACCGTTTGCACTTTCAAACCGGAAGTAAGCGCGCTGGATGACGCCGGGCGCCTAGATGTACAAGGCACGACCGGCCATCCACCCTTTACAGTTGACCTAAGAATTACTGACGACGCGGGCATCGAATTACCGTGGGACAGCAAAACCCCNGGAAAACTCTGGGTAAAAGGGGCCGCCGTCATTCAGCGTTATTTAAAACANNACNNNGANGCNGTNGATAAAGACGGNTGGTTNGACACNGGCGATGTCGCCACGATCGACAAAAACGGNTATGTTCGCATCACCGACCGCTCNAAAGACGTCATAAAATCGGGCGGCGAATGGATTTCGTCGATCTCGCTAGAAAACGCCGCCGTCGCCCACCCGGATGTTGCCGAGGCCGCCGCAATCGGCATCCCCCACCCAAAATGGGACGAGCGTCCAATTCTTGTCATCGTCGCAATGCCTGACAAAAACCCTGATCCACAAGAAATCCTCAATCTCGTGGCCCAGAGTTTCGCTAAATGGCAGATCCCCGACGATGTGATATTCATGGACGAACTGCCACACACGGCCACTGGTAAAATTTCCAAACTGGAACTTCGCAAAATACTCAAAAAGCAAGGCTACAAACTACCAAAGTAGCATTGCCAAGTGCGCGCAATAGCCCGTATGAATGGTAAAAATTTACAGGTATTTCTGAATGACCGCGATAGACAAATACACCCGTCTGGAGGCCTTGGGCCAATGGCGCGAAAGCCCGGACGAGCCTCCACGCGAAGTGGTTGTGTCTTTCGAAAACGCCACATTAGTACTATCCGATCTGGATGAAAAACCGCTGTGCCATTGGGCCATGGCTGCAACTTTCCGTCTGAAATTGGATGGTGCCAGCGCGGTATACACCCCGGACACGGAAGGTTTCGAAACTCTCGAAATCAACGATGCCGAGATGGTCGAAGCAATTGCGCAAGTGTCGCTCGCCGCCGTCACCATCACACGCCGAACTCCCTGGTTGCGCTGGATTTTCCTCGTTTTTCTCGCGGGAATCATCGGCGCAATACTCTATTCTGCACCCAACTTACTACGCGCCCAAGCCATCCGCATGACAGCGTTNGAGAGCGCGNGAAAACTGGGAACAGACATGGTGNCGNCGCTCGACACAGACATTTGCCGNGAGCCTCGCGGCGACATTGCGCGCGCACTGTTTCAATCGCGCTTATTTACGGACGGCAGCATCGTTTTACTAATTACCAGAGGCCAGAAACAGGCCAGCGCTTTCCCCGGTGGCGTGGTCCTGATCGACAGTTCCACGTTACAATCCATGCAGTCACCCGATGAATTGGCGACATTGACCACTGCGCTAGCTGCGCAAAGCAAATCCACATTGGCACAGCTGTTCGAAGCCAGTTCGCCGCGCGAATTATTCCAGTATATTACGTCAGGAGAATTGTCTGAAGAACGGCTGGCAAAGGTCGCGCGAAACACAATTTCTGAACCCAACGCCAACAACATCGACGATTTCACTGCCCCCAACCAGCCGTTGCTAAGAGATCAGGATTGGGTCGCTTTACAAGGAATTTGCCTCAATTAGGTTAGTTAACTTGATCGTCCGGCACTTCATCATCAAAGAATTGCTGGATATTTTTGAGCGNTCGCATCCCCATCCCAACCCGTGTTTCATGTGTGGACGANCCCATATGCGGTAACAATACAGCGTTTTCACACTCCAATAATCCGGGGTGCACGCTCGGCTCCGCCTCGAAAACATCCAGCCCTGCCCCTGCGATCACGCCACCTTTTAACGCCTCGACCAAAGCCGCTTCATCGACAACTTCGCCCCGTGCCGTATTCACTAGAATCGCTGTCGACTTCATCAAAGCCAACCGGCTCGCATTAATTAGATGTCGGTTCGCGGCGCCACCAGGACAGTGCAACGAAATAAAATCGCATTGCGGCAGTAANTCCTCAATTGTATCAAGCTGAACGGCCTCCGTNTNCGCCAAAATCTCCGNATCNACAGGGGATCGNCTTTGCACCAATATCTTCATNCCAAACCCAAAATGNGCGCGCCGNGCCATNGCTTGGCCTATCCGNCCAAACCCGATNATCCCCAGCGTTTTACCCGTAACACTNGTGCCAATCATATGTGTGGGCCGCCAGCCCGTCCATTTTCCAGCCCGAACCTCGCGCTCACCTTCCCCAGCACGACGCGCCGCCATCATCAGCAACGTCATGGCCAAATCAGCCGTGCAATCGTTCAAAACATCCGGTGTATTTGTAACTGTTATCCCCGCCGTGCGCGCTCCTTCAATGTCAATATGGCTATATCCGACTCCATAATTTGCGAGTATCTGCGCCAAAGGTTTCAAATTCGTAAACGTCCCCACATTTACGTCATCCGTCACCGTCGCCAACACCGCATCATAGCTTTCCAGCGCCGCTCGCATCTCCGCCCGGTTCATCGGGCGGTCCTCGGGATTATACGTAACATCGAACAGCTCCGCCGCCGCCTTTTCCACGCTTCCGGGCCACTTGCGGGTCAGTAATATTCTAGGTTTGTTCATGGTCGCTCCTGCATCAAAATCCGCTGTAGCTTACGCCCAACCCCCGAACATACCAGCCCCGAAAACCGGTTAATCATCGCTTAACCAAATTCCGCCACCATGAAGGGAATCAGAAAGGTAATCCATGTCCGCAATTCCCCTCCGCTCCGCCAAAATCCCGCTGTCGGCACTACCCGTTAACCATGCCGACAAACTCGACTGGTTGCGCCTTTACAGATCGCGCCGCGTCGGTCCCGTCACCTTTATAAGGCTCGTTCGCGAACACGGCAGCGTGGCGGCGGCGCTGGATATTTTACCAAGTATCGCGGCGAAATCCGGCGTGGCGAACTACCAGCCTATGTCACGTCAATCAGCAGAAATCGAGTACACCGCTGGCAAAGAAATCGGCGCCGAACTTCTGTTTTTGGGGGCTGCAAATTATCCGCCTAGATTGGCAACAATCCAAGACCCACCGCCGATTCTGTGGGCGCTCGGCGATCCGTCCATTGCCTTTCGAACCAGCGTGGCTTTCGTCGGCGCGCGAAATTCGTCGTCGCTTGGCCGACGGATNGCTGCCAAACTATCTCAGGAATTATCGTCCGAAGGCTATGTGATCGTGTCCGGCCTTGCGCGCGGCATCGACGCCGAAGCCCATAAAGCTGCCCTAAAAGGCGGCACCATCGCTGTTCTAGCTGGTGGTGTAGACACAATTTACCCCAAAGAAAACAGTGCTTTGGCACATGACATTTTGGAAAATGGCTTACGTGTCTCTGAAATGCCGATCGGATTGCAACCCCAAGCTCGCCATTTTCCGCGCCGGAACCGCATCATATCCGGCCTCGCCCAAGCCGTTTTAGTGGTGGAGGGCGCGAGCAAATCCGGCAGCCTTATTACCGCGAAAAAACGCCCTTGATCAGGGCCGCGAAGTTATGGCCGTCCCGGGAAATCCAATGGACGGGCGCGCGGCCGGATGCAACATGTTGATCCGCGATGGCGCCACCCTAGTACGCTGTGCCGCCGATATAATCGAGGCTCTCGCAACACCCCCGCAAGCCCCGCCAGAAATCCCGCCGCCACGCCCGAAAGCGAAACGACCAGATAAAACGCTGACCAGAACATTAATGTCACTAATCGGGTCCTCACCTGTGCAAGAAGACATCCTCGTTCGCCAAACTTTACAACCCGCCCAAGATGTCATGTCTGCCCTGCTGGATTTGGAGGTCACCCGCAAAATTGAACGGTCCGCAGGCGGCGCGATCGCCGCCAGCGCCTAAGAGGACTTTCTCCAATCATTTTTACATCAACGCCGTTTCCCAACTCTTAGCCTTACCCGCCCACTATTTCAGCCAGCCTCCATTGGCGCGAATTTCGGTCGACGAAATATCAACGACCGGCCCATCCAATAGGCACCACGCAGGTGGCTGTAGAAGTGGCAAGCGTTTGGCATTCAAGGCAGGCAACCGCGCCGCCCGATATTTCACCGCCGCCTTCGATCGCGCCGCATTAATATCTTCGTCAGGTCGAGAGGTAACACCAACCGGCACATTCTCGAAAATCCACTCCCAACGCTCCCATTTGTGAACACTCGACAGATTATCGGCCCCCATTAGCCAAACAAAATTCACGTTCGGAAAGTGCCCCTGCAAGGCCTCAATCGTATCCGCCGTGAATCGCGTTCCAAGCTGCACCTCGATATCCGTCACCTCGACCTTCGGATGCTGCATAATTTCCAAACACGCCGCCATCCGCTTCGCAATCGGCGCAGGCCCATCCGCCTTCAACGGATTCCCCGGACTAACCAGCCACCAAACCCGATCCAGCCCAAACCGCCGCAAAGCTTGCAGCGTAATATGTACATGTCCTGCGTGCGGCGGATCAAACGAGCCGCCCAGCAGGCCAACTCGCATACCATCAATAGCTTTCGGAAATCCTAACATCCTACCCTTTTCCCCGCACAATCCGCGCCTGTCAACGCTTATGCATTGCCCCGCCGCGCGCCTTTGGATAAAACGCCCCAAACGACTTTCATTCAAAGGGTAGCACCATGGCTTCTTATCAATACGTTTACCATATGGAAGGGGTCTCCAAGACCTTCCCCGGCGGCAAGAAATTATTCGAGGACATCCACCTTTCCTTCCTCCCCGGCGTAAAAATCGGTGTGGTCGGCAACAACGGCTCCGGTAAATCGACGCTGATGAAGATCATGGCCGGCATGGACAAGGATTTCACCGGCGAGGCGTGGTCAG
>JAESQH010000114.1 GCA_016765235.1 Paracoccaceae bacterium
GTAGAGCAGCGGATTGAAAATTCGCGTGTCGGTGGTTCAAATCCGCCCCCGGGCACCACTAATTACTTTATTTCTGTAAATGAGCGTTCAGGCAGCCAAGCTTAAACGTTGTCTGGAGGTCCGGTCGTAAATAGGCTATTTCGCCGTTGTGTTTGGAATTAGGTCCTGCGCCCAAAGATGTTGTGGGAATATTGGATGGCAACAGCGTATATTTTGGTGAATCCACTCTACAGGCATCGCGATTACCGAAAAACGTATTCCCTAGCTCCAAGGATGTTAATTTTTGGTAAAGAGCGCTACCAACTCGACATGGGCGGACCAGCGGAACTGATCGATGACTTGCACCCAATCAATGGTGTATCCCGCGTTAACCAAAATCTTAGCATCTCTGGCGAACGTAACGGGATTACACGAAACGAATACAATTCGGGCGAGGTTGGCCTCGGCCAGCGCCTCGCACTGCGCTTTTGCCCCAGCGCGGGGCGGGTCTAGGACCACTGCGTCGATTTTCTTTAAGTCTTCCTTAAGCATCGGGTTGCGAAACAGGTCACGCTTGTGCGTTTCCAGTGTTTTCAACCCGTCCGCGTTGCGCCACGCCGCGTCGAGTGAATCCAGCAACGGTGCTTCGCCTTCAACCGCCAAAACCTGCGCCTGTTTGGCAAGCGGCAGTGAAAACGTTCCACATCCGGCGAACAGGTCAACGATGCGTTTTGCGTCACCCACGGCTTCCAGAACCGTCTTTGTTATCGCAATCTGTCCGGATTGTGTGGCTTGCAGAAACGCGCTGACCGGTGGTGATACGGTGATACCGTCAAATGTCTGAACAGGCGCGGCGCGCATCGCGACCACTTCACCGTTCCAGCTTAGGCGCGAGAGTTTGAATTGTTCGACCAATGCACCCAACTCAACCATCATCGGGCCGCCAGCTTCTTTGGCATCTAGAACGCTAACATCAGAACCCGCAGCCGATTGAGTGACGGAAATGGAAATTCCAGCCTTGCGGGATGCACCAATCTTGGTCAACGCCTCCAACGCGGGCATTGTGGCCATAAGGTCAGGGTGCAGTAGTTTGCACGACGGGATATCCACCACCGTATCCGAAGCTCGGCCGTGGAATCCGATCAGCACGCCCTTCTTAGTGCGCTGCGCGGCAAACGTTGCCCGTCTGCGCGATTGTGCTGGCGAGGTAATTATCGGGCGGAATTCGGACTTCAGGTCATGTGCTGCAAGTGCATTGCGCACTACATTGGTTTTCCAATCCGCTAGAAACGTGTCCGAAGCATGTTGCATCGAACACCCTCCACACGTTTTGAAATGCGGGCAGGGTGCTTTGACGCGATCACTGGACGGTTCAACGATCCGCGGTTTAGGGATGCGGTTGCCGTCGATCTCGCCTTCGACCAGCTCGCCCGTTAAAGCGAACGGGATGTAAATCGGGCCATTTGGCCCGTCCGTAATGCCATCGCCTTGAATACTTAGGTGTTTTATTTTGTAAGGCATTGTTAACTCTTATGACTCAATTCTTAATTGATGTTCGCCGTGAACGGCGGCGACGCGTCAGATTATACCGTCAGCGATCAACTTGCGCGCAATATCTCGGAACGCTGCGGCCGGTCCGCCGTCTGGCTCACTTATGACGATAGGTGCGCCGTTGTCAGACGCGGTACGAATGGTGATATCCAACGGAATCTCGCCAAGGAACGTAAAGCCTTTCTTTTCGGCTTCGGCTTTAGCGCCACCATGTCCGAAGATGTGTTCTTCATGGCCGCACTCCGAACAGATATGGGTCGACATATTCTCGATTATGCCCAACACATTTGTAGATGTTTTACGGAACATATCCATGGCCTTACGGGCATCAAGTAATGCAATATCTTGAGGGGTGGATACAACAATGGCCCCTGCAATTTCGGTTTTCTGGGAAAGTGTCAACTGAACGTCACCCGTGCCCGGAGGCAGGTCGATCAACAACAGGTCCAACTCGCCCCATTGCACTTGATTAAGCATTTGTTGCAAAGCGCCCATCAACATGGGGCCACGCCAAACAACGGCTTCGTCTTCCTTCATCATCAGGCCCATGGACATCATCGTTACACCGTGATTGGTCAGCGGTATAATCAGTTTNCCGTCNGGTGATTTAGGGCGATCGGAGATTCCCATCATGCGGGGTTGTGANGGNCCGTAGATGTCCGCATCCAGCAACCCGACCTTTAGACCTTCGGCGGCCAAGGCCACAGCAAGGTTGGCCGAAACCGTAGATTTACCCACACCGCCTTTACCNGACGCAATNGCCACGATCTTCTTAACGCCGGGGATGTTTTGNGGGCCAGCAGGGGCNGCGCGTTTAGCNCCTCCNCCNAGATTTGGTGGNGCGCCGGGGCTGGANTGGGCGGTTAATANNGCGGAAACNTTNTCGACNCCCGANAGNGCNTCNAGTTTTTCAACGGCGGCTGCGCGGATTGCTTCCATTGCAACGCCTTGGGCGGNTTCGACTTCCATAACGAAACGGACGTCACCACCTTCGACAGTCAGGGCACGCACGATGTCAGCGNTNACAATGTCTTTCTTGCTGAACGGGTCTTCGATAGTGCGAAGGACGTCTAGTATTTGCTCGCGGGTGATGGTCATTTTTAGGTTCCATGTAGGTGTATAAGTTAAGCTGTCCCTAACATGCGCATTCACAAAGTTTAGGCAAGTGGTTGCTAGAAAAAACGCACCAGATTTGCTGACGCTTATCCGCGCACCATATTGGTTGTCGTTAGTGTACACTCATTTAGGTGTTTTTTTTGGTGTTTATAATGGAATGTTTGATCGAAATTGAACAAAATTGAACAACTGAAACAATAATGTTTGCGTTTTTCGGGGTAATCGGCCCTAATTCGCCCAATAAAATCAACAAGGAGGATAAAATGATAAAAACTAAATATTTGATGAGCGTTGCCGCAGTGGCGTTGGTTTCCAGTTTCGGGGCGGCGCAAGCGCAAGAAGATTGCCCGCGCGGCACGTTGGATGACCGTTATTGCGACCGCAATGGCGATCTTTTGGCAGATGCACCCACCGATCCAGCCGACTGGGTTAACCCAGACACGCTGATTTTTGCTTACACACCGGTTGAAGATCCGGCTGTTTATAAAAGCGCTTGGGCGGATTTCCTTGTCTATCTGGAAGAAGTAACCGGCAAGGATGTCGTGTTCTTCCCGGTTCAGTCAAATGCTGCACAGATTGAGGCTATGCGCTCCGGTCGTTTACATATTGCAGGCTTCAACACTGGCTCCAACCCGTTGGCCGTTAACTGCGCGGGCTTTAACCCGTTCACTATCATGGCATCGCTTGACGGTGGGTTTGGCTACGAGATGGAAATCCTGACCTACCCTGGTTCGGGCATCGAAAAAGTTGAAGATATCAAAGGTGGCGTACTTGCCTTTACTTCGCCAACTTCAAACTCCGGTTTCAAGGCGCCTTCGGCGATCCTGAAAGCCGATTTTGATATGTTGCCAGATCGTGATTTCGAACCTGCGTTCTCGGGTAAGCATGACAACTCCATTCTTGGTGTTGCCAATAAAGATTACCCGGCTGCTTCCATAGCAAACTCGGTTCTTAGCCGTATGATCCGGCGTGGAGTTGTAAATGCGGAAGATGTGATTTCGATCTACAAATCGCAAACTTTCCCGACAACCGGTTTTGGTGTTGCACACAACCTCGAACCTGAACTTGCGGCCAAAATCCGTAACGCATTCTTCGATTTTGAATGGGACGGCACATCGCTTCAGACAGAATTCGAGAAATCGAATGAAGGCCAGTTCCTGCCAATGACTTATCAAGAGTTCTGGGAAGTTATTCGCAAAATCGATACGGCAAACGGCGTATCATACTCNTGCGAGTAAATTGAAAAAAATATTGGTGCCNGCGTATGCNTATGCGCGGGCACTTTTTTTGGGGTTAGGGTCTGAATAGATGTTGAAGTTAGAAAAACTCACTAAAGTTTACAAAACCGGAGACAAAGCGCTTAGCGACGTCGATCTGGAGGTGGCCAAAGGGCAAGTGATTGCGCTTATCGGGCCGTCCGGTGCTGGAAAAAGCACACTGATCCGTTGCATTAATCGCCTTGTTGACCCGACCAGCGGCTCGGCTACGTTAGACGGTGTAAATTTAACGTCACTGGGATCGAGCGCACTGCGCCGCGAGCGCCGCCGTATGGGTATGATTTTTCAGGAATATGCTTTGGTTGAACGTCTGACGGTGATGGAAAACGTCCTGTCGGGTCGTCTTGGTTATGTCGGTTTCTGGCGCAGTTTCTTGCGTAAATTCCCGCAATCCGATGTGGACGAGGCTTACCGCTTGCTCGATCGCGTTGGCCTATTGCATATGGCAGATAAACGCGCAGACGAGCTTTCTGGCGGTCAGCGCCAACGTGTTGGTATCTGCCGCGCGCTAATTCAAGATCCGGCGTTATTGCTGGTGGACGAACCGACGGCGTCGCTGGACCCAAAGACTTCGCGCGAGATTATGCGCTTGATTACCGAGATGTGTCGCGAGCGTGGTTTGGCCGCGATCATCAACATCCACGACGTGAACTTGGCGCAAATGTTTGTGCAGCGCGTGGTGGCGTTGAACGAGGGTGCAATCATCTTTGACGGTGGCCCGACGGAACTGACCCCGGACGTTCTGACCCGTATTTACGGCGAAGAGGACTGGGAAGCCACCATCGAGACTGTGACCGACGAGGAGGGTGAAGCGTGAGCGTGACACTCGAATCCCAAATCGGCACGCCTTGGAAGAAACCACCATTCATCAAGAACCCGACGATCCGTTGGGCCTTTCTGATCATCGCTGTGGTGTATTTTTTCATGGCGCTTGGCTCGATGGAAGTGAACTGGCAGCGNGTNTATTTNGGNNTGGANCGTGGNCGTCGGTTTGTTGCCGCCTTCCTGCACCCTGATTTCGGATCACGGGCTACCGACATCAAAGAAGGTATGATCGAGAGCGTGATTATGACGGTGACATCAACCGTTGTCGGCATCGCGATCTCGATCCCGATTGCACTTGGCGCGGCGCGCAATATCGCACCTTTGCCGGTGTATCTGGTCTGCCGCTTTATCATTTCAATCTCACGGGCATTGAACGAAATTATCGTGGCAATCCTGTTCGTGGCGATCTTCGGGTTCGGCCCGTTGGCAGGTTTTCTGACGTTAAGTTTCGCCACCATCGGTTTCCTAGCCAAACTACTGGCCGAGGAGATCGAGGACATGAACAAAGTGCAGGCCGAGGCCGTAAAGGCGACCGGTTCAAGTTGGTTGCAATGGATTAACTTCGGAGTGCAACCGCAGATTATGCCACGATTAATCGGGTTGTCGATCTATCGTCTCGACATCAACTTCCGCGAATCTGCCGTTCTAGGACTGGTGGGNNCTGGTGGTATCGGCGCGACGTTGAACACGGCGTTTGACCGTTATGAATTCGACACCGTGGCGGCGATTCTGTTGATCATCATAGTCGTGGTTATGGCGCTTGAGTATATCTCGGGCATTATCAGAGCGAGGGTTCAGTAATGCCTATCAAAGAAAAAAACGGCTTAAAAGTCTGGCAAGTTCGGGATCGAAATTCCCAACTAATCCGTTGGGCGATGTGGATGGCCGCGGGGATTATCTTCTACGTNAGNTGGATGAAAATNTCNGACCAGACCACGTGGTTCTTCGTTTATGATGCGCCTCGCATTGCTGCGGANATNGGTGGGCGGGCAATGCCGCCACGCTGGAGCTATATCACGCAACTNGGCAAGCCTATCTGGGATACNNTGAATATAGCNACGCTGGGTACGATTTTNGCGCTANTCATGGGGGTTCCTATTGCCTTTCTNGCCGCGAGAAACACAACACCNAGCAAGCTATTCATTCGCCCGATTGCGTTGTTGATTATCGTATCGACACGCTCCATCAATTCGCTGATCTGGGCATTGTTGCTGGTGTCGATCATCGGGCCGGGGGTGTTTGCCGGTATGGTTGCGATCTCCATCCGGTCCATCGGGTTTTGCGCCAAGTTGCTATACGAAGCGATTGAGGAGATCGACGAAAATCAGGTCGAGGCGATCACTGCAACAGGCGCAAACCGCTGGCAGGTTATGGCATACGGTATCGTGCCACAAATCCTTCCAGCCTTTGCGGGGATTGCTGTGTTCCGCTGGGACATCAACATCCGCGAATCCACAGTATTGGGTCTCGTCGGGGCTGGTGGCATCGGGTTGCAGTTGCAATCGTCGCTGAACACGCTGGCATGGCCGCAGGTTTCGCTAATATTGGCTGTAATTCTGGTCGCCGTTGTTATAGGCGAGTTTATATCCGCCAAAGTTCGTGGCGCAATCATCTAGGATTACCCATGGCATCTGATGCTGATTGGGCCTTTGCTCAATACGAAAAAGTGCGGGATGCTTTGCCTAACGCGAAGTTTCCTGCGCGATCTGCCTATGTAGAAAATATTGGCGAACTGGCGGACCAGTTCGATGTTTTTCTGCTAGATGCGTTCGGCGTTTTGAATGTCGGCGATACGGTTATAGAGGGTGCACCTGAACGGGTGGCAGCGTTGCAAGCCGCTGGTAAACAAGTGTTTGTGGTCACCAACGGGGCTTCGCTACCGCCGGAGGTTTCCTTGGCCAAATACCGCAAGTTTGGCTTTGATTTCAAACAATCCGACGTAATAGCCAGCCGTGACGCATTAAGCGTTGGGTTAACTGGGCGACCAGAGAAACTTTGGGGTGTTATGGCACTGGAGCATTCCAAACTGGAAGATTTTCCGGTTCCCTGTGTGCGNCTGTCNCTGGACCNNGACCTTTNCGACCAAGTCGNGGGNTTNATCCTGCTGGGCAGCGCGCCGTGGACNGACGCGCNTCAGGATATGTTGATTTCCAGCCTGAAGCGAAACCCACGCCCTGTGCTTGTCGGGAACCCTGATATTGTTGCACCGCGTGAAACGGGATTGTCGCTTGAGCCGGGCTGGTATGCACACGACCTGCGGCATCGCACGGGAATCAAACCAGAATTTTTCGGAAAACCATTCACCAACGTTTATGATTTGGCTTTGGCAAAAGTTGACCCCTCAATCCCGCGCGACAGGATCGCGATGGTTGGTGATACCCTGCACACGGATGTGTTGGGTGGCGCTGCAATTGGCGTAAAGACTATACTGATCACGGAATACGGTTTGTTTGCAGGTAAGGATGTCGCTGGGTATATAATTGACAGCGGTATCGTGCCTGACTGGATTTCCAAACGCACCTAGAAATACGCAGTGTAACATTGCAAATTTTCCGATTGGCAAAGTAGTGTATTTTTGAAAGAGTGACCGGGAAATCACCTTTAATACAGGAGGCAGCGCTATGCGTTTTGAAGCGCCCGATACCACAGAACAGGCAGTCGAGTTGTTAAGCACATGTGACGGAGTTTCGCGCGTGTTGGCAGGCGGAACTGACGTTTTGGTTCAATTGCGCTTGGCGCTGGTCGAGCCAGAGCTGATCGTAGACATTAAACATATCGCAGGAATGTGCGATATCACTGCCGAGGATGGCGGGTTCCGTATCGGTGCAGCCGTGTCAGGCGCCGAGATGGGCGAACACGCCGCTCTTGTCGCGCTTTGGCCCGGTGTCGTTGAAGCGATGGAGCTGATTGGTTCTACGCAAGTTCAGGGGCGTGCAACGCTCGTTGGGAACCTTTGTAATGCTTCGCCTGCGGCCGATAGTGTGCCGGCGATGGTTGCAGCCAACGCCGTTGCCAGAATTGTCGGGCCGGATGGAACGCGGGAATGTCCGGTGGTCGATATTCCGATTGGACCGAGCAAAACATCGCTGACTAAAGGCGAGATTATTACGTCGATCTATCTGCCAGCGCGCGCCGATAACTCCGGCGATGCGTACTTGCGGTTCATTCCAAGAACGGAGATGGACATTGCTGTTTCCGCAGCGGGTGTAAACCTGACGCTGGATGCAACTGGTGTGGTAACGCAAGCACGCGTAACGCTCGGGGCTGTCGCTCCGACCGTGCTGGTTGTTGATGACGCTGCCAAGGCAATTATTGGAACCAAGCTGGACGACGATGCAATTGCTGAATTGCAAGCGGCTTGTTCTGCCGCGTGCAATCCAATTGATGACAAGCGCGGAACAATCGAGTTTCGCACCAAAACGGCAGGCGTGCTGGCAAAA
>JAESQH010000115.1 GCA_016765235.1 Paracoccaceae bacterium
GTCAGATTAACCGGTGTTTCAACCGCCAGTTCGATATACAAATCGCCAGCGGCACCGCCGCGCAAGGAGGGCATACCTTTACCGCGCAGCCGCAACTGTTTACCTGATTGCACGCCCGCATGAACCTTCACGCGGGAACGTCCACCATCCAGTGTCGGCGCTTCAAGTTCGCCGCCAATGGCAGCGGTTGCCATTGAAATCGGGATTTGGCAGAACAGGTTCTGGTTTTCACGCTCGAATATTTCGTGTGGTTGCACTTCGATGAAGATGTACAAATCACCCGTTGGCCCGCCACGCAAACCTGCTTCGCCCTCGGCGGCCAAGCGAATGCGTGTGCCCGTTTCAACGCCCGCTGGAATGTTCACGTTCAAGGAACGGTTCTTCTGAACGCGCCCCGCACCCGCGCAAGTTACGCAAGGGTTTTTGATGATTTGACCACGGCCCGAACACGTCGGGCAACTACGTTCAACCGTAAAGAACCCTTGTTGGGCACGCACCTTGCCCATGCCTGAACAGGTTGGGCAGGTCGTAGGTTCGGCCCCGCCCTCTGCGCCAGTTCCGTTGCAGGTATCGCAACCCACTGAACTTGGTACAGAAATCGTCGCTTGCTTGCCGATATACGCTTCTTCAAGCGTCACGCCCAGATTATACCGTAAGTCCGAGCCACGTGTGGCCCGTTGCCCACCGCGACGGCCACCGCCACCAGTAAAGCCGCCGAACAGATCGTCGAACACATCCGAAAACGCGCTGCCGAAATCGCCTTGTCCCGGTCGGAACCCGTTGCCTGCGCTCGCACCTGTGCCACCCTCGAATGCAGCATGACCATACCGGTCATAGGCGGCCTTCTTCTCGACGTTCTTCAGGATGTCGTAGGCCTCATTGACCTCTTTGAACTGCTCTTCGGCGTTCGGGTTGTCCTGGTTTTGGTCGGGGTGCAATTCCTTCACCTTGCGGCGATAGGCTTTTTTCAGCGCGGCGGCATCTGAACCGTTATCGGCCCCGAGCACGTCATAATAATCACGTTTTGCCATGCGGAAAATCCCTTTATCCAAACAAAACGGCCCGCCCAATTACGGACGGGCCAGAATTGTTGCAAGCCTAAATTAGGCTTTGTCTTCTTCGTCGAGGTCCTCGAAGTCCGCGTCAACAACATCGCTGTCATCAACTCCGCCCTCCGCGGTGGCCGCTTCGGCTTCAGCAACTTCCTGCTGTTCCTTGTAGATGGCCTCGCCCAGTTTCATCGCGGCCTCGGTCAAATCCTGACTGCGAACCTTGATGGCTTCGGCGTCGTCACCTTCCAGCGCTTCCTTCAGGTTTTTGATCGACATTTCTATAACTTCAACAGTTGTCGGATCAACCTTCTCGCCGTGTTCCTCGACCGATTTCTCGGTGCTGTGGATCAGGCTTTCAGCGGAGTTACGCGCCTCGACCATTTCCTTCTTCTCTTTATCGGCCTCGGCATTTTCCTCGGCTTCACGAACCATTGCTTCGATATCCTCGTCAGAAAGGCCACCGGATGCTTGAATGGTAATCTTCTGCTCTTTACCAGTGCCCTTGTCTTTGGCGGACACGGAAACAATACCGTTGGCATCGATGTCGAAAGCAACTTCGATCTGAGGTACACCGCGCGGCGCTGGCGGGATAGCCTCAAGATTGAACTGGCCGAGCATCTTATTGTCGGTCGCCATCTCGCGCTCACCTTGGAACACACGAATTGTCACAGCGTTCTGGTTATCTTCGGCGGTCGAGAACACCTGACCCTTTTTCGTTGGGATCGTAGTGTTGCGATCAATAAGACGGGTAAACACACCGCCCAAAGTTTCGATACCAAGCGACAGAGGCGTCACATCCAGAAGAACAACGTCTTTAACGTCGCCCTGAAGGATACCGGCTTGAATGGCTGCGCCCATGGCAACAACTTCGTCAGGGTTAACGCCTTTGTGTGGCTCTTTACCGAAGAAAGCTGTTACCTCTTCGATCACTTTTGGCATGCGGGTCATGCCGCCAACCAGAACAACTTCGTCGATGTCCGCTTTGGTCAGGCCTGCGTCTTTCAACGCAGCCGCACAAGGCTTCAGAGATGCTTTGATCAAGTCGCCAACCAGCGATTCCAGTTTCGCGCGGGTCAACTTCATGACCAAGTGCAAAGGCTGGCTGGTTTTCGGGTCCATTGTGATGAACGGCATATTCAGCTCGGTCTGACTGGCCGAGGAAAGTTCGATCTTGGCTTTTTCTGCACCCTCTTTCAGACGTTGCAGCGCCATCTTGTCTTTCTTCAGATCAACGCCCGTGTCTTTCTTGAATTCTTTGACGAGGTATTCCACGATACGCATATCGAAATCTTCACCACCAAGGAACGTGTCGCCATTGGTCGATTTCACTTCGAACAGGCCGTCGTCGATTTCCAGAATGGATACATCGAAAGTACCGCCACCAAGGTCGAATACAGCAATCGTTTTGCCGCCTTCTTTATCGAGGCCATATGCCAGCGCAGCCGCTGTCGGCTCGTTGATGATACGCAGAACTTCAAGCCCGGCAATTTTGCCCGCGTCTTTGGTTGCCTGACGCTGTGCATCGTTGAAATACGCAGGAACGGTGATAACGGCTTGCGTTACACCTTGGCCAAGATAATCCTCGGCGGTTTCTTTCATTTTGCCCAAGATAAACGCGGAGATCTGCGAAGGGGAGTATTTCTCACCCTGTGCTTCAACCCATGCGTCGCCCTGACCACTGTCAACGATCTTGTATGGAACCATGTCCATATCTTTCGTAACCATCGCGTCATCAATCCGGCGACCAACAAGACGTTTAATGGCGGAAAGCGTGTTTTCAGGGTTTGTAACGGCCTGACGTTTAGCAGCCTGACCAACCAGACGCTCGTCGTCTGTGAAGCCTACGATGGACGGCGTTGTGCGCGCGCCTTCGGAGTTTTCAATAACTTTAGCTTGCGCACCATCCATGATGGCCACGCAGGAGTTGGTAGTTCCAAGGTCAATACCGATAACTTTAGACATCTTGTCTTCCTTTCAAACGGCGAGTGTGAAGTTCGGGTCCATTTTGGCCCCCGCACCTCTTCCCATAAGGTGACCCCCAAATGCAGAGATCGTTTGAAGGGTATATAGGAGGCGTTTTTGCAGGCTACAACCGCCTACAAGGTGTCTTTTTCACGTTTTGTTGAAGTAAACGCAGAATCTATGGGTTTTGAGCGAACAGATTCATATTCCTTAAGAAAAATAGTGCCGCGTTATCCATTCAGCGACCAGCGCGGGCTTGTCGTTGCCCTCGATTTCAACCGTCACTTTCATGGTTTGCGTAATCTCTGCAGATCCCGGTTTGATTGCAATCAGAACGAAACGTCCACGTATCCGACTCCCCGCGTGGACGGGTGAGATGAAACGGATACGCTCGAACCCATAATTGACGCTGTGTTTCAGACCTTCAACTTGCGGCACTGCCTCCTCAGACATGGCGCTTAACATCGACAACGTTAAAAATCCGTGGGCAATCGTGCCACCGAAAGGCGTCGCTTTGGCCATATCGGGATCAACATGAATGAATTGTTGGTCTTCGGTCACATCAGCAAAAAGTCCGATGCGCTCCTGATCCATCAGAAACCAGCGAGAAAGGCCAACCTCTTTACCTAGTAACGCTTCCAGTTCTTTACTCGTAGTCAAGATAGCGTCCTTTTATTCCCTTCACCGTCCACAGCGACAAAAACGAACTTGGCCTCCGTCACCTTCAAGCGGATGCCTTCCGGCAGTCGGGTGATCCACGCCTCGACCCCAACATGCATCGATGTGGTGCCTTCTTTCACCAATTCCGAATAGATCGTCACCAAATCCCCGACATGCACGGGCTTGTGGAACGCCATCGCATTCACGGCAACCGTCGCAACTTTGCCGTTAGAACGCGTGCGCGCAACGACCGAAGCCCCCAAATCCATTTGCGCCATCAACCAGCCACCGAAAATATCGCCATTGGCGTTTGTATCGGCAGGCATCGCAATAGTCTGCAATGCAAGCGTACCTTTAGGTTTTTCTTCACTCATAATTTAGACCTTTTCCCCCAACTTTCGCTCATATTTTTCCGAAGCCAGAACTCAATCATCATAGCGATCATCACCAACGTCAACGACAAATACACAGGGTATTCCATATTGGTATATCGTGGAAAATAGTTAACAAACGCCGCTCCGCGTGCTTGGTCAATTGTGTGAAACAGCGGGTTCCAGTCGAACCACGTTATCATTGTTGCCGACATGTAATTCGCAGGCAGCATCTTGCCGCTGGCGATCATATTGGCACGTCGATAGAGGATCGCCAGCATCGGTATAAACTTCGGCGCGAATGGTGTTAAAACTCCGAACATCAGACCAATTGCAATCCCGCTTGCCCAGGCCATGAAAAATGGGAAAATTAGGCCGGCGGGCTTATAAAACTCCAATCCACCCCTCATGAGATGGATCACCAGCAATATTATCGCGAACGCCAACACTTGCAAATACAGACCTGATAGAACGGATGCCAGCAAGTTTAGAAGCGAACTAATTGGCCGGTGCAATGTAATCCCGCCAAGCGGCGACACAGCACTCATGGCCGATTTCACAGCCTTGTTGTGAACTAAAAACAGGAAAATTCCCGTAAGTAGGAAAATAACGAAATCCCCGCGAATGGCCGCTGACCGCATTCCGAGAACGGTAAAAAGCGCAAAGAATACAGCCAGCATTATCAAGCTTTGCAGCATCTCGATGCCCAATCCAAGCGTTGCGTTTCCGCTGGATTTTCGCGCACTTCTGACTATTGAATGAAACAACAATTCCATGAACGTCAAGCTTGCGCCGAATAAAGTTCTGTTAACTTTAGTCTTGATTTCCATTAACAATCCCTTGGCCCATCGGAAAACACGCCTTGCCCAAAACCGCTACTTGCGTGCATATAGCCATAACATTATCCGCACATCATATGCAAAAGGCTTTAACAAATGCCAAACACCAAAATTATTTCCGAAATCCGCCGCCTGTCCATTCTTGCCGGTGGCGAGATCATGAAAATTTACGAGGGCGACGATTTCGACGTGAAATTGAAATCCGACAACAGCCCTGTCACTGCCGCTGACGAGGCCGCCGACGCCTTGATCTTCGCAGGCCTGCGCGCCGCCTTCCCCGACATCGAAATCGTTACCGAAGAACAATCCGACAGTCACAGCGTTTCTGCTGATCGGTTTTTCATCGTTGATCCGCTGGATGGCACCAAAGAATTTGTCCATCGTCGCGGCGATTTCACCGTTAACATTGCGTTAATTGAAGATGGAAAGCCTGTGCTTGGTGTCGTCTATGCCCCTGCCCGCCAACGTCTGTTTTATACGCAAGCCGATGGGCAAACGGTCGAGGAGCTTGGCGCATTTGATCCTGATGTTGTTGGCGAGATCAACAATATTTCGGTTACCAAACCCGATAACAATTCGTTAACCGTTGTCGCCTCCAAGTCGCATCGCGATCAGGCCACGGATGACTACATTGGTAAATACAAAGTTAACGCCTTCCAGAGCGCCGGATCATCGTTAAAATTCTGTCTGGTAGCCGCTGGCGAGGCTGACCTTTATCCACGTCTTGGCCGCACTATGGAATGGGATACGGCGGCAGGCCATGCCGTATTGGTTGGCGCAGGCGGGCAAGTTGTGCGCTTCGACGATCACACTCCGTTAACTTATGGCAAACCGATTTACGAGAACCCGTTTTTCATCGCCTACGCACCCGGCGTTGATCTGGTCCAAGGCTGAATGCCCGTACTGCTCGTCATTCCGGCACGCTACGCCTCGGGCCGTTTTCCCGGTAAGGCGTTGGCCGAATTACGCGGCGCGAACGGGGAACCGCGCAGCTTGATCCAGCGAACTTGGGAAGCGGCCCAACAGGTTGAAAGCGCCGACCGCGTTATCGTGGCAACGGACGACATCCGCATTAAAGACGCTGCAGAAGGTTTCGGCGCCGAGGTCATAATGACGTCGTCAAACTGCCGAAACGGAACCGAACGCTGCGCGGAGGCTCTTAACCATTTTGAAGGATTTGACGTTGTAGTTAACCTTCAAGGCGACGCCCCACTGACTCCGCCTTGGTTCATTGACGATGTCGTCGCCGCAATGTTGGACCCGAAGGTTGCCATGGCCACACCCGTTTTACGCTGTGATGCAACCGCCTTAAATGGTTTTCAGGAAGACCGTGAAAATGGGCGTGTTGGCGGAACAACGGCGGTGTTTGATGCCTCCGGCAAGGCCCTCTATTTCTCCAAAGAAGTGCTGCCTTACACAGGCCGCCGGTTTGAACCGCATGAGGATGTACCCGTTTTCCACCACGTCGGCGTCTACGCCTACCGCGCCGCAATCCTTCGGCAATATCCCGATTGGGATGAGGGTAAACTGGAGCATTGGGAGGGATTGGAACAATTGCGTTTCATGGAAAACAACGTCCCCGTCCAATGTGTNGAAGTTAACGCCAAAGNCCNTGCATTCTGGGAATTGAACAATCCCGTGGACATCGNCCGTATNGAAAANATNCTGCTCGATCAAGGAATGGCATGAAANCTACGCCNGTCAGCCTGATNNTNGTCAGCCAGAAACGNCCCGAACATCTGCTGCGGTTGCTGCAAAGCTTGCGCCANCANACACACGACAATNTCGAGGTTATNGTNGTNGCNGACANNNCGCCTTTACCTTTCGTTAACGATNTTAAGTACATNCCNTTCACNACNGCCAANATCTCGGCCGCCAGAAACGCCGGAATTNCCGTTGCATCGGGAGATATCNTNGCGTTTTGTGACGATGACGCCATCCCTGACCCNCCTTGGCTGGAACGACTGATTTCACCTTTTGTTACCGCACAAGTCGGCGCCACAACCGGTTTCACGCGGGGCCGCAACGGGATTAGCCGCCAATGGGGGGCGATGCGCTTTGATCTNACGGGGCAGGACCACCCTTTNGAAATTGCAGAAACGCCATTCGAGGTTTTTGAGCCCTCATCGGAAACGCCCATCAAGCTGATCGGTACAAACATGGCGTTTCGCAAATCAGCGCTGTTGGAAATCAATGGTTTCGACGAAAGCTTCAGGTTCTTTCTGGACGAAACCGATGCAAAATTGCGGCTGGATCAAGCGGGATGGAAGGCGGCAATTGTCCCGCACGCACAAGTCCATCACCACTATGCGGCCAGCGAACGGCGCACCGAAAATCGCACCCCGACCGACCTGTTCGAGATTGGCGCGAGCAAAGCCTACTTTTGCAAGACCCACATGAAGGACGACAGCAGCCCCGCGCTGAAGGGTTTTACTAACGAACAGTTAATCCGCCTGACGGTTCTCGTGGAACAGCACAAGCTCCGGCGTCGCGACGTCACCCCACTGATGGAGGGCCTTGGCAACGGCATGTCCGAAGGTTTGCAGCGGCAGCCAAAACCGAGCGAATTCTCCATACCGCCTTCCGATTTTCGCCTCTTTGCTACAAACAAATCCGAGCATATCGTCCTGTGCGCTGTCCCTCGTGATCAAGAATGGATGCGCGAAACTGCCCGCAAGATGGTTAACGAGGGTAAATGCGTTAGCGTCATCCAGCTCCTACCGTCCCCTCGGTACTTTCAGGTGCGGTTCAAGGACGGATACTGGCTTCATCGGGGCGGCGTGTTTGGACGCTCGGTACGCACCCAACCGTTAGTACAATTAACCGGCTATCATCGACGGTTTACAAATGAAGTTAGCCGTATTTCAACGCTTCATTCTGTAGACAAAGTTCTAACCAATTCTGGCCCTCAAATACACTATTAGAGTGTACTTAGACAATTTTAGGATTTATTGTCGGCACCAATTTAGCGCATCAATTAACTTCGGACGCAATTCACCTTGAAACGCAAAGTTACCAAAGCAATTTTTCCAGTCGCTGGCCTCGGCACTCGCTTCTTGCCAGCTACAAAGTCCATTCCAAAAGAGATCATGACACTGGTTGATCGCCCNCTNATCCAATACGCAATTGACGAGGCGCGCGATGNTGGCAAGGTTTACGGGTACTCTTTCCAGGGGGAGCGTTATGATTGCGGATCAAAAGCCGGATACCTGAAAACCGATCTGGCGGAATTCAGCAAACAAACAGCCGCCGGATTGTAAGGCGAACATGACGCATAAAGGCAGCAAAACCACTGTAGTACTTGATATTTCGCGCACGATATCTGGTGTTAGTCGAGGGTTTCTAACCGGCATAGACCGGGTGGAGCGCGCCTATATCGAGCATTTCCTGAACTCCCCAAACCCTGTGCTTTTCCTCGCCCGCTTCGGTGGGCAGACCGCGCTTCTGAACCAAAAATCCATGCGAGAGCTATATACGCTAATCCAACAAAACGGCCCATGGGATAAACCCGGAGTTGGCGCAGTATTTGGCCGCCGGAAACGCCGCGCAGCCGCTCCGATTAGGGCCACCATCAAGTGCCTTGCCATTTCCTGGCCGTTTCTTGGGTATGGTCTGAAAACCCACGCGCCAACCGGATTTACCTATCTAAACGTCGGCCATGAAAAACTGGTGCCAAGCCTTTGGCCAAAACTAAGGCGCAGCGGGGCGGGCAAAATCGTCGCTATGATCCATGATCTAATACCAATCGATTTTCCGCAGTATGCAACGCTAAAAAGCACAACGAATTTCGGCAGGCGCGTGCAAGCGCTGACGCGAAATGCCGACCTCTTCATTTACAATTCCAGTGACACTGAACAGCGCATGCAACACTGGTTCAAAGAATGGGGAACGAAAGTCGATGGTCGCGTTGTTCTGCTAGGGACAGACCCGCTTCCGATGACCAACAAGCCGCGCCCTTCAGCTACCCCGTATTTCGTTTGCCTTGGCACGATTGAACCGCGCAAAAATCACAAACTGTTATTAGATATCTGGGCCGGCTTTCACGACACTTTACCAGAAAGCGAAATCCCGCATCTTCACATTATCGGTCGGCGCGGTTGGTTGAATGACGCCGTTTTCAACACGCTTGATTCCGCGCCCTTTATGGGAAAAACCGTGTTTGAAAATGGGCGGATGCCTGACGAACACCTTGGGTCATTAATGAAAGGTGCAAGGGCGCTGTTGTTCCCGTCGTTCGCGGAAGGTTTCGGGTATCCTTTGGTGGAAGCACTTCAAATGCGAGTGCCGGTCATCTGTTCGAATTTGCCCAGCTTTCACGAGATCGCAGGCGATGCGCCCGTCTATATCGGCACTGACAACCAGCGCGATTGGAGCGATAAAATTCGTGAGCTTGCAACCTCTGACAGTATTTTGCACAGCTTGGCAAAAAAACCGCCTGAACTTCCAAATTGGCGGATGCATTTTCATAATATTGACACTATTCTAACCGACAGTGAATAAAAAATTTGTATGGTAACTAATGCTAATTATTTCCAGATTCGTTGAATCATATTACCTTCGTCTTCAACGTCGTCGGCGCAGGCTCCGCGCGTTGCGGAAGCGCCGCGAAGTTACGCTGGTTAAGAACCGGTCAAACGCACGTAAACCAGACGATATATTCCTGTTTTCAACGGTCCATAACGAGCGCCACCGCCTTTCGTACTTCCTCGACTACTACCGCAATTTAGGCGTTAACCATTTCTTCTTCATTGATAACGCATCCGACGATGGCACCGGTGAATTCCTTGCCGCACAGCCGGACGTTTCCTTGTGGCACTCCGATCGTAGCTATAAGCGTTCGAATTTCGGGATGGATTGGGTTAACAATCTATTAAGGAAATACGCGCGCAGTCACTGGTGTCTGATCGTCGATGTGGACGAATTTTTAGTCTATCCATATTGCGACACTCGACCCCTTCGCGCGTTAACAGACTGGTTGGATGCGTCGTCCATCCAGTCATTCGGGGCGTTGTTGGTGGATATGTATCCGACAACCTCGCTGGAGGATCAGGAGTATGTTCCGGGGCAAAGCCCGTTCAAAACCCTGACGCATTTTGACAGTGGAAACTACACTCAAAAGCTTAACAAAAAGTATGGCAATTTGTGGATCCAAGGCGGCCCACGCCAACGTGTCTTGTTCGCGGAGAACCCTGATCAAGCACCCGCGTTGAATAAGATTCCGCTGGTAAAATGGGCCCGTGGAAATGTTTTCGTCAGCTCCACTCACACTTTGCTACCGCGCGGATTAAACAAAACATTCGAGGATTGGGGTGGCGAAAAAATCTGCGGCTGTTTGCTGCACACCAAATTCTTGCCGGATCTAGCCCACAAAGCCGTTCGCGAAGAAACGCGACGGCAACATTACGCGGGCGGGCGCGAGTATCGGGCCTATAAGGCCGCGAACGGAACAGGCACGGTTCTTAACCACGCGCATTCCAAAAAGTTCGAAGACTGGCGCCAACTTGAAGATTTGGGCCTGATGTCGCTTGGTGGATGGGCATGACTCCGGCAATTGCTATCCTCGCGGATCACCACCTTGACCGCGTTGCGCAGGTCGTCCGATTTTTGTCCGACGCTGGTCTGAATGTGTGTATTCATGTCGATCAAACTGTGTCAGCCGACAGGTTCAACAAGTTTAAAACCTCGCTGTTCAACCACTCCGATATTCTTTGGGCCAAGCGTGTTGAATGCGAATGGGGACACTTTTCGCTGGTGGAGGCGACGCTGGGAATGACCGCTGATATTCTGGAAAAGTGGCCGGACGTCGGGCATGTGATGTTGATCAGCGGCGACAGTCTGCCAATCCGTGCGTTAGCCGATTTCGTTGCGTTTTTGCAAGAAAACTCCGATGTGGACTTCATCGAAAGTGTCGCGATCGGTGATAACAACTGGATTACGGGCGGACTAGGGATCGAAAGATTTACGCTTAGTTTCCCGTTTTCGTGGAAAAAGCAACGGCGGATATTTGATTTGTGGGTCGAAGTTCAACGGAAATTGCGCTTCAAACGTCGCATTCCAAACGGAATACGGCCACATATCGGAAGCCAATGGTGGTGCCTAAGCCGCCAAACGCTCGAAGCCATTTTAAACGACCCGGCCAAACCACAAAACGACGCGTATTTTCGCAAATGCTGGATATCGGACGAGTCGTATTTTCAAACGCTGGCCCGGAACCATGCCAGAACAATCGAGTCNCGGGCATTGTTGTTCTCGCNTTTTGATCACCAAGGAAAACCGACAGCGTTTTACNATGACCATTTGGATTTNCTCGGAANGATCGACGCGTTCTTTGTTCGGAAAATTTGGGCAGGCGCTACCGAATTGTATCAGCGATTCCTTAACCCTTTGCCAGATATCTTGGCGGGAGACGCTAAAGCAGCGCCAAATTTCGAGAGCATAGAGATCGCGACAAACCGACGTAAAACCGGCAGAAGCGGGCTTTATATGCATGGGCGCGCGCCGTGCCAATGGCATGAGGAATACTCGCCAACCGTGAAACCGTACCACGTGTTTACGGGTTACAATGCTGTGTTTCCGAAATTTGATGACTGGCAAAACACACACGCTGGCGTACAACCTCACGGTCGTCTGTTTGCTAAAACCAGCGTGCGGTTCGCTAATGGTAGATCAATCGGTGCCGGTGGAGTGTCGAATTCCGCTGCTATTCGTGATCTGGCACCTGAAAACTTTCTTTGCAACCTTGTTTGGAACACCCGCGAAACAGGGTTAAAATTCCATTACGAAATTTGCGACCTGCCCAAGATCGGGAAATTTCTTCTGAACGACCCACACGCGAATTTACATTTCATCCAACACGGCTGGTTACTGGAACTGCTAAACCGCAACATCGAAAATGCCGATTATCTGCGCACCAACGCGACGACAATCATCGCCCGTGAGCGCGGGTTTTTAGAAAGCCTCAAATCATCCAAAACCAATTGCACCTATAATGTCTGGCCTTTGGGCGAGGTGCTGTCTAATCCACATGCCGCACTATCTGCCACATTGGGCGAGGCTGAATCGCAAGCGCCAATTATTCTGCCGGATATGGCCGACACGTCCCGTTTATCCGACTTTGCCCATAATCTGAAAAATATCGGGGTCGACATTGACGTCACGCTACTAGAACGTCCGGCAGGGAGTATTCAAACAATAGCAGGCCTTAAAGCGCAGAAATGAGCGGACGATTTAAATATTTCGCAATCTTCGGGTCCATGCGAAGCGGTTCAAACTTGTTGGAGCAGTCGTTAAGCCAGTATTCCGGCGTCACCTGCCACGGCGAATTGTTTAACCCTTCGTTCATCGGTTACCCCAAAAGCAAAGATTTTCTGGGGCTGGATTTGGTCGAGCGTGAAAAATCACCCGAGTCGCTGATCAAAGCGATGATCAAAGATGCGGGGGACGGAATAGCCGGATTCAGGGTATTTCACGACCACGACCAACGAACCGCCCATATGGCGTTGAAAGACCCGAAATGCGCCAAGATAATTTTACAGCGGGATGTTTTGCAAAGTTTCATTTCGCTGGAGATCGCGCGAAAAACGGACCAGTGGCTGCTGCATGACGCCCCTGACCGGCGCGGTGGGAAGATCGTTTTTGACGCACAGGAATTTAAGGAATATCGCGCGGAACAGGAATCGTACTTTCAGGATGTGCGCAATATATTGCAAAAAAGCGGCCAGACGGCCTTTTGGGTGCATTACCCCGAACAACGAGATGTCTCGGTAATGAACGGGATCGCGCAGTTCCTTGGGCAGGATGAGGTATTAAAGGCCGTTAAGGAAACTATTCGGCGGCAGAACCCCGGCTCGCTCAGGGATAAGGTTGAGAACTACGACGAAATGCAAGCAACCCTTTCGCATTGGAACGAGGATGACATACAACCGCAAGCCAGTTTTGATCCGCTGCGTCGCGCGAATATCCCCAAGATGGTTTCCTGCATCAGCCAACCGATCCTTTTCGTCCCCATTCCCGGTGGCCCAAACGAGGAAGTTCTGCGCTGGATGAACACGATTGACGAAGGTGTGACGCCGAGTGGGCGGTATTCAGATGCGGTGATGGACAGAAAGATTTTACATACTGGCCACAACCAACGCACGTTGTTTGAATGGATGGTGGCCAACCCCGACCACACGATACTCACCGCTGTTCGGCATCCTTTGACGCGAGCATACAGTGCATTTATGTCCAAAATTTTCCCGACCGCGCCCGGAACCTATGCAGTTATTCGTGAACAGTTGGTTAACTATTTCGGTGTCGCCCTACCTGATCTGGATGTGATGGAGGGTGCTACCCGAAAATCGTTGGAGAACGACGGATACAGCATTGGCCAACACCGCGCTGCATTTCATGGATTTTTACGGTTCTTGAAAGATAATCTTTCCGGCCAGACCAGCATTCGCAAAGACGGGTTATGGGACAGCCAGATGTCGTTTTTGACAGGCTTCAATTCCGCCGTTCCTATTTCGATTATTGTAAAAGAGGGGCTGATGGATGCGGGGTTCAGGTATGTTGAATCGGTTCAGGACCTGCCCACACCAACAATCGGCGCGCCGATCAAGCCGGATCATATTTTCACATTGGATGAAATATATACGCGCCAGACGGAAAATCTGGCACGTAAAGCATATTCAGTGGATTACGGGCGTTTCGGGTTCACCGACTATCAAGCCGCTTTGGAAGACTGACCAGCCGTCAAAATTGCAAATAATGCGTTCGGATCATCGGATGAACGCAGCTTCGCGCAAA
The DNA here is from genome assembly GCA_016765235.1 of Paracoccaceae bacterium. Taxonomy (GTDB): domain Bacteria; phylum Pseudomonadota; class Alphaproteobacteria; order Rhodobacterales; family Rhodobacteraceae; genus NORP23. The sequence goes on from JAESQH010000115.1 coordinate 13,672, forward strand.
TCGTTTGATCCCGCAAAGTCCTCGATACACGTGCCAACGATTTCAGATGCATCGCGCCAGCGCCTTCGGGGGCAAACAGGGCGAACACCAGATCAACTGGCTGGCGATCAACGGATTCGTAATCGACGGGATGTTCAAGGCGAACAAAAATCCCTTTTACTTCTTCCAGACACGAAAGCCGCGCATGGGGAATGGCGACACCATTTCCCATGCCGGTAGGTCCCAGCAATTCACGATTCTGAAGGGCGGTGAATATGTCCTTACAAGGCAGGCCATAAACATCATCAGCCACCCGTGCAATTTCTTGCAACAGACGTTTTTTACTTGTGGCGTTCAACTGCGAAACAACAGCATCCGCCGACAGGATTTCAGAAAGCNCCATACCGGGTCTCTTTTTATAGTGTAGCCGTTAACGACTACTTAATGTTACGTGGGTCTATCCAGCCGATGTTTCCATCCTCACGGGCATGAACNACNTTCACACCTCCGTGNGTGGTATTTCGGAANACGAGCATCGCTGCACCCGACAATTCCATCTGCATCACCGCCTCGCCAACTGATAGAGTCTGAACTTTAGTCTCCATCTCGGCAACGATGATTGGCTGTAGGGTTTCAGGCTCGTCGGNATCCGANCCGGCCGCAATAATATAGGACGGAACGCCCATTGCTTCGATCGGATTTTTGCGTTCTTTGTGATGGCCTTTCAGGCGGCGCTTGTAGCGNCGCAACTGCGTTTCCAGACGGTTAACNGCACCTTCAAAGGAATCGTATACGTCNCCCGCACGGCCTTTGGCTTGCGCATTCAGGCCTGTAGANAAGTGTACNGAGATATCACAAACGAATTCATGGCTGTCTTTGGAAAAAGTCACGTTCGCATCAATCGGGTGCTCGGAATACTTTCCGACAGCCGTATTTAGATTTTTTTCCACGTGTTCGGTTAGGGCTGCGCCCACATCGATTTGTTTTCCGTTGATCTGAATTCTCATGATCTCTCCCCGAGGTTAGTCGAACTATGGTCCGACGATGGGTTAAAATGCCCGGCTCCACAGCGCGCGGAACCTAGGGGTAGACGCTTCCAGTGTCAACATCCACTAAACACATATAATATTGGTTAATTGCTGGTTCAACGCAGCCCCAAATTAAATGTGCTTACGTCGCCGGCGACTCGAAGATTGTATACCCATGGCCTCACGATATTTCGCAACGGTCCTGCGTGCAACATCTACACCGTCATCTTGTAGCATTTTTGCGATTTTTTCGTCAGACAGCACGAAATTCGGCAGTTCTTCTGCCACTAGTTTCCGAATTTTCTCCCGAACGACGGGGGCGGCGATATCTTGGCCACCGTCGTTACGCCCGATTCCCTGAACAAAAAAGAACCGCATTTCGCACGTTCCTCGCTGGCAATATAGGTATTTCCCGTTGGTCACGCGGCTGACAGTCGATTCGTGGATGTCTAGTTCTTTTGCGACCGTCGCGAGGGTTAGCGGGCGCAGGCCGTTAATCCCTTCATCAAAAAACCGGTTCTGATGGCGGACAATCACGGTGGCTACTCGCAATATTGTTTTAGCCCGCTGATCCATTGCCTTGACCAAAAAGCGGGCGTTGGCGCGGCACTCGGTNACGAATTCAGATGCTTCGGAGCCGTCTTTGGCAACTTCGCTGAAGTATTTTTCGTTCACCAACGCCTTGGGCAACGCGTCGGTGTTCAATTCCACCGCCCAGCCACCAACCGCACTGGGGCTGACGGTAACATCGGCAATTGCGATCTGAACGAAACCGTTATCAAAATGCGCGGCGGGCCTGGGATTAAGCTGGCGCAGCGCGCTGATGGCGTCATCCAGTTCGGTGCGCGGCACTTTGGCGAGCGCCTCCAGTTTCGCCAAATCATTGGCCGCCAATGCATCCAGATTGGCGGTTAGAACTTGCATTATCCGGGTAAAGTTTCCCGCATCTTTAAGCTGAATTTCAAGGCATTCTTGTAAGTCTCGCGCACCAATTCCGACGGGATCGCAGGCTTGCAGGGTTTCCAATGCCTCCTCGATTGCGGCTTGGGGAACGCCTAGACGGTCGGCGATTTCAAACAGCGGCGCGGTAAGCCAGCCATGTTCGTCCAGCTCGTCTATCAAGACCAGCGCGCAAGCGGCCCGCGCCGGATTTCTATCGGAGAGATAAATTTGCTCGCGAAGCAAATCGCGCAAAGTTTTTTCGTCTTCGATATTCGCTATCGGATCAAATCCCTCCAGGTCTCCATATGACACTGTGCTGGGGATCGCGGCAAACGGTTCCGTGTTGCCCCGCGGCAAACGTTCGGTAGTAGGCTCGAGATCATCGTGTGGTTCTTCGGGCTCGACCAGCTCCAACAACGGATTCTTTTCGACCTCTTCAGCGACATGATCCGCCAGTTCCGCGTTTGACATCTGCAACAACGAAATCGCCTGCCGCAACTGTGGCGTCATGCTTAAGCGTTGGGTTTGGCTGACTTCTAATCTGGGTCCAAGCGCCATCTAGCAGGATTTTCCTGATCAAACCGAGGCGTCAATACCGGAATTGTTCTCCCAGATAGACCCGACGGACGTTAATGTCTTCCACAACTTCTGCGGGCGTTCCGCTTTTCAGAACCTTCCCATCATGCAAGATATATGCCCGATCTACAATATCCAAGGTTTCACGGACGTTATGATCTGTGATTAAAACGCCTATCCCCCTGTTTTTTAACTGAGAAACGAGGTCACGAATTTCTCCGACGGCGATAGGATCAACGCCTGCAAATGGTTCGTCCAGCAGGACGTATTTGGGTTGGCCTGCCAAACAACGCGCGATCTCGACGCGGCGGCGCTCTCCACCTGAAAGGGAAATAGCAGCAGCGCGGCGCAGGTGTGTGATGGAGAATTCGGCCAACAGTTCATCCAGCATGTGATTGCGATGTTCGCGACCTTTGATCGACAATTCCAACACGGCGCGAATGTTATCCTCGACAGACATGCCGCGAAAAATGCTGGCCTCTTGTGGCAAATAACCGATCCCCAGCTTGGCACGGCGATACATTGGTAAAAGCGTTGCGTCGACACCGTCGATAAATACCGACCCTGAATCCGGTAAAACCAGCCCTGCAACTGTATAAAAACAGGTCGTTTTACCCGCCCCGTTTGGCCCGAGCAAAGCGACAACCTCGCCCCGCCGTAGCTTCATGGAAATATCGCGCAACACGGGGCGGCGCCCATAACTTTTACCGATGTGCGAGATCGTTAGCCCCGAAGAACCGTCCGTAATCGTTAACTCCGGAGTATCGCTCACTCGCTTCCTCCGGTCTGGAAGATGGTTTGCACGCGGCCCTCGATTAACGCAGTTCCGGTGTTCAAATCGATGCGTAACGACTGGCCCGACAGCGCGTTTGCGCCTTGGGTCAAGATCACATTGCCTGTCATGATTATTTCGCCGGCTTCAAGATCGAGATCAGCGAAATCGCCTTCGGCGGCCTCTATACCATTAGAAAAGACAACATTGCCTCGGGCGATCAATCCTGAAATAGCGCCGGTTCCACCTTCGGTTCCAGCGGCATAAACCACTTCGACAACATCAGCGCTTAGGCGCATATTTTCGATACCAGCGATGACATTGCCCGCGAAAATTGCCTTACCGGAATCTTGGTCAATACTTAAGGAATCAGCCGAAATCTCTACAGTCGAACTTGCGCCTATATTCAATCCGGCGAACGGCACTTGTGCGCCTTGAGCAAGCACTGTGCCGACATAGGAAAAGGACAATATTGCCAGAAACGCGGCCAGTGTAACGGATTTCATCATTCGGTCGTCGCCTCTTCGTTTGTCCAGCTTTCCGGTCTGAAGCTAAGCATAACGCCGTTTTCAAACCAAATCATCTGCTTTTCTTCGTTATCCACCCCGACAAGCTCAACTCGGAAGTTTCCCGCCTGTATGTTACCCAAAGGACTGGTTGCCGAAACAGCCCCGTTGCTGGTCAAGTTACCAGTGTTGAGGTCGGCTAACAGCCCCTCGCCAGTTACCCGCGCGCCGTCTGCCGTCACCACCAACATCCCGCCACTGAGGCGGATCAGATTGCCTTCCAACATAAATTCAGCCTTGCCAGCGCTAAGCTGAACAGTACCGCCGGTCTGGAATTGAATCTCGCCGGAAATATTCAGCGCCTCGACCAAACTTGGTGTAAGCGAGTCTGGCAGTAACGCATCCGCCACGAAATTGTACAAATCACCATTCGAAATGCTCCCAAACATTCGGGGCTTAACAATCCGCATGCCGGAATCCAGCGTGTCCAGTTCAGCTTTGGTAAAGGAGAATCCGCCATCCAGACTATCATCCGTGGTGAACAGAAATACCGTCCCGAGCAATCCAATGGCGATCAGGGGCAAAATGACCTTGGTAATTGTGACAAACCGTGTATATCCGCCAATTCCCAGACCCATTTAGCCAATCTCCGCAGGTATCGGTTGCAGCATAGGTATAGCGTAGTTTCTCAATTTCAATGCGAAAATATGTCGACGTCGGGCCAACCAGCCAGATCCAGCGCAGCGCGGTGGGGTAAAAAATCGAAACATGCCTGCGCCATTTCCGTGCGACCTTCCCGCGCCAAACGTTCCTTCAGGATGTCCATCAGACGGTGCAGATATAAAACATCCGAGGCCGCATATTCGATCTGGGCTTTGCTAAGCACCGGCGCACCCCAATCCGAAGATTGCTGCTGTTTGGAGATATCCACCTTCAGCAACTCTTGCAAAAGGTTTTTCAAACCGTGCCGATCGGTGTAAGTCCGCACCAGTTTCGAGGCTATCTTTGTGCAAAACACCGGCGCAGTCACAACGTTGAAACGGTTCAGCATCACGGCAATATCAAAACGCCCGAAATGGAAAAGTTTTAACACCTCGGGGTCAGCCAGCATTTTGCAAAGATTGGGAGATTCCGACTGGTCTTGTGATATCTGCACTAGATGCGCATTGCCGTCACCTGACGACAATTGAATTACACACAAACGATCGCGGTGCGGAAACAACCCCATGGTCTCGGAATCAATCGCAACAACTGGCCCAAGGTCCAGATCGTCCGGTAAATCGTTTTGATAAAGATAATTCGTCATTTTCAATCCTCAATCGTTGACCCGGCTTCGGGTCAACACGCAATATATTCGGAGGATTGGTGCCCAGGAGAAGTATCAACCCTCATTGTAACCCCTTGTTTATAAGGGAGTAATCACGGTCAGCTTTCTGTTTAAGGTTCGGAAAGGGTTCGCGAAGTGGACTCGAACCTCTACCCGCCGGCCCACGGTTTTCCACCATGTTTAGCATCCGCGAACCAGCTATCTTCGAGGCTGGTGTTGGGTCAGTTTGGCAAAAAAACCCTCTTCGAAATACTTGTTGTGAGATCACATTCTCCGCTTTTCAGTGCCAAATTCTCGATCAATAATGTGCCATGGGAAACGAATCGGGTCAAGGCGAAGTTGACCGGCTTTATGAGAGAGAAAATAATATTATTGCATCGCCTCCCACTGTCCGTGATGGGGCCGGATTTAATCTGGACGTATTGTGCGACTGGATGACGCAATCCAATCAAGTAGGTAGTTTGCAGCCATGAAAGACACAACAGAGCAAGACCCGAACGCACCTCCAGCATCCGCCATTCCAGCGCGCCCGTTTGACCCGCATCGACGGAGTGCTTCAGCAGCCATGACCGAATTGGTGCGGGACGTCCTAGGGTTCATGGATGGGTATGAGGACTACTATCAGACGCGCAAACGAAAGCGCAGTGCTGCCGCTCAGGTCACCTACGAGGCCACGGTTGAAGCTGTTGTTTGTGATCTGATTCACCGTGAGTTGGAGGTCACGGGTGGTCAGGTTCACCTCACCCAGAGCAATCAGGTTTTGCGCAGGAAATCCCGCTACAAGGGCACTGCACTTGGCAAAGTCCTGCCTGACATCCTCAAGGTAATGGCTGCTGAAGAGATGTCTTTCATTGCCTTAACAAAGGGACAACGCAAGTTCACCATCTTGGATGAGGCCCTGACCTTTGCGGTCAACGGCAAGCAGACAATCCTTGCGGCAGGATCAAGGCTGATGAACCTGATTAAGCACTTTGGTCTCACCTTTACCGATATCGGGCGCTCACCAGAAGAAGAGGTTATTCTGCTGCGAGGGCCGAAACCGAGGGCCGACAAACCCGGCGAACTGGAAGAGTACGACGACACAGAAGAGACGAACACCCTCAGGCAGCAAATGCAAGTCATCAATGAATGGCTGGAAGCAGCAGAGATCGAGTGTACCAACCCAGAGTCCAACCTTCATAACCGTCACATGAAGCGAATATTCAATAACTCCGACTTTGCTCAGAGTGGCAGGCTCTATGGTGGGTTTTGGCAACCCATGACACATGCCCAGCGCCTGGACAGCATCATCCTGGACGACGACAGCGTTGTTGAGTTGGACTATGGCCAGGTGGGTCTCTTGCTGCTCTACGGAATAGAGGGGGCAGTCCCTCCTGACGGTGATCTTTACGACCTGTCAGAGTACGGCATCCCCACAAGCTGTCGACCCGGGATCAAGAAGGTCATTCAGGCGGCAATAAATGCCAGCAAGCCACTTGGACGTCTGCCAAAGGGAGCGCGGAAGACCATCTCCGCGAGTATATCGCTGAAAGATGTGTTGGCGGCAGTTGGTAAGCGGCATCCGCTCATTGTTCATCGGTTCGGGGCTGGAGTTGGCATGCAAATCATGCGGCTAGAGGCCGATATCCTTGTTGATGTTCTGCTTGCTCTGAAAGACAGGAACATAACAGGACTGCCCATTCATGATGCTGTGCTTGTGAACGGAAACTTTGAGGCTGAGGCAAAGGACATCATGAGCAGGGTGTTCAGGGAGAAGGTTGGTCTGACTCCGGTGGTCTCTGTGGAACACCCCTAATCAAGTAAGGGTATGTATAGGTAAGTATCTATTATTATTAAGATAAATAAATAACACTATAAGAATAATACATGATGAGTAGGGTAGCTATTAGGGGGTTATTTCCCCCCCACCTCATATATGGGACCCGTATGGGTGGTGGAAAAGCAGACGTTGATCATGATCATTCAAAAGGGCCGGTGGGTGAGCTTTGTGAACCCTTAATTGTTGGCTCGACAAGCGCTTTCGGCCTATTCTGTTGAAAAACTCCACTTGATTTTGGTGCGTTTGGCTGATTCAATCTCCTTATTGATATAGGAGATTGCTAACGATGATGGGCCCAAAACAGGAAGCACAAGGCGCATTGTTTTATG
>JAESQH010000116.1 GCA_016765235.1 Paracoccaceae bacterium
AAAAACTAGCGGCAACAGCTCGGACAGCGGCGCGCCACCGGTAGTGGGGCTTTGCCCTTTGCGAGAAGGATCGAGACGATCCATCAGCCAACCGATACACAGATAGGCTATCGCCAGTGTTGCTCCGTAGGGGAAAACTTGTATCCACGAAACTTCGCAACAAGGCCAGTGTCATGCGCCGCAAGCGGATATCCCGGGCCTTTACATTGCTACTGTTTTTAACACCCTGCCGGATCATCGTTCCCAGCAGAGTCAAGGAACCGAGGCTCATCAGTAGTCCAAAAATTGTGCCCCCGAATGTCAGGGCCAAATAGCGCCGCCCTGGTGGCTGGTTGACCAGGGCCTCACCGGAACGACGCACCAACGCTGATGTGGCCGAGGCGCTTTGCAGAAAGAATAACGAAATCAGAAAAAAGGCCAGAAACGCCGCGCGCTCAACAGCCTTTTCCAGAAGCTCCCCATCAAGTGAGCCACGATAAAAATGTATCCCCACCAAGATTAGGCTAACCAAAAGTAGTATCAACCCGAACCGCGCAATTTTGCGTAGTTCGATTATGAAAAAGACCAAAAGCGCCGCACCTGCGATGCTGGCTGCGGCGCTACCCCCACCAAGGGTTGCCCAAGCCGTCGCCCCCCAAACCAAAAAGAGCAAGATGGGAGCAATTGTCATTGGGCCGGTCTCATTATGTTAGCATCTGCGCGGACATCGTCCGAACACTTTCATCACGCAAGATCATGGCCACGTTTGTGGACCCAACCGTCCGCGGGTGACGACAATCGCGCAGACAGTTTCTGTTTCTGCGGGCTGCCCTGTGTTTTTGCTCGCTGGATCATGAACTTTCCTTGCGCCAGATATTGTTCCTAGGCCGCATGTGGACCCGCTTTGATTGCGTCGGTTTGTGATATTGAATTCGTTTTTTCTTTGCGTTAGGTCACTTGGACCAGTCAAGGATCATATGGGTCTGGGTTGTGACAGCAGCAGTTTTTCCGTCACCGCGTGTCATGGTGATTTGGAGAACGATCAACGTACGACCGAGGTGCAGCGGCTCGCAACGCGCGGTCACTGTGTCTCCGACACTCACGCTGCGCAGGAAGTTTGTCTTGCTCTCGATGGTGGTGTTGGTTTTGTCCGCAGGAATGTTGATGAAGGCTGACGTTCCTGCCGCATTATCGGCCAGCGTCATTAACGCTCCGCCATGCAGCGCACCGTTGCGGTTGGCCAAGGAATCAGTCACTTTCATTCTGCACACAACGCAATCCGGGGCGACTGACACGACATCGATTCCGGTCAGCTCGGCATAGCTCGACTGCGGCGGCATCTGGTCCAAACTTCGCGTTGCATTGGCCCCTTTTGTCATGCTGCTCGCTCAGCCAGTGGGCGTCGCTCAAAAACGTCAGCGTCTACAAATGTTGTCATGTTCCGTATCCATTTTCGGGGTGTGCATCTCTGCGTTTAGCATAGCATTCTCTATATTGAAACCCATTCGCAATAGCGGTGCTAATATTTTACCAAAAGCGGGTGCCTCAAGTGAGTTTCTTTTGACAACACCCAAACGGGCCTTTACTTTTTTACGACTGCCGTGGTATTCTCTTGTGAGAATGCTATTCATGAACGGGGCACCCATGACCGACGCATCGAACGAAAAGCTGGTTGGGGCGCTGGTCAATGGCGTCGCGGTGTTGAGGTATCTGCAAAAAGCAAAGGCTGGCGTGCGCGTAACGCAAGTAGCTCGCGATCTGGGACTAAACCCATCAACCTGTTTTAATTTGCTTAGAACACTGGTGCATGAAGGGTTGGCAGGGTTTGATCCAATTTCAAAGACCTATGTGATTTCAATTGGTGTGGTTTCGCTGGCCCGAGGGGCTCTGGATCGCGAAAATCACATTCGAGTTCTGCATCCTGAATTACAACGCATTGCGTTGAAATTTGATGTGGCGATGAACCTTTGGCAAGCCGTGGACAATAATCGCGTGTTGCTGGTGGATCGCGCAGAACCCGTTTCTGCGGTTCAGATATCCATGCGGATTGGCCAGCGACTTCCAATGTTTGTCGGTGCTCTTGGGCGTTGTTTTGCGGCCCAAAGCCCACTGCCCAAATCGGAAATCGAGCACCTGTTCAAGCAAGCTCGCCTTGCCCGACCTATCGAATTTGAAAATTGGTACAACAATTTGCAGGAGACTCGGGATCGCGGGTTTGCTGTCGACGAAGGAAATTTTTCAATTGGGATCACAACAGTTGCTGTCACCATTGAAAATGGCATCAACGCGCCATTTCTGGCTGTCAGCGCTATTGGGATCTCTGCCCAGATAGACGCGGAAAAACTGAAAGGGCTCAGTCAGGAAATGCTACCTCTTTCCAAGATGTCAACCCAATAAAGGTAGGTCTAAACAGCTAAATTTACTGTATTTATTTTGGCATCGATGGTATTTTGATGACAGGAGGATACTATGAAAACAACTGAAATCTATTGGTACGAAACACTAACTTCCGGCAAGGTTATTTCCTTGCCAGATATCGACTGTAGCGCTGAACGAATTTCCCGGCATGCGGATCTGTTTGACGCTCATCATCCGATCAATACGAGTTCAAACAACAGGTTTGGCCGCGCTATTGCGCATGGGCCTTATCCGGTGGCACAAGCAATGGCGTCGATCGGAAATGTGATTGGGGAAAGCCTGGTCGCGATGGACAAACTTGGCCCTTGGCGTTTTCTGACACCGGCATTTGTGGGAGATACCCTGACCGCCAGTGCGATGGTCCTGGAGCGCCGTGCTTCGAGTCGGTCGGGCACCATCTGTCTTGAGGTTCGCATCTGTAGTTCGGATGGACAAATTTCTCAGGTTGGGGAAGCATCCCTTGTCGTATTACGCAAACCGAAAGACGAGGCAAACCAATGATCTGGACTCAGGAACATGAAGAACTTCGCCGGTTAACCCGCGCCGTCATCAACAAACATGTGAACCCTTTTGTCGACGAATGGGAAGCCGAAGGAATTTTCCCGGCCCATAAGGTGATGAAAGCCTTTGCAGATGCCGGTTTGCTGGGCATCGGGAAATCACCGGATGATGGCGGCATGGGATTGGATCTATCCTACGAGATTGCCTTTGCCGAGGAATTGGGTACGATCAGCACGATGGGGATTTGTTCTGCCATCGGCGTGCAAACCAATATGTGCACCCCGGCGCTGGCCAATCACGGAAGTGACCGGCTTAAGGTCGAGTTTCTGAGACCGACAATCGCCGGTGATCTGGTCGGTTGTATTGGCGTCAGCGAGGCCGGGGCCGGATCCGATGTGGCCAGCCTGAAAACCACAGCACGCAAAGATGGTGGTGATTACATCATCAACGGGTCGAAAATGTGGATCACCAACGGTATTCAAGGCGACTGGATATGTCTTCTGGTTAATACCGGCACCGAAAATGCGCCGCATAAAAACAAATCTCTGATTGTTGTGCCACTGGATACACCGGGGGTTAGCGTCGGCAAAAAGCTTGATAAAGTGGGCTATCGTTCGTCCGATACAGCGTTGCTGTTCTTTGATGATGTGCGCATTCCGCAGGCCAACCGAATTGGCGAAGAGGGGCGCGGGTTTATCTATCAGATGGAACAGTTCCAGGAAGAGCGTCTGTTCGTTGTTGCCCGCTCGTGGCGGATGTTGGACATTGCGATTTCGGAAACGGTTGATTACTTGCGCCAGCGGATCGCCTTTGGCAAACCGCTGTTGGACAATCAGGTGATTTATTTCAAAATTGCTGAAATGCAAACCCGGATCGAAGGTGTTCGGTCTCTGTTGTATCGCGCGCTAGAGGTTCATCTGGACGGGCAGGATGTGACAAAACTGGCCTCGATGGCTAAATATATGATTGGTCGGATGTCGATGGAAATCCCGATGGAACTGACCCAGTTCTGGGGGGGGCAGGCGATGATGAACGACACGTTCATTTCGCGGGTGCATCGTGAGGCGCGTCAGACCGCTGTTGGCGGCGGAGCAAACGAAGTGATGCTTCAGGTGATTGCCAAACAGATGGGAATTTTCCCAAAATCCTAAACAAAAAACGCGCCGATTATGACCGGCGCGTTTTCCAGAGTGTCAGTTTGGTTTTTACTGACCGTAGGTGGCTGCATCCAGCGTGTCGTAGACTTCTTCTTTCAGCATTTGCACCATCGTGTCAAAATCGTCATCAACAGACAGGCCCGCGTATTTTTCTTCCCATTTGATGATCAGAGCCGCATATACATCCATGAGGGGTTCAGGATCGGCAATGCCCATGTCATTTTTTGCATTCTCGATGATTGTGGCGCGGTCTGATGCCAGGAATGCTTCCGATGCGGCGAGCAAGGTTTCGCCAGGCTCTAGGAACGTTACGTTCTTTTCCTTTGATTCGTCCCGGGCAACGGCATCTTTTGCCATGTACGCCCGCGAAGTCCCCAAAATGCCGGCGGCTGCGTTGTTCAGATATATACGGCGCATTTCTAGGCTTAGCCCTGCCCAATGCGATTCACCTGCCGACAAAACACCCCATGAACGGAATGATCCAAGCCCGATCATAGTTACGTATTTCGTCTCATCCCAAAGCGACAGGCTTTTTAGCGATCCCACTGATGTCATCGACCCATCAAGTTGACCCCGCGAAATGTTTTCGTATGTTTCACTGGCTGGCACCGATACTGAAACCGCACCGACAGATTCTATCCAACGTTCCCATAGCAGGCCGGGGGCGCGAATTTTCAGACCCCTGATATCATCAACACTGGTGACTGGTTTCGTGGTTATTAATTCGTACGCGCCTGTGCTTGCGTTACCGAAGGATACAATTCCGGCAGCTTTGAATTCAGCCTGACAAGGTTCGCACGCCAATAGTGAAAATTCTGTTGTAGCGGCAGCAATTGCCAATGGGTTGCTGCCCAGAATGGCCATCTCTCCGGCTAAGGTGCTGTGGGGGAATTCGGCCGGATAATAGCTGAATGCCACCTGGCCCATGCTCGCCAAACCATCAGATAACCCGCTGACAGTGTCTTTGGCTCCCAATAGAGCGCCGCCTGTGATCAGTTTGAAGGTCATTGCGCCGCCGCTTTCGGCTGTAACGCCTGCGGTGAATGTCTCGGCACCACCGATAACTGTCGGGTGCTTTGGCGGCAACCATGCTGCGAATATCGCTTCCTCGGCGGATGCCGCAAAAGATGTTGCCAAAAACGCGGCGGATGCCAGCGCTATCAGGGATTTGGATTGGTAAGTCATAGTTTCCTCCATTGAGTTGTTGTTTTTGTTGTTGCAGGGATCAATCCATCAAGCCCGGCAGGTAAAGGGTAATGAACGGGAAGGCGATTAAAACTGTAAGGGTGACAATATCGGCGAGCAGAAACCAACCCACGCCTTTGAATATGCGTTCAAGCGAAACGGTATTGCCGACAATTCCCTTGATTACATAAACATTTAGACCCACAGGTGGCGTTATCAGCCCCATTTCCAGAAGCTTGGTGATAATGATACCAAACCAGATCAGGTTTATCCCCAAGTCTTCAGCGATAGGTAGAAAAATTGGCAGGGTTAACAGCATGATGCCGATTGGATCCAGAAACATACCCAGCAGCAAATAGACAACTGATAGGCCCAAAATAAGCATCAGAGGTTGAATATTCGCATCCGTCGCAAATGAGGACAGAAATTCGGCCACACCCGTTAACGCCATCAAGCGGACCAATAGGGCCGCACCGATGGCAATGATAAACACCGAGGCCGTCGTTTTCACTGTTTCATTCAACGCCATAAAGAAGGTTTCCAGCGAAAGCGTCCGTCGAACAGCCGCTAGAACCAAAGCCAAAAGAGCCCCGACAGCGCCAGCTTCGGTAGCGGAGAAAAATCCGCTAAACAAGCCACCAAACACTCCCAGAATCAGCACAGCAGCTGGCCAAGTGTCAATCAGTGTGGCGAAACGTTCTTTCCAGGATTCGCTGATTTCCTCACGTGGGGCCAGTTCAGGCTTAAGGATCACTCGAACAACGATCATCAGGATGAACATGATGGCGGTTAAAACTCCCGGAATCACTCCGGCGACAAACAATTTGTTGATCGGGACTTCGGCAAATATTCCAAAAATCAGCAGAATAATACTAGGCGGGATCATCGAACCGATCGTGCCCGATGCAGCGACCACCCCTGTGGCCAGCCCTTTGTCGTATCCTTTGGCCAACATTTGTGGCACAACAATTCGTCCCATGGCCGCAGAGCAGGCCAGACTGGACCCGGTCACAGCCGAGAACCCGGCGCTTGCCCCGACTGAGGCTGCTGCCAACCCACCTGGCATCCAGCGCAGCCAGGCGCTTGCCGCATTGAACAGGCCATCGCTTAGTTTTGAATAGAAGGCAACGTAGCCCATCATCAGGAACATCGGAATTGAACTTAGCGTCCAATGCGAGGCGAAATCGAACGGTACTGCTGCTAGGACCCCCCATGCGGGCTTCCATCCCAGGACGAAATAGACGCCGCTAAAAGCAGATATTCCCAGCGCAGCTCCGACCGGAACCCGGATGAGTATCAACAGGAATGCGGCAAGGATACTAAATCCGCCAATATATAGATCAGGCACGCGACTACTCCGGCATTTCATCGTCGGGGGCAAATGCTGTATCAAGCAACATCAACCTCCACGATTTGTAGACAAGAAAGATGGCCATTGTTCCGGCTCCTAGCGGGACCATAAAGCGAGCCGGCCAAACAGGAAGGAAACGTGCCCCCATAGCATATTCTCCAATGTTGAATTTTTTAATTGCGATATTCCATCCCGCATAGGTCATGGCAGCAAAGAACAGCGCTGTTATCAGACACGAAAATGCAATCAAACGCAGCCGGGTCGAAGGTCGAAAAAAGCGAACCAACAGATCAACGCTTACATGAGCGTTCTCATATTCAACCTTCATCAACGGCAAAAACGCGACAGCTACCATCAAATATGTGGATACGATCTCCAGCGTTCCCTTCAGCGGCTTCTGAAACAGATTCGACCCGAAAACATCAAGATTGATAAGGATCATCATCAGAATCACGGCAAGACCGCCAAGGACTCCGGATGTAGTTGCTAACCATCTCGACAAACGAACCATAAATCCCCCTCGTCACACCTTCGCACAGTGAAGGCGTTGCATTATTGATGGTTACTATTACTCAAACAACATTCAGACACAAGAATAAAGTTCAGACACAAGAATAAAGGTGCGGGGCAGCCAAAAAACAAGGTTGCATGTTTCCCATACAGAATGTAATTCACTATAAACAACGCAAGAGGAGCTACTCATGGATTTTACGTTCTCGGAAGAACAAGAGCTGGTGCGTGAAACAGTTCGTCGATTTGCTGCCGCCGAAATCACGCCTATCGCCAAACATCACGATGACGCCGAGACATTTCCGCGCGAAATGTTCCGCAAATGGGGTGATCTGGGGCTTCTTGGTGTCCGCTATCCAGCTGCCGACGGGGGCTCTGATATGGACAAGATTTCGGATTGCATCGTGCGCGAAGAGCTTAGCTATGCCAGTCAGGCGTTTGCCTCGACCTGGTCGGCGCATACTCATCTTGGCATATGGCCAATCTGGAAGGCGGGAACGCAGGCTCAGAAGGACAAATATCTTGGCCCTGCCTTTGCTGGAACCAAAGTCAGTGCCTTCGGATTGTCAGAACCGGGCGGTGGATCCAATATTCGCGCACTTACGACCAAGGCGGAAAAAATCGATGGTGGCTGGCGGATATCGGGCTCAAAAACCTATATCACCAATTCGCCCTTTGCCGATTTCATGTTGCTGGTGGCCCGCACATCGCCGGAACTTAAGCCACATGCGATCAGCTTGTTCATCGTTGATTTACCGAATCCGGCTGTTGTTATTCACAAGCTGGAAAAAGAGGGCATTCGCGCCTCGGAAACCGGGTTGATCCACATTGATGGCCTGGAATTACCGGACGAGGCGCTGTTGGGTCATGAAACCGGCACCTATCCTATCATCTTGGAATCCCTGTCAGAAAACCGGGTTGGTGTAGCAGCCAATTGCATTGGCATGGCGCGGGCGGCACATGACGCGGCGATTGAGTATGCAAGGGACAGGGTGATTGCCGGCAAGCGGCTTGGCGAATATCAGGCAATCGCTCACAAGCTGGCCGATATCGCTACTGACATCGAGGCGGCTCGCTGGCTGGTCTATCACGGCGCATGGCTGGTTGATCAAGGCAAACTGACCACGCCCATGGCGGCAAAGGTGAAGCTATTTGCAAGCGAAGTTGCTGTGCGCGCTTCTGAACAGGCCATCCGTATTTTCGGTGGTGCCGGGATCATGCGCGATTATCCGGTAGGGCGTATCCACCGCGATTCTCTGGTTTATGTGATTGGCGAGGGCACCTCGGAGGTGCAGCGCAATTTGATCGCACGTGATCTGGAGCTTTAAGAGGCTTCCCCCGAAACTCATTCCTGACCATCAATAACGAGCGGCGAGATATATTATGACTGAAGCATTCCAAACACTGACATATGAAATACGAGGGCGAACCGGGCTGATCACGTTTACCCGACCCGAGGTGCGGCACTCTCTGGATATTCCGATGCGCACGGAACTTGCGGCGCTTATCCCCCGGATCCGGGCAAACCGGGATTTGCGCGCGCTTGTCATCACCGGAAGCGGCGGTGCATTCTGTGCCGGGGGCGACCTTAAAGCCTTGTCCGAAGAAGAACGCCCAGCAGAGGTGAACCGCGAGCGGGTATCGCTGTTGCACACATGGTTTTACGAGCTTTGCAATCTTGAGCTGCCGGTCATTGCCGCCGTTGATGGCCCTGCCTATGGGGCTGGCATGAACTTTGCGTTGGCGGCAGATTTTGTACTGGCTACGCCGCGGGCAAGGTTCTGCGCGGTTTTCGGGCGTATCGGTCTTGTACCCGACCTCGGCGGATTTTTCCTGCTGCCCAGGATTGTTGGCATGTCGCGGGCAAAGGAATTGGTGATGACTGCCCGGTCCTTTGATGCCGAAGAGGCTAAGGATATGGGGATCGTGCTTGAAATTCACGCGCCCGATGACTTGCTGGATGCTGCAATGAAAATGGCGGCCCGCTTTGATACATCATCACGCCTAGCGATGGGGATGGCAAAATCCATTCTCAACCAATCCTTCGATAACGACTACCGTTCACTGGCCGAAATGGAAGCGACGGCGCAGGCGCTGTGCATGACATCGGACTATCACAAGGGCGCAATTAAACGGTTTTTGGGTAAAAAGCCGCTTGAATTCGACTGGGACCGGCTGAGCAAAGACGAGAAAAAATCGTGAAACAGCGCCAACAACACACAGCGCGCATTACTGGCGTTGCCGACACAGCCATGGGCGAATTGGCGGGTTCGACCGCGATGGGTCTGCACGCCGAAGCCGCAAATGCGGCGCTGNGCGACGCTGGGCTGAAGGCGTCGGATATTGACGGTGTTTTGTGTGGTTATTCGATGACCTTGCCGCATCTTATGCTCAGTTCGGTTTTTTGCGAATACTACGGCATCAGCCCGACCTTCAATACAGCGATTCAGGCGGGCGGTGCCACGGCTTGTATTATGCTGGCCAACGCTGTGGCGTTGGTGGAATCCGGCGCGTGCCGGCACGTTTTATGCGTGACCGGTGATAACCGTCTAAGCGGAATGACCCGCGACGGCGCCGTGGCGGCGCTGGCCAGTGTCGGGCACCCCGAATTTGAACAGCCCTATGGCATGTCGGTGCCGGCCTCTTATGCTTTGGTGGCACAGGCGTATTTGCAGGAGTATGGCATCAGCCGCGATGAGCTGTCGGGCATTTCCGTGGCAGCGCGCCAACATGCCGCGCTGCATCCCAAGGCCTATAAAACTGATCCGATAAGTGTTGAGGATGTCTCGACCAGTCGGATGATTGCTTCGCCTTTACGGCTATTGGATTGCTGTTTGATTTCAGATGGCGGCGCGGCGGTTATCGTCAGCGCGGCAGACGCGGCGGCAGATACCCGCAAACCTGTGCGGGTTCTGGGCAGCGGTCAGGGGCACACTCATGAACATATAATGGCCGCCCCTTCACTTACTGAATTCGGCTGCAAGACCTCGTCGGCACTGGCGTTTGCGCAGGCTGGTGTGACGGCTGCCGACATTGACGTCGCGGAAATCTATGACAGTTTTACCATTACGCTGATGGTGGAGCTGGAATCTATCGGGTTCTTTGAGAAAGGCGAGGCGGGCAAGGCCGCCCTGTCCGGCGATCTGTCGTTGGGTGGCAAGTTACCCACCAACACCCATGGCGGATTGATGAGTTATGGCCATTCCGGTGCTGCGGGTGGTGCATTTCACATCGTCGAGGCGGCGCATCAATTGCGCGGCGAGGCAGACAAGCGGCAGGTTGATGATGCCGGTCTGGTGTTTGTGCACGGCGATGGTGGCATTTTATCCGCCCACTGCAGTCTTGTTCTGGGACAGGAGTAAACCCATGGAATTACCAATCCCCCGCCCGAACCATGACACACAACCCTATTGGGACGCCGCGAGCGAAGACAGGCTTGCGCTGCAACATTGTACTGCGTGTAACACCGTGCAGGCCGTCCCACGTAGTTTCTGCGGTAACTGCCAGTCCTCTGATCTGGTTTGGCGCGACAGCCCTCTCCAGGGTAAAATAGCCAGCTTTTCGATTGTCCACCGAGGTCCGACCAAAGCCTTCAAGGACTATTCACCCTATGTATTGGCGTTGGTGGATATCACCGACGGCATTCGCCTGATGCTGAATATTGTCGGCGACGACCGGCTTGAGTCGAGGATCTGCGACCCTGTAGAAATCATATTCGAGGCTCGTGGCCGCGATGGCTTCAAGATGCCTCAGGCCAAACGGAGTGTAAGCAAATGATTACCTTTGAGGATTTCCAGCCCGGTGTTTCCTTTGGCACGGCCGCCGTGACACTGGACGACACGATGTTCGAAAACTGGACGGCACTGTTTCCGGGTGACGCGGATTGTGTGCCGGACATGCCCGAAGGCATGACGGCGGTACTGGTGATGAATGCCTATATGGAACTGATCGCTCCGCGCCCTCCCGGTAATGTTCATGCCAGTCAGGCATTTGACATCAGTCAGCTTCCGAAGCTGGGTCAGACGGTTCAGACCACCGTAACATGCCGCTCGAAAGAATTACACAAGGGACGGCGCTGGATTGATCTGGACACCCAGAGCCACGACGAAAATGGCACCCTTCTTTTCACAGGTACGATGAGGTTGATATGGGCAGCATGACCCCCAAGGAACCGGTTTGCGGTATACCACTAACGGTTACGACAGATGTGATTGGTCGATATGCTACGATCACGAATGATTTTAACCCCATTCATGTAGATCCCGTATTCGCCGCCCAATCCTCTATGGGGGGGATTATCGCTCACGGCACGATGTCGCTGGCCTTGATCTGGCAGATTCTGCGGGCGGAATTCGGGGTCACCCGCTGCGGGGCGGCCAATGTGGATATCCGATTTACAAAACCGGTGCGGATCAATGATGTTCTGACGGCCAAGGTTGAACTAAAGGAAGACAACGCCTTCTATGTCTGGGTTGAAAATCAGACAGGTGTACGCGTAATTGATGGAGTTGCCAGACTATGACCTATGCCTTTAAGAATCTTGAGGATTTGCTGAATCCGGAATCAATTGCGGTTATCGGGGCATCTGATAACCCTCTCAAAATTGGAGGGCGGCCGATCGACTACATGAAGTCGCTTGGTTATCAGGGGAAAATCTTTCCGGTTAATCCTAGCCGTGACGAAATACAGGGCCTCAAAGCCTATCCTTCGGTGTCCGCCATCGGGCAGTTGATTGATCTGGCCATTATCGCGGCCCCCGCCAAACTGGTCGAAGGTATGGTTGCCGATGGATTAGCTGCGGGCGTCAAATCCTTTGTAATCTTTTCGTCTGGATACGGTGAATATTCTGACGAAGGGGCGGTTGCGCAGGCGCGTTTACAAAAAATGTGCGATGATGGCGGCGCTTTGTTGCTGGGGCCGAACTGTCTGGGCGCGATCAATATCAAGAACCGCATGGTGGCCTCATTCACCACCGCAATGGAGCAGAACAAACTGATCGAGGGCGGCTTTGGTTTTGTATCACAAAGCGGCGCGTTGGGGGCCTATTGGCTGGATATGGTGTTGCAGCGGGGCATTGGCGTATCTTCATGGGTCGCCACTGGAAACGAGGCGGGTATTACGGTGTCGGATGCGATTTATCATCTGGCACATGACCCTGACACCAAGGTGATTGGGTGTTACATTGAAGACATCAAAGACGGCGCGGCCTTTCGGGAAGCGGCTCTGGTGGCCGCGGCCGCAGGAAAGCCGATTCTTCTCATCAAGGCCGGACGTTCCCAAAGCGGGGCCGCCGCCGCCGCATCTCATACTGGCGCTTTGGCGGGTGAAGATGTTCGTTATCAGGCCTTATTTGACCAGACTGGCATTGTTCGGGTCAACTCCCTGTCCGAAATGACATCGTCAGCACGGTTGATGCTAATGCAACCGCGGGCCGCGGGACGCAACGTTGGCGTTGTCAGCGTTTCTGGCGGTGCTGGGGTATTGTTAGCCGACGAATTGGACGAGGCAGGCTTTTCCGTGCCCGCCTTTGATCCCGAAACTCGCGGGCGGGTTGATGCGGTTTTGCCAACGTTCGTTTCGGCGAATAATCCGCTGGATGTTACAGGCGGTGTTGCCGGTGATTCAAGCATGTTCGGAAAAGTCCTGACAGCTCTTGGTTCCGCGCCCGACCACGACAGTTTCATCATTTGTATCGGTTTGTTGGCCAGTATTTCCAAAGATCTGTCGGACAGCCTTGTTGCCGCTTTTTCGAAGGCGGGAAAGCAGGTTATTGTCGTCTGGGTTGGTGCTCCGCAACAGGTTGTGAATGATCTGGAATCCCATGGTCTGCCAGTCTTTCCGGACATTCCCGAAGCGGTACGCGCGATGGAAATCGTTTATAAAGTCACCGAAGGTCAGGCGAAGGCCAAGATCTTGGCAAACAAGGACTGGCCGCTGGTATTGCCAACGCCGGAAACCTGCATGCCGCGTTCGGAAGTTATGGCGCAGCGCTTTATTTCTGATAATTGCGGCCTGCGGTTTCCAAAACACGTTCTGATACAGTCTGCTGCCGAAGCGGGAGCCGCCTTTGCACAATTGACGGCTCCGTTGGTGGTTAAGCTGCAAAGCCCTGATATGCTGCACAAAAGTGAAAATGGCGGTGTGAAACTTGGAATCCGGACAGAAGACGAACTGGCGCAAGAGGCCCAGCGTATGCTTGATATAGGTAAATCGGGCAAGCTGCGGCTTGATGGGATTCTGGTTCAGGAAATGGCCCCGATCGCGCAGGAACTGATCGTCGGTTTTAAGCGTGATGAGGTGTTCGGCCCGCTTATTCTGATCGGTCGTGGTGGCGTCGAGGTGGAGTTACGCCCTGACCGCGTATTGGCATATCTACCGCTTTCTGCGGACGAGATTTATGCGCTGTTACAAGGTCTTGAGACCTCGTCGTTGTTCGAGGGGTACAGAGGCGGACCACAGGGAGATTTTAGGAAACTGTCTAAAGATCTAAGTGCTTTGGGTGATGCATTTGTTGCGGATTCAACAGTTGAGGAAATAGAAATCAACCCGCTCGCGCTCAGCAAATCCGGGCAGTTTATTGCTTTGGATGCACTTTCTCTTCATCGGTCCTGACTTAGGGCTAGGGCTGAACGACTACCTGTAGAATAGATCATAACCGGGCCTCACACCGCCCGGTTCAGACGTCTTTCTGGTTCAGGATAAGAGCTTCGCCTTCTTTCAGCTGACCTGCCTCAACAATGTCAAACCTGTCCAGACGTATGCGGGCCACGCGCTGAAAGGTTTCCATCACCGCAGCTTCGGTTGCGGTGGCATCGTGCCCGCCGGAAATAACCGCCCTTATCCGGATAACGTCGCGATCATTTTCACGCGTGGCGATGGCCTGCGCACGCACCAACCCAGCAGTGGCGATCACCACCTCTTCGATGGCACGGGGATAGACAAAAATCTCGCGTACCTTTACCGCGTCGCCAACCCGTCCCTGCAACGCCGACAGGCGCGTGACCGTCCCGTCTCCGGTCTGTTCCAGCGCATAGGCGCTATCGCCGGTGCCAAAACGGATCATCGGCCAGGCATCGGGGTCAAGTGTGGTGACTACCACCTCGCCGACCTCGCCAAACGATTTGGGTTGACCGGTGACAGGATCGCATATCTGTACGATCCGGCGCCGTTGAATGCGATATCCCTCGCCGCCGTCCTCATACCCGACCATGCCCAGATCGGCGGTGGCATAGGCGGACCAAGTGGACACACCATATGTTTTTTCAATCTTGCGGCGTTTGGCTGCCCAGTCACCCATCTCGCCACCCAGAAATGCGGTTTTTACCTTCCAGGCCTCGTGCCCGTAATTGTTGATCACCGTATCGGCCAGCGCCATGAAAAACGCGGTACTGGCACAAATCGTCGTCACGCCGGTTTCGACAATGATTTGCGCCTGTAATTCGCGATTACCAACGCCACCGGGAATTACAGTCGCCCCGACGGCCTGTGCCGCCTCGTCAAACAACAAGCCAGCGGGCACCAGATGGTACATCCACGTGTTCAACACCACGTCTTCCGCACCGACGCCTGCTGCCCGGAAAAGGGTGTCCATCCCGTGACCGGCGCTACCCTGCAGGGTCGGTTCAAATATCGGCCCCGGCGAGACATAAATCCGCGACAAATCGCTGAACCTAGCCGCCAGATAGCCTCCAAAAGGCGGGTCCTGCCTTTGCAGGTCCAGCAATTGTTCCTTTTTTAGAACCGGAAGGCATGACAGATCGACAACCGAAGCGATTCTTCCCGGATCAACACCCGCCATCTCAAATCGTTGTTGCAAAGCCGGGGCAGCTTTCGCAGCCTTGGTATAGGCGGTTTGAAGATGCGTATATATGTCGGTTGTCGATCCCATTTTTAGGTTCCTAAACAGTGGTGTTACAAAATCAATTCGCTTGGGCCATCAGAAACAAGCCCAGACTCGCGATTTAGGTTCGGATGGTTAAGTGTTTCCATGATATGATTGCCTCAATCATTCCTCATTCATAACGAAAGTCTGCGGAACCCTATAGCAAAGTGACAATATCTGGCGCGAGGATCAGCAGCGCAATGATAAATCCATCGGCTAGGAAAAATGGTGTCACGCCCTTGAATACGGTTTGCAGGGGGATGTCGTCCCGCGCTGCCGCGACGATGAAACAGTTCATTCCGATCGGCGGCGTCATCAAACCAATTTCAACCATTTTGACAAGAACGATCCCAAACCAGATCGGATCATAGCCGAGCATGATAATCGTCGGATAAACAAAGGGCAGCGTCAGCATCATCATTCCGATCGCATCCATGAACATACCAAGCAAAAGATAGATCAAAAGGATACCAAGTAGAATGACGATGCGAGGGGCATCAATCCCGCCGATCCAGTTGGAAAGTTCTTCGGGTAGACCTGCATATCCAAGGAAACGAACAAAGATGATAATCCCCCAGACGATGGAGAAAATCATCACGCTGACACTTACGGTTTCGCGCAGGGCTTCGCGAAAGCCCTGCATGGTCATTTGTTTGCGAAGGATGGCTATAATCAGGATCAGAAAGGCCCCGACAGC
This sequence comes from Paracoccaceae bacterium, assembly GCA_016765235.1. Lineage (GTDB taxonomy): Bacteria > Pseudomonadota > Alphaproteobacteria > Rhodobacterales > Rhodobacteraceae > NORP23. Next base: position 15,681 of record JAESQH010000116.1, read on the forward strand.
ACCGGATTCGGTTGGTGTCATCCAGCCAAAATATATGCCACTCAGGATTAGAACGACGGTGCCGGCAATGCTTGCCATGCCGCGAATGGCCAAAAACCGGTCACCCCAGGTGATCGACGACCCGTCGGGCATGACTGGTTTGGTAGGTGGGCTGGATTTGGGATAGAGCAGCGCCCAGATTATTGGCACCAACGCATAAGCCAAGGCAGTAAGCAGCCCTGGCACAACCGCTGCAATCAACAACCGGCCAACGGATTCTTCGACGATGAGTGCATAAAGCACAAGGATTGCACTTGGCGGAATCAGCGCCGCGAGTGTTCCGCTGGCCGCAACGGTTCCTGCTGCCAGCGATTTGGCGTATCCGGAGTTCAACATTTCGGGGATTGCCACACGCGAGAATACAGCGGCAGTAGCGGTGCTTGATCCAGAAACGGCCGAAAAGCCTGCTGCCGCGAAAATCGTCGCAACTGCAAGCCCGCCCGGCAACCACCCGAGCCATATCCGAAAAGCGTGAAACGCCTCGCCTATTATGTTCGCCCGCTGCGCAAAATATCCCAGCAGGATGAACATTGGGATGACGCTCAGACCATAGTGGATGATCTCAGCATGCGGGGTCAGCCCGCTGATCGCCGCCCCCACGGACCAGCCGCGCATTGCCATCAAACCGCCGATACCCACCAGGGCAGCGGCGATATATACTTCGAGGCCAAGAACAACCAGCACCAGCAAGGCACCGCATCCCAAAAGACCAATTGTCAGAGGTTCCAAAGTTTCATTCCTTCGTTTGTTGATTTTGCTCGGGCTGGGTTCATTCTGCGTCAGACCAGGACACGTCCTGGTCCATTCGTATTTTCTGGATCAGAGTGACAAGTATTCGCAGGCAAACCAAAACCAGTATTGCCGGAACTAACAGTTTAGTTGGCCAGACCGGAAATCTTACGCCGCCTGTGGTAACGTCCCCGATTGTCCACGCTGGCAAAAAGCTGGAGGTGAATGTTGACCAGGCCAGCAGTGACAGGGTAGCCAACCCGACAAAAAGCATGACGATACTGATGATATGGCGCGTGCGACCCTTCAACCGCTCGGTGAGCAGTGTCATCCGGATATGGCCGTTATTGCGTTGACAATGTGACAGGCCAAGAAAGGCAATTGCCACCAAAGAAAGCTCAATGATACTGATCTGCCCGGGAATCGGCCGGTTGAACAGGCTTCGCGAGATAACCTCCAGAACCCCGAGAATCATTGCACCCAGGATCAGCCATCCGGCCAGATCGTTAAGGGTATCCTCGACCCGGCTCAAGATGTTGTTACCGGTCGCCAGCCAACCCGAAGGCTGATCTGATCCCGGTTGTTGAGGTGTCGATGGTTCCATTGTAGACTCCCGAAATTGAAGTGGTGAAAAGGAATTGAGCGTAACAATACGGTTGCACCCATCGTGCCAGCGTGTCACAAACCGCGGCTTCCTACATCGGCCGACCTCTGCTGCGAGACTCTGTTTAATGTTGTCTGTGTTCTGTACTGTCAGTAACGCCTCCCGAACAAACGTGTTCGGGAGGCGTGCCCATTTGTTTTAGTCTGTCAGAATTCCCAACAATTCCGCTCCCGGAAGGCCGTGTTCGTCGGTGACTTCCTTGACCCAAGCATCCCAGATCGGCTGTGCAGAGGCAGAAATAGTTGCGCGCTGCTCATCCGTATATGTGATGTTGGTTAGCCCTGCCTCCTCGAAAGCACTCACATTTGCATCGTCGGCACCCTCATAGGCGGCTGGCTTGGCCTCTTCCAGCATGGCCTGGAATTCCTCGGGCAACTCTTCCCAAGACTCCTTGTTGGCTGCAACCAGACAGCCTGTGCTGCCCAAGGCCAGATTGGAGGTGTACCAGTCTGATATTTCCTGGATTTTATAGGCGCTGAATGCATAAGTATAAGGCATTCCGACCATGTCCACCACGCCACGATCAAGCGCACCATAGGTTTCGGCTGCAGGCTGCATGGCGGTAATAGCACCGAGGGTTTCCATAGCAGCGGCAAGCCCGGCAGGCGCGCTTAGACGGCGACCTTTCCAGTCCTCCATGGTCAGTGGTGGTTTACCCTTGCCCATGATCTCATAGCGGGGCACCAGTGTGCCCATGACGGGAACGGTATTCCACTTGGCTAGTTCGCTCCTGATCGCCGGGTTGTCGAGGAAGGCCTCCAGGGTCTGCTCCTGCTCATTCAGGTTGAGGATCGGCAGAAACGGCAGGCTCAGCCCCATGAGACCGGGGGTTTTGCCCGGATGCCAGGCGGCACAGAACACGCCGGCGTCAAAGGCTCCGATTTTGAGGCCGTCAAGCGTTTCGCGCGACGGGGCCAGGGCACCGCCGAAATGGACCTTGATCTTGAACTCGCCACCGCTCAGCCGGTCGACTTCCGCGGCTAGCGCTTCAACATTTGCCGTGAAGGCGCGCGGTTTTCCGACGATCGAAAGATCCCAGTTCACCTCTGCTGATTGAGCCGGCGCCGAAAAGCCTACGACTGCCACGGAAACCGTCAAAACGGTCTTTAAAGCC
>JAESQH010000117.1 GCA_016765235.1 Paracoccaceae bacterium
GCGAACATCCTAGGTTTTAGGATTTTATCCGCCACCGTTGTTTAGGCCATTTGAACCGTTGGTCGATTGTGGGCTATCGTCAGTACCCGACACCGCAAGAGCCAGCAAACCAAGTAAAATCAGAGGTATTAGCCAAGCACCTGAACCGCCGCCCATTGGTGCATCGTCTTCGATAATTACTGCTTCGACCTCTGGAGTATACAGCAGAGTTCCGGCACTGGTTGAAGAGTTAACCGCAAAAGTTGGTGACGGAGTTTGTCAGGCGGCGTTTTTGTTTTGGGTTTCGATTATCTCTATCCCGTCTTTGAATATGATGCCTTGGATGACTTTTGGCAATTGATTTTTGCCCCTCAATCTCAACCACCGCTTCTCAGCCTCTTTTATGAGCTTGAATACCATCACCTTGGCGGTGTTTCGCTTCAGGCACCCCTTGGTTCTTCTGGTCCTGTGGCGGACGGTGGCAAAGGTGCTTTCAATGGGGTTTGTGGTGCGTATGTGTTTCCAATGCTCTGCTGGAAAATCATAAAATGCCAGAAGAGCATCCCGATCCTTTGTTAGACAGGCAACGGCTTTATCATATTTGAGCTCGTATTTTGCACAGAAGAGGTTGAAGGCTTTCCCGGCATCGGCCTTACTATCCGCCATCCATATTTGGTGTAAATCCGCCTTTGCCTTTGCTTGCAGAGCCTTGGGCATTTTATTGAGGATATTGGCTGTTTTATGAACCCAGCAGCGCTGTTCCTTTGTCTGGGGAAAAATCTTGCGCAATGCCGCCCAAAACCCCAAAGCACCGTCACCTACCGCGAGTTTAGGCGGGGCCTTCAAGCCACGGGCCTTTAGATCAAGGAGTAGTTCACTCCAGCTCTGCATGCTTTCACGATAGCCATCGGTAAAGCCGACAAGTTCCTTCTTTCCCTCGGGCGTTGCCCCGATAATAACCAACATACACTGGCTTTCCTGCTCCATTGGGGCCTGAAAATAGACCCCGTCCGCCCAGATATAAACGTAATTCCGGGCCGATAAATCCCGCTTTTCAAAAGCGCTGAGTTCTCCTTGCCAGACTTTTCGCAACCGCAGAACCGTATCGCCGGACAGATTGGGCGCATCGGCCCCCAGCAAGGCACTGAGCGCCGCCTGAAAATCGCCTGAGGAAACGCCCTTCAAATAAAGCCAGGGAATAAGCGCATCCAGGCTTTTGCTGCGGCGCATGTATTTGGGCGCGACTGTGGGCAGAAACAAAAGCCGATCCCGCGTCTTGCCAGCGCGATCCCGAACACGAGGCTGCCTGATTTTAACCGCCCCAATCCCGGTCTGAATTTCCCGCTCGGGTAAATGCCCATGACGTACAAGCCGGGCTCGCCCATCCTCAAGCTGTTCTTGAGCATGGCAGGCCATAAAGCTGGCAACCTCCGCCTCAATGGCCTGGGTCAACAGCGCCTGAGCGCCGCTGCGCAGAACAGATGTGAGCTGATCGCAAAATTCCCCTGGCTGTATGAGGGGTGTAACTGTAGTCTCTGTCATGGCGTATCTTTCCTTTCCTGGAAATATTGGATGCATGAATCACATCCATGATACGCCACCTGAAAATTATGCCATCACCAAGATTCGCGGTTAACTCGCGATCGGATACTATCGATTAAGTGCATATTGGCTCCCATTGGAAATCTCTCCAGAAACGACACAAACTAGAAGTAAGAGATTTCAAGACGGCGCCAATTTTGAAAAAATATTTGATTTATACGTTTTTGATAGAAGATTGAGAGTTTTATTGCTCGAGGCAATCGAACGAATTGAAATACATATTCGTTCGCGCTGGACTTTCCGTATGGTCCATAGTCATGGAACCCACGCACACCTAGATCATAGACTATTTAGCGGTGGGTTGAACCATGCAGAGCAACTCCTGCGGTTGGCCCGATCAGTAGATAGATCAGAAGAAACATTTATTTTGCACTACAAGAATAAATATACGGAACCATTTTCACCTCCTTTGTGNGCAGTGACGGAATTGATGACACTGGGCGAACTTTCTAAATGGTTTAAAGCNACAAAGGATAATTCTATCAAGAGTGCAGTAGGTAGAGACCTAGGATTACCGTCTAGAGAAAGTGCTGAAGGGGTTTTTCAGGTGTTGTCGTATGTGCGAAATATTTGTGCTCATCATGGACGGTTGTGGAATAGAAGGCTTGTTAANCGGGTTCCATGGATCAGGAGATTCCAAGACGATATTTTGAGGGAAGAGGGTGTACCTGTGAACTTGATATATAATGTGTTAGTTGTCGTAGTTCATATTCTCCATAAGCAAAATACAGGCACTACGTTTCCCGCTCGCCTTAGAGCGTTGGTAGGAAGTGTAGATGACGATACTCGCGTTGCGATGGGGTTCCCGTCCGATTGGCGTGAACGTCCAGTATTTAAATTGTAGACTTCTGAATGTTTGGTCAGGCTTGCTTCTTGGTTTCCGAACCTCACCAACCCAAAAGGTTAACGCCTCCATCCACAAAAACGTACATACGCGTTGTGTACGGGTTGTGTACGCATTGTGTACGTCTTATTTCGGCCAAATCCCTAAAGGTTAACGGCCAACGCGGTGTCGCCTGCAACCCTCTTGATTACCCCTCGTAACAGGTCTATACGCACGCGGTGGGCAACCGCTCACAGAATCAAATGTAATGCCGTGTTTACCCTTTTAGACGCAATCGGGGGGTAGTTCCGGCCAAAGGAGATAGCGTCATGAAATTGAATCAACTTAGCGATAACCCCGGTGCAACCAAAAAAGCCAAGCGCGTTGGACGTGGTCCAGGTTCGGGCATGGGTAAAATGGGTGGCCGTGGTATCAAGGGTCAGAAATCCCGTTCGGGTGTGACTATTGGTGGTTTTGAGGGTGGCCAAATGCCACTATACATGCGTTTGCCTAAACGCGGCTTCAACATGCGTAACCCGAAACATCACGCGGTTATCAACCTCGGCATCCTTCAGAAATTCATTGATGCGAAGAAAATCGACATCAAAGCCGACATCACTGAAGATGTTCTGGTCGCATCAGGCCTCGTTCGTCGCAAGTTGGACGGTGTTCGTCTGCTGGCCAAAGGCGAGCTGACATCGAAGATCAACCTGACTGTTACTGGCGCCTCGAAATCTGCTGTTGAAGCGGTCGAGAAAGCCGGCGGTTCCGTAACTCTTCCGGCATAAGCCGAAAAGAGTGGCGCGAATGACTTGTGGGCGCGCCGTTTGCGCCTTACATCATAGACAGTGAATAATATTCGCGCCGCTGGCACCCTCCAACAGGGGGTTCGGCGGCGCAGTTTTGGGAGGGCCTTAAATGGCATCGGCAGCAGAACAAATGGCATCAAACCTCAGCTGGGGTTCGTTTGGCAAAGCCAAAGAACTTCAACAGCGCATCCTGTTCGCGCTTGGTTTGTTGCTGGTTTATCGGATGGGTACATACATTCCCGTTCCAGGAATTGATGCAACGCAGTTGGCGGCGTTCTTTGAATCCACGCGCGGCGGTATCGGTGACATGCTCAACATGTTCACAGGTGGTGCGGTCAGCCGAATGGCGATCTTCTCGCTTGGTATTATGCCGTATATCTCGGCCTCCATTATCATCCAGCTTTTGACTTCGATGGTTCCACGACTGGAAGCCTTGAAAAAAGAAGGCGAGCAGGGGCGCAAGAAAATCAACCAGTACACGCGGTACGGTACGGTTTTCCTCGCGATGTTCCAATCCTATGCATTGGCCGCTGGCCTTGAATCGCAAGGCTTGGCGTCTGATCCGGGCTTGTTCTTCCGTGCAACCGTAATGATTACGCTGGTAGGGGGCACCATGTTCCTTATGTGGCTTGGTGAGCAAATCACTGCGCGCGGTATCGGCAACGGTATCTCGCTGATCATTTTCGTCGGCATCGTCGCCGAGCTGCCACGGGCTTTGGCGCAGTTCTTCGCCTCCGGTCGTTCCGGCGCGCTAAGCCCTGCACTGATTATCGGCGTTATGGTGATGGTGGTAACAGTGATCGCCTTCGTGGTCTTCGTGGAACGCGCATTGCGAAAAATCCACATCCAATACCCGAAACGCCAAGTAGGCATGAAGGTTTATGGCGGCGAGAGCAGCCACCTTCCGGTTAAACTGAACCCTGCCGGCGTTATTCCTGCCATTTTCGCCAGTTCTTTGCTGTTGATGCCGACAACTATCGCGACATTCGCCGGTTCGGACAGCACAGGTATCGCCGCGACTATTGCTGCCTACATGGGCCGTGGACAGCCGCTCTATATGCTGTTCTACGCAGCCATGGTTGTGTTCTTCGCGTACTTCTATACCGCCAACGTGGCGTTCAAGACCGAAGATGTTGCTGACAATCTGAAAAAGCAGGGTGGTTTTGTTCCGGGTATTCGCCCAGGTGCGAAAACGGCGCTTTATCTTGACTACGTCATGGTTCGTTTGCTGGTCGTCGGTTCCGCGTATCTGACAGCAGTTGTTCTGTTGCCGGAAATTCTGATCTCTAAAACGGCTATCCCGTTCTACTTCGGTGGTACGTCGCTGTTGATTATTGTGTCCGTGACTATGGATACGATTACGCAGGTACAGTCGCACATGATGGCGCACCAGTATGAAAGCCTGATCGAGAAGTCCAAACTTCGCGGTAAGAATAAAGCGAAATCCAAAGGGCGTCGTAAATGAACATAATTCTGCTTGGCCCACCGGGCGCTGGAAAAGGTACTCAAGCGCATCGGTTGGTAGCCGAGCGGGGTATGGTTCAACTGTCAACAGGCGACATGCTGCGCGCAGCACGGACCTCTGGCACCGAAATGGGCAAGCAGGTCGCGACAGTTATGGATCGTGGAGATCTGGTGACAGATGAGATCGTCATCGGATTGATCGCTGAACAGCTGGATAACGGGGCAGGTGGCAAAGGTTTTATCTTTGACGGTTTCCCACGCACTTTGCCACAAGCCGATGCGTTGGGCGAATTACTGGAAAGCAAAGGTCAGAACCTTCACGCGGTCGTCGAAATGAAAGTCGACGACGCGGCATTGATTTCCCGCATCACTGGCCGTTATACGTGCAACGAATGCGGTGCGGTTTATCACGATGAGACCAAGAAACCGGCCAAAGATGGTGAGTGCGATAAATGTGGCGGCCATGAATTCACGCGCCGTGCAGATGATAACGAAGAATCGTTGCGCACACGTCTTATGAATTATTATCGCGATACATCGCCGCTAATCGGTTATTACTACGCTAAAGATCAGTTGAAACGTATCGACGGGCTTGGCGAAATCAACGAGGTTGCCGCACGAGTGGCCGGTGTTCTCGATACATAAGAATTAGCCTTGTTTATCGGGGTTGACGGTGCTGCGGATGCTCCTATAATCCGCGGACTTTCCGAAAGGATCGTATTTGCGTATTCCGATTCGGAAGGCAAGAAACTCGGCCCGAGTACGGGGCAAATGGCCCACCAGCCTGAACTAGGACGGTGGGTTTTAGTTGTGAAAAAAGGTTCCGGAGTGACGGAGCCGCAAACGAGAGAATGGAGGCCAATTTTTGGCACGTATTGCAGGGGTTAACATCCCCACACATAAACGGGTGGTAATCGCCCTGACTTATATCCACGGCATCGGCAACACGTCTTCCCAGGCGATCTGCGAAGCTGTGAAAATCGACGGCCCGCGCCGCGTTAACGAATTGTCGGACGCTGAAGTTCTGGCCATTCGCGAGCACATCGACGCCAACTACCAAGTTGAAGGCGACCGTCGCCGTGAAGTTCAGATGAACATCAAACGCTTGATGGATCTTGGTTGCTACCGTGGCATCCGTCACCGTCGTGGCCTTCCTGTGCGTGGTCAGCGTACCAGCACGAACGCTCGTACGCGCAAAGGTCCTGCAAAGGCCATTGCTGGCAAGAAGAAATAAGGGAGGTCTGATTTAATGGCACGTGAAAAAATTCGTACGAAGAAGAAAGTCCGCAAGAATATCTCTACAGGTATTGCGCACATTAGTTCTTCTTTCAATAACACAAAAATCCTGATCGCTGACGCGCAGGGCAATGCGATTGCATGGTCCTCGGCTGGTACTATGGGTTTCAAAGGCTCGCGTAAGTCTACACCTTATGCAGCGCAGATGGCTGCCGAAGATGCAGGCAAAAAAGCGCAAGAGCATGGCATGAAAACGCTTGAAGTAGAAGTTCAGGGCCCAGGTTCGGGTCGTGAGTCTGCTCTTCGTGCGTTGGCTGCAATTGGTTTGAACATCACATCTATTCGTGACGTGACCCCAATGGCCCACAACGGCTGTCGCCCACCAAAGCGTCGTCGCGTATAACGGCAATTTACTACTGGACTGTGCCCGCATTTTCGGGCGCAGTCTATTCTATTTACAAACCTCGGGCGTTCCCCACCGGATCCAGTCGGGAACAAGTATGGAGGCCATAATATGATCCACAAGAATTGGCAGGAGTTAATCCGCCCAACGTCGCTGGAAATCAAATCCGGCGCAGGCGCACTTCGCATGGCAACAGCAATCGCTGAGCCACTGGAGCGCGGCTTTGGTCTGACACTCGGTAACGCGCTTCGTCGTGTTCTGTTGTCCTCGCTTCAGGGCGCGGCCATCACGTCGGTGCAGATTGACAACGTATTGCACGAGTTTTCCAGCGTTGCCGGTGTACGTGAAGACGTAACCGACATCGTTTTGAACCTCAAAGGTGTTGCGGTTTCCATGGAAGTCGAAGGCCCGAAACGCGTTGCGATTAACGCAACTGGTCCGGGTGTTGTGACGGCTGGCGATATCGCTGAAACCAACGGTATCGAAATCCTGAACAAAGATCACGTTATCTGTCACCTCGACGATGGCGCGACGCTTTACATGGAACTGACCGTTGAAACCGGCAAGGGTTACGTCGCCGCTGACAAGAACCGCCCCGAAGATGCGCCAATTGGCCTGATTTCGGTTGATGCGCTGTTCTCGCCAGTGACAAAGGCTTCTTATAAAGTTGAACCTACCCGCGAAGGTCAGGTTCTGGATTATGACAAGCTGACGTTGACTGTTGAAACCGACGGTTCGATTTCCTCGGAAGATGCGATCGCGTTTGCGGCCCGTATCCTTCAGGATCAACTGGCCGTATTCGTTAACTTCGACGAGCCTGAAGCGGCTGGTCGTGATGACGAAGAAGACGATCTGGAGTTCAACCCGCTTCTGCTTAAGAAAGTGGACGAGCTGGAACTGTCTGTACGTTCGGCAAACTGCCTGAAAAACGACAACATCGTTTACATCGGCGATTTGATCCAGAAAACCGAAGCAGAAATGCTGCGGACACCAAACTTTGGCCGCAAATCTTTGAACGAGATCAAAGAAGTTCTGACAACTATGGGTCTGCACCTCGGCATGGACATCATCGATTGGCCACCAGACAACATCGAAGAGTTGGCGAAAAAGTTCGAAGATCACTTCTAAGAATTTGGGTGCGTAGGAAACCGCGCACCCAACAAAATGCCCGCAATGGCGGGGAATATCCGGGCAATAATGCCCCAAGGAGAGTAGTTCCACCCGCATGGGCTGCCAGACAAAGTATAAATGAAGGATTAAGAAAATGCGTCATGGTAATGGTTACCGTAAGTTAAACCGTACACACGAACACCGCAAAGCGATGTTCGCGAACATGGTATGCTCCCTGATCGAGCATGAGCAGATCAAGACGACTCTGCCAAAAGCCAAAGAATTGAAGCGCATCATCGACAAGATGATTACGCTAGGTAAAAAAGGCGACTTGCACTCCCGTCGTATCGCGCAATCGCGTATGCGTCAGGAAGATGCCGTCAAGAAATTGTTCGACGTAATTGGCCCACGTTATAAAGAGCGTTCCGGTGGTTATGCCCGCGTTCTGAAAGCCGGCTTCCGTTTCGGCGACATGGCCCCGATGGCAATCATCGAGCTGGTTGACCGCGATGTTGACGCCAAAGGCGCTGGCGACAAAGCCCGCGTTGCGCTTGAAGAAGTGATGGCTGACGAATAAATTGCGTTTATCCGAAAGGATGCGCAGATTGAAACCTCGGGTTAACGCCCGGGGTTTTTTCTTGTTGGCGGGCATATACAATGACAATTTTTGACGTCGTACTTATCCTGATCGCTTTAGTGTTGGCCGGATGGGCGTTGACCCCCAAAGCACACAATAACGCATGGTGGCAGGCGACAGTAACGCCACTTGCCTCGATTATCGGTAGTGGCTTTCTGGTAATTGCACCACTTTTGGCCGCGGTGGCAGGATCGCTTGCTGTTGTCGCAATGCTGATCATCGTGACCCTCGCGTTTGCAATTGGCCATGTGATCCGCTTCAATATTCGCCACAGCGAAAAACTGGAAGCCACGTCAAACGGCCCTCGAAACTTGCGGTTTGCTGCTAGAATATCCAACGTCTCGTTAAGCGTGGCTTATGTTATTTCGGTGGCGTTTTACATCCGCTTGCTGGCATCGTTCGCACTATCCATGACGCCATTTGCCAACGATACGATGGAAGCAGCCCTCGCCACGGCAATACTTGCCACAATTGGTGTCATCGGTTGGGCTAAAGGTCTTAAGGGCTTAGAGATGGTCGAGACGATCTCCGTTTCCATCAAGCTATCCATCATCGTTGCCCTGCTGGTTGCCCTGTTTGTTTACAACTTCGATCATGGTGTTTGGAGCGCTGATTTGCCCAAATCCGACGATGATATGTTAACCCGCCTTCGTATGCTCGGCGGTATGTTATTGGTCGTGCAGGGGTTTGAGACGTCTCGTTACCTCGGCGGGTCATATTCAGCCGACATGCGGGCGCGCACCATGCTTTGGGCGCAAGCTTCAAGCGCCGTGATATATGTACTGTTCGTGGCATTGGTCGTGCCGGTGCTGATATATTTGCCGTCTGGCACGGCAGATGACACCGCCATTATCGAAGTTTCGGGTTATGTCGCGTGGGTGCTACCTTTCATGCTGATTTTCGCGGCATTGATGAGCCAGCTTTCCGCAGGCATCGCCGACACAGTCGGGGCAGGCGGCCTTGTGGCCGAAGAAACCGGAAACCGCATGCCGGAACGGTTGGCCTATCCCGCCCTGATCGCGTTTTCGATCGCGCTGATCTGGCTGTTCGATATATTCGAGGTCATTGCCATCGCATCGCGAACCTTCGCCTTTTATTACATGATGCAAACTGTCATCGGAATTATTGTGACACGCAAACTGTTAACGGGCCGTAAACGCACCGTACAATTGATCTGGTTCAGCCTATTGGCGGTTATTTTGGCACTGATTGTGATTTTCGCCATCCCGGCAGAGTAGACACATCTTTTCCTTTGCTGCGTTTCACGATAGGTCTGGACTATGGCCGATCTTTTTGACACCGCAGGCGAAACGCCCAGCAACGCCCCGCGCCCGCTGGCGGATCGGCTGCGCCCTAAAACTTTGGGCGAGGTGATCGGGCAAGAGCATATCCTTGGGTCTGATGGACCGCTGGGTCAGATGTTGGTTCATGACAACTTGTCGTCGCTTATTCTGTGGGGTCCGCCAGGCGTGGGTAAAACCACAATCGCGCGGTTACTGGCGGACGAAACTGATATGACATTCGTGCAGATTAGCGCGATTTTTACGGGAATGCCGGACCTGCGCAAGGTGTTTGAGGCCGCTAAGATACGCCGCCAAAATGGCAAAGGCACTTTGCTTTTCGTTGACGAAATCCACCGTTTCAACAAAGCGCAGCAAGACGGGTCCCTGCCGCATATGGAAGACGGCACAATCCTTCTGATCGGCGCCACCACCGAAAACCCCAGTTTCGAGCTGAATTCTGCGGTACTTTCGCGGGCGCAAGTGATGATATTGAACCGCCTGACGTTGGCCGAGATGGAATTATTGATCCAACGGGCAGAGAAAGAAATGGACAAGGCTTTGCCAGTGACAGCCGATGCACGTGATGCGTTGATGGAAATGGCTGACGGCGACGGACGGGCTTTGCTGAATTCTCTGGAACAGGTGTTCGTCTGGAAGGGTAAGGTCGACCGAGACGAAATTTCCAAGCGCCTCTCGCGGCGTGCGCCCAAGTATGATAAATCCGGCGAAGAACATTATAATCTGATCTCCGCGTTGCATAAATCCGTTCGCGGTTCCGACCCTGACGCGGCCCTTTACTGGTTCGCGCGAATGCTGCAAGGCGGCGAAGATCCGCGATATCTGGCACGCCGGATTACGCGAATGGCGGTCGAAGATATTGGTCTGGCCGACCCTGATGCGCAACGGCTTTGCCTTGATGCATGGCAAACGTATGAGCGCCTCGGTTCACCTGAAGGGGAACTCGCGCTCGCGCAATCGGTCATGTATCTGGCCCTCGCTCCGAAATCGAATGCGTCGTATTCCGCGTTTAGTAATGCGATGGCAGCCGCGAAACAGACCGGGTCCGAGCCCCCACCGAAACATATCCTGAATGCGCCAACATCCATGATGAAAGATCAGGGCTTTGGCAAAGGGTATCAGTATGACCACGACTCCGAAGACGGGTTTTCGGGGCAGAATTATTTCCCTGACACCATGAAACGCGGCGTGTATTATTCGCCTGTCGAACGCGGGAATGAGCGGGAACTTAAAAAGCGCCTCGATTACTTCGCCAAATTACGCGCCAAGCGGAAGGATTAACATGCCGGTATTACTTCAAGTCGCCCTTGGCGGCGCGCTCGGCGCCTCACTACGGTTCCTAAGTGGCGCAATGATTTTGCGCGCGATGGGAAGCGGTTTTCCGTACGGCACGATGTTCGTCAATGTTATCGGCTCGTTCCTGATGGGGTTGTTGGCGTTCTATTTGATGGAGCGAATGGACGGCAGTTTCTCGCGGTATGCCCCGTTTTTAATGACAGGGCTGCTCGGCGGATTTACAACATTTTCCGCCTATTCGCTCGATGCGCTTTACTTGTTGGAGCGCGGGCGTTATGCGAGCGCCAGCATATACATGGGCGGCTCGGTCGTCCTCGCCATTGGCGCGCTATTCCTTGGAATGACAATCGCACGGAGCCTGACATGAGTGGCGTACATATTCGCGAAGTAGATGCAGACGGCGACGATCAACGCCTTGACCGCTGGTTTCGGCGTGTGTACCCGCATGTTCCGCAGGGGCGGATTGAAAAGATGTGCCGCAAGGGCGAAATCCGTGTGGATGGCGGGCGCGTGAAAGCCTCCACTCGTTTGGCCGAGGGGCAGTCCGTGCGTATTCCGCCGTTACCAACACCCGACGAGGCCGCGAAACTGCGGGCTGAACGCGTGCATGTTTCGGATGCTGATGCGCGGATGATTCAGGATTGCGTGATCTATAAAGACGACGATGTTATCGTGCTGAACAAACCTGCGGGTTTGGCGGTGCAGGGTGGTACGAACACCACGCGCCACGTTGACGGCATGCTTGAAGCGTTGCGTTATGATCTGGAAGCCAAGCCCAAACTGGTGCATCGGCTTGATAAAGACACCTCCGGCATTTTGCTGTTGGCGCGAAACGGGCAGGCGGCCAAAGGGCTGACCATGGCGTTTCGTAACAAGTTTACGCAGAAGATTTATTGGGCCTTGGTTGCAGGGCATCCCGATCAAATGGTTGGTACGGTCCGTTTTGGCTTGGTTAAACAGGCAGGGCATGGGCCGCATGGCGCAGGTGAAAAGATGATCTGCATTCCGCCGCGTGAAATTGACGAAACGCCGGGGGCGAAACGCGCCACGACGGATTTCGTTGTGATCGAAACGGTTGGAAAACGTGCGACATGGCTAGGCCTTTCGCCGATCACCGGACGCACACACCAGTTGCGTGCGCATATGGCCGAGATCGGCTGCCCGATTGCGGGGGACGGCAAGTACGGTGGCGGCTCTCAGGTTAACGAGGGCGAAGGCTGGGGATCGCAACTTGGTGGTGTGATTTCCAAGAAAATGCACCTACACGCCCGATCGATCAAATTCCAGCACCCGCGCACGGGTAAAGAGTTGATGTTCGAAGCTGACTTGCCGGACCACATGCAACGCACATGGGATTTCTTTAACTGGAATCTGAAGTGGGCCCCAAAAGATCCGTTCGCGATNCACGAATGAGCAAGCTGNGCCTTGTAGTCTTTGATATGGANGGCACTNTNATNGACAGTCAGGATGTCATTGTCGAAGCCATGGGCCGNGCATTNNNNCGAATTGGNCAGCCAGCGCCCAGTGCNGAACAGACACGNGCGACCATCGGTTTGTCANTGGNCCGGTGCGTAGCCACAATTGCGCCGCATCTTTCNCCNAGCGAAGTCNAAGCAGGNGTGGAGGCNTACCGCCAAAGNTTTGTCGAAATNCGCAAAGAAAGCGGTGCNGANGCNGCNGCNCCGATGTATTCNGGTGCAATGGCGGCGTTGGAACGNTTGCACATGCAGNATGAAACTTTGTTGGGTGTGGCAACGGGTAAAGCGCGGCGNGGNCTNGATCANGCATANGCATCCCACGGGATCGGGCATTATTTTGTAACGCATCANACGGCGGATGGGCANCCATCCAAACCNCACCCNTCTATGTTACTNCAAGCGTTGCGCGACACGGGTGTCGAGGCACAAGACGCGGTTATGGTTGGTGACACAGAATTTGATATTGAAATGGGTAAAGCCGCTGGATTTGCAACGATCGGGGTTAGCTGGGGATATCATTCGCTTGACCGGATCAAGGCGGCCGCACCGGATTATATCATCGACAGTTATTCAGAACTGGATGCGNCNCTCGAAAATATCTGGCAGGCGGGATNATGAATACAGCCCTGCAAAAGCGTTTCTGGAAAGAAGTTTCTATNCGCCCCGAAGCGTCTGGATATGGAATATATCTGGATGNCAAGCAACTAAAGACCCCCCTGAAAGCATCCTTGTTGGCCCCGACCATGGCGGTTGCGCAAGGGATAGCGGATGAGTGGGAAGCGGTTGAGGAAAAGATAAACCCGCTTCATATGCATTTGACGCGGTGTGCGAATGCAACGCTCGATAAAGTCGTTGTTGACCACGGCGCGGTTGCGGAAATGCTGGCAGAATATGGCGCAACTGATCTGTTGTGTTACCGTGCCGAAGGCCCGACAGAACTGGTCGCGCGGCAGGCCGAAGCGTGGGATCCGATGCTGGTTTGGATGTCTGANAAGTACAGCGTGACCTTGATCGCAACGACTGGGATTATGCATAAACTCCAGCCAAGCGACGGCCAAGCCAAATTGCGCGCTGTGGTATCTGCGTATGACCCGTGGCGGTTAACCGCGTTACATGACCTCGTTACTATCTCCGGATCACTGGTTTTAGGGTTGGCTGTGGCAAGCAAACACCTGAGCGCGGAGGATGTTTGGCCGCTGTCACGTATCGACGAGACGTGGCAAGAGGAACAATGGGGCGTCGACGAAACAGCANNCGCCGCCACTGAAATCAAACGATCCGATTTCGTAAAAGCCGCAAANCNTATGGAATTACTGGATCAAGCCTAAGCATACGAAGGTACACCGTGCTCGAATTGCGAATGAAGGCGAAAACTTCGGTTTTATTTTACTTCATCACCGATATTTTCAAATAAACCCGAATGTAAAAGAATCGTGATCTGACATTTCACACAGGCATCGGCTTTCCTTTGGTCGTAATCGTTGACCTATATGTGTGCGGATATCGCACGCTAAGGGGTTGGCGAGGTGCCTAGTCGCCTACAGCTTGCATATTTCAGTTATCTCGGGGCAAACGGAGAGAAATTTGTTGTGAGAGCAGAAATACCAATGGCCAAAATTCCGTGATTGACAGCAAATTCTCGTAGAATCACCATAAACGACAGTAGTTATGACCCATGTGCTCTATTTGCACCTCCCTTGACCAATCGCTTAAGAATTGTTCAAACTGTGCGGGTTGCGGTCGAAATTGACTGCGCAATAGAATCGCTCCGATCATTAAGATCGGTTCAAGTCCGAAACATTTTCGGGCAATTCACCAGGAAGAGGTAAATATGAAAAAGACTATACTTTTCGGCACACTTGCAGCCGTAGGTCTTTCAGCAGGCTTGGCATCCGCCGGCACACTGGAAGACGTTAAAGCAAAAGGCGAACTGGCTTGTGGCGTTTCCACAGGTTCCCCTGGTTTCTCGTTCCCGGACGCAAACGGCCGTTGGGTCGGCTTTGATGTTGGCTTCTGTCGCGCTCTTGCGGGTGCTGTATTGGGTGACGGCGATGCAGTTAAATTCGTTCCACTTAGCTCCAAAACACGTTTTGCTGCTTTGGCATCGGGCGAAATTGATGTGCTTTCGCGTAACACAACATGGACGTTCTCTCGTGATGTTGACCTGAAGCAGACGTTCTTGGGCGTAGATTACTACGACGGCCAGGGCTTCATCGTTAGAAAGGATCTGGGAGTTGATTCCGTTCTTGAAATGGACGGCGCGACGATCTGTATTCAGACTGGTACAACTACCGAGTTGAACTTGGCTGATTACTTCCGCACCAATGGAATGACTTATGAGCCAGTGCCTATTGAAGGCAATGCAGAAGCACAGCAGCAGTACCTAGCCGGTGCATGTGATTCGTATACAACTGACCGTTCGGCTTTGGCTGGTACGCGTATGTCGTTTGAAAAGCCAGACGATCACAAGTTGTTGCCAGAGATCATTTCGAAAGAGCCTCTTGGTCCTCTCGTACGTCACGGCGACGACAACTGGGCAGATATTGGCCGTTGGACGTTGAACGCATTGATCACGGCTGAAGAGCTGGGTATCACGCAAGCAAACGTTGTTGAAATGTCAAAAGGCGTTAAAAATACGGAAATCAACCGTATGCTTGGCAACGAAGGTTCGTTGGCTGCAATGCTTGGTCTAGAATCTGACTGGGCTGTGAATGCCATCTTGGCTGGCGGAAACTACGGCGAGATTTTCTCCAACAACATCGGTGAGAACTCTCCAATCGGCCTGTCCCGTGGTGTTAACGCACTATGGACAGACGGCGGCCTGATTTATTCGCCTCCGTTCCGTTGATCTGATCAACACTTTTGGGGCGCGCCACACGGTGCGCCCCATCTTTATTATCCAACAGTTTCTTTAGTTATTGCCAGCGGGCAGAGGCGGATAAACCACCTCGCACAAATTCGCGGCCTAACTTTTTTGTAGGAGGGGGAGCCATGTCCACGGCAGACCGAACAGCAGAGAAAAAGGCATTTCGCCTGAGTATGCTGATATATGATACTCGCTACCGTTCGATAACCATTCAGGTTATTGCGCTTATCGCACTCGCACTTATTGCCGCGTGGTTGGTAAGCAACACACTCAGCAATCTAGAGGCGCTCGATAAAGAGCTTGGCTTCGGGTTCCTTAAAGAATCAGCAGGCTATGACATCAACCAACGTCTAATTGAGTACGATTCGCGCGACAGCCACTGGCGTGCCGCACAGGTCGGAATATTGAACACGCTGCTGGTCGCGGCCATGGGCTGTGTTCTGGCGACATTCATCGGGGTGACTGCCGGTGTTGCCCGCCTGTCCCAGAATTGGGTCATTGCGCGCCTGATGACAGTTTACGTCGAGATGTTCCGCAACATTCCTGTGTTGCTCTGGATCGTTTTGATTATGGCGGTTGTCATCGAGTCATTACCGGTTCCGCGGTCCTTCAAGGGTGATAACGCTACATCGAGCATGCTATTTGGCGACTCGGTAGCGGTTACCAATCGCGGCATCTACTTCCCCAAACCGCTGTTCAACGATGGTTCTATGATCGTTGTTGCTGCTTTCATACTGTCGCTAGTAGGGATTTGGTTCTTTGGGCGCTGGGCAAAAAAACGTCAGGAGATGACGGGTGATATCCTGCCAACTGGCTGGATAAAGCTGGGAATATTCTTCATTCCGGCATTGTTGGTATTCTTTATTATGGGAATGCCTATCGGCTTGGAATATCCGGTATTCAAAGGCTTCAACTTCAAAGGCGGCTATCAGATGCGAAACTCGTTAATCGCATTATGGCTGGCGTTGTCGTTCTACCACGGCGCCTTTATTGCCGAAGCTGTTCGCGCAGGCATTCAGGCCATTTCCAAAGGCCAGTCCGAGGCTGCTGCGGCATTGGGTTTACGCCCTAAGCGCATAATGAGCCTCGTTATTCTGCCACAGGCGCTGCGTGTTATCATCCCACCGATGATTTCGCATTACCTCAGCCTTACGAAAAACTCTTCGTTGGCTATTGTGGTAGGGTATATGGACATCACGGCGACCCTGGGCGGCATCACGCTGAACCAAACCGGCCGCGAGATGGAGTCCTTGCTGCTGCTGATGGGCATGTACTTTGCAATCTCGATCACTGTGTCAGTCATTATGAACTGGTATAATGAATCCATTAAAATGAGGGAGCGGTAAACATGGCTAATCAATCTTATGTCCGCACAGAAATGCTGGGCGAGAAACCTCCACCCTCATCGCAAGTCGGTCCGGTCAAATGGGTAATGGAGAACCTGTTTTCCTCTATCCCGAACGCGCTGATGACACTCGTGTCGATCTGGGTGGTGTATTATGTCCTTAGTGGCATCTTGCCTTGGGTTTTCCAGTCAAGCTGGAACTCCGGATCGCTAAAGGAATGCCGTGTGTTTATCGCTGAAACTTATGGCGAAGGCACTACCGGCGCTTGTTGGGCTGTCATTAACGAACGCTGGCGGCAATTGCTGTTTGGATTCTATCCCAGAGAATTGTATTGGCGCCCCGTTGCGGCATTGATCCTGATGTTTGTAGCCATGTCGCCGGTGCTATTTGCTAAAGTTCCTCGCAAAGTTTTGGCGTTTTCGGTTATCTATCCCTTCCTCGCCTTCTGGCTTCTTTGGGGTGGCTCGATCTGGCTACCAATCATCGCTTTCTCGGGCTTTATAATCAGCTATCTTGCCATCGTTCATGGTCCAGCTTTGGTTGGTTCTCTTGGTGCGACAATCGCGGCGGGCGTATTGCCAATCGTGTTTTGGCTATTGATCGCAGGCCCGATTATTGCAGGCTTAACCGCCATCGCGCCGATTGGTATTGAAGGTATAGATAGTGACCAGATGGGCGGGTTTATGATCTCGATCATCATCGGTGTTACAGGTATCGTCCTNTCCNTACCGATCGGCATTCTGCTGGCCCTTGGTCGTCAGTCACCGCTGTTTGTGGTTAAAACCATCTGTGTGGTATTCATCGAGTTTATCCGTGGCGTGCCACTGATCACCTTGTTGTTTGTGGCGTCGGTTCTGTTGAACTACTTCCTGCCACCGGGAACCAACTTCGATCTTATCCTGCGCGTTATCATCATGGTGACGTTCTTCTCGGCGGCTTATATGGCCGAGGTGATCCGTGGGGGCCTCGCGGCCTTGCCAAAAGGGCAATACGAGGCGGCTGACGCGCTGGGTCTGGATTATTGGAAATCAACGCGGCTGATTATTATGCCGCAAGCATTGAAAATATCCATCCCGAACATCGTGAGCAACTTCATNGGNCTGTTCAAAGACACGACACTGGTTTCGATCATTGGCTTGCTGGACCCTATGGGGCTGGCCCGCGCGATTGTGGCGGATCAGAACTGGAACGGTATCGTATGGGAGATTTATGCTTTCATCGCGATTCTGTTCTGGATATTCACTTTCAGCATGTCGCGTTATTCCATGTATCTCGAGCGCAAGCTCGCGACCGGTCACTGAGTTTAAGGAGTTAATANAATGGTTACTGAAATCGAACGTGAAGTTGATCGCTCAAACATGCAAGTGTCTGACGAGGTTGCNATNCAAATCACGAATATGAACAAGTGGTATGGTGCNTTCCATGTGCTTAAAGATATTAANATAACGGTTAACCGCGGNGANCGTATCGTGGTTTGTGGTCCATCTGGTTCGGGTAAATCTACCCTAATCCGTTGTATCAACCGTTTGGAAGTGCATCAGGAAGGGTCAATTGTTGTTGACGGAACCGAGCTGTCCTCGGATCTGAAAAACATCGACAAGATCCGNTCCGAGGTTGGCATGTGCTTCCAGCACTTCAACTTGTTCCCGCACCTTTCAATCTTGGACAACTGCACGCTGGCACCGATCTGGGTTCGTAANGTTCCCAAGAAAGAAGCTGAAGAAACGGCGATGCACTTCCTTGAGAAGGTGAAGATCCCCGAGCAGGCCGATAAATTCCCCGGTCAGCTTTCCGGTGGTCAGCAGCAGCGTGTGGCGATTGCCCGCTCGCTTTGCATGAAGCCACGGATCATGTTGTTCGACGAGCCGACATCGGCCCTCGACCCTGANATGATCTCCGAGGTGCTCGATACNATGATCGAGNTGGCCGAAGANGGCATGACNATGATCGTTGTGACCCACGAAATGGGCTTCGCCCGTAAAGTGGCGAACCGCGTGATCTTCATGGATGCGGGNCAGATCGTGGAAGAGAATGTGCCGGAAGAGTTCTTCGGCAATCCTCAGTCAGATCGTACCAAATTGTTCTTGTCGCAGATTCTGGGCCACTAAACACAATTTGCCTGCATTCGTGGGCAATGATATCTGGAAGGGCGCGGGTAGCTATGCTATGCCGCGCCCATTCTATTTGGGAAGTCGAGAAATGAACTTATTCGCCGAAATCAAAACACTTGTGTTGGAAAACCTCGAAACGCTGGTTAGCGAGGGCGTGTTGCCCGACGGCCTGACTTACGCAAACGTATCGGTCGAACCACCACGAGATCCGCTGCACGGCGACATGGCCACCAACGCCGCGATGGTTCTGGCGAAACCTGCCAAGATGAAGCCACGCGACATAGCGGAGGCCTTGGCCGCCAAACTGGCACAAGACCCGCGTGTCAAAAGCGCCGACGTTGCCGGCCCCGGTTTCCTGAACCTGCGCCTTGATCCCGCCCTGTGGTTCGGCATCGTAACCGAAGCCTTGGCCAAGGGCGCTGATTTTGGCCGCTCCGATATGGGNGCAGGCCGCAAGGTTAACGTCGAATTCGTCTCCACCAACCCAACCGGCCCNTTGCACGTAGGCCACACCCGNGGCGCNGTATTTGGCGANGCATTGGCCAGCTTGCTGGATTTCGCNGGCTACATCGTCACCCGAGAATATTACATTAACGACGGCGGCGCACAGGTAGACGTGCTGGCACGCTCTGCCTATGAACGCTACCGCGAGGCCAACGGCCTTGAGCCCGAAATCGTCGAAGGCCTGTACCCCGGCGACTACCTGAT
>JAESQH010000006.1 GCA_016765235.1 Paracoccaceae bacterium
GATGGAACTGATGCGCAGGCGCGGGAGGTCGGGGACAAGCCGCAAGATGCGTTGGACTAGGTCGCCGAGTTTTGGTTGCGCGGGCAGGTCTGCGCCCCAACTCGTCATATCGACTCCGGTTAGCACAATTTCGTTGAAACCTTTGTCCACTAATCGCTGGATTTGTTCGACTACGACACCTGCGGGAACAGAGCGGGAATTGCCACGACCAAACGGGATGATGCAGAAGGTGCAGCGGTGATCGCAGCCGTTTTGGACCTGCACATAGGCGCGCGCGCGGGTGCCGAAGCCGTCAATCAGGTGCCCCGCGGTTTCGGTTGCGGCCATGATGTCGTTGACTTGGATTTTCTCGGTCTCGCCAATGAAATTGGGCTTGGCGATGGCGTTCCACGTGTCGCCTTGCATCTTTTCCAAGTTGCCAAGCACGAGGTCTACTTCGGGCATGTTGGCGAAGGTTTTCGGTTCGATCTGGGCTGCACATCCGGTGACGATCATACGGGCGTCGGGGTTCTCGCGGCGTAGTTTGCGGATGCGTTGTTTGGCAGAGCGGACGGCCTCGGATGTTACGGCGCAAGTGTTGATGACAACAGCACCTTCAAGGCCAGCGTCAGCGCCAAGTTCGCGCATGGCCTCGGTTTCATAGGCGTTCAGGCGGCAGCCGAAGGTCGCAAATATCGGGGCGGATTTGGTGGTCATCTGGCAGCCTTCAGGAATTCGGGGCTGAGGGTTCCTGATGATACCAGCATGGTTGGGCCGGTCATCCAGACGCCGTCTTCGCGCCAGTCGATTTCCAGATCGCCGCCGTCAAGATGAACGGTGACTTTGCGATCAGTCAGGCCTTTGCGAACGGCGGCGACGGTGACTGCGCAGGAACTGGAGCCGCTGGCGAGGGTGTGGCCAACGCCACGTTCCCAAACCCGCACGCGCAGGTTTGAACGATCAAGAACCTGCACGACTTGCACGTTTGTGCGTTCGGGAAACAGGGGGTGATTTTCGATGCGCGGGCCGAGTTCGTCTAGATCGACAGCCTCGGCGTCTTCCACGAAGAAACTGCAATGGGGGTTGCCCATTCCGGTGGCAGCAGGTGCGCCATCAATCGGCAGGTTTATTGTGTCCACATTTTCAGCCAGCGGGATTTCCTGCCATTTAAGCTGCGGTTGGCCCATGTTTACGCGGATCAGGCCGTTGCACTCATCCTCGCACACCAGATCACCGCGTCCAGTTCGCAGAACCATTGTGTTGTCGCCAGTTTCAGCCATCAACAACCGCGCCACGCAACGGGTCGCATTTCCGCAAGCGTCTGACAGGCTTCCGTCGGCGTTCCAGTAATCCACCGCAGTGACATCGCCTTCCATGCGGATCAAGGCCAACTGGTCAAACCCTATACCGAAATGGCGGTCACCAATCGCGCACGCCAAAGCACGCGTCATCGGGTTTTCACGCCCGCGCGCGTCGATTACAACGAAGTCGTTGCCAAGCCCGTGCATCTTCAAGAATGCGAGGGCGCCAATATTGGAATCGTTTGTCATAAGCGCTATATAGGCACTCTTATCAAGGCAGTAAACTTATACTGCAAAAACGCGAATCTGCGCCTGTCACGAGACATATTTTCCCTTGCCGAAGTAGCGTTGAAACGCCCGACTAGGTGCCGGGTATGCGGGGCCAATTTCTGTTGGCCCAACCTTGTTTTTCTAGGGAAGAATGAATCGAGGAGGTGGCAACCAAGTCGGATATAGCAAAATCAACGACACGCAGATGGTGAATCGGAATTTTAATCCAAACAGACAAGATTCGCCCTTGACCCGACAGGCATCCCCGCCTAATTAAGCCCCCGATGGGCCGGTAGCTCAGTTGGTAGAGCAACTGACTTTTAATCAGTAGGTCCCGGGTTCGGATCCCGGCCGGCTCACCATTTTATCCTGATAGCACAGATACTTACGACGCGAAGAAATTCGCGCCGTAGCTATTTGGTGCAAATTTAGTGCAACAATCAGCATAATATGCGATACTCAGTGATAGATGATGGGAATCAATGAGGATCAACTAGCGCTTGGCAAGTTTTCAAAAAGTTCCGGGAAAAAAGGGTTTGCGTTGGAAAGCGGTAATTCGGCGTAGGGGTTTTGATACCCAAACCCAAACATTTGGGCGCAAGAAAGATGCGGAAACCTGGGCCACAGCAATTGAAGCCAAGATTGATAATGGCTCGCTATTGGTTTCGAACGAGACTCGCAGAATTACGGTTGGGCAACTTATTGATCGATACATCAAAGAAGTAATCCCGCAAAAGAAATCCGGTAATGTGCAAAAGCAGCAGCTTATCCGTTGGAAGGAATTGCTCGGCGACGTCAAACTTTATGCATTGACTACAAACCGGATACTTCAGGCTCGTTCAATTATTGCAGAACAGAAAACGCGATATGGCAAGCCAGTTTCGAATGCGACGGTTAACCGATACCATGCGGCTTTGGGGCATGCTCTCAAAGTTGCTGAGATGCAATATGGCTGGATCGAACGCAACCCTATGCGGAAAGTGCCAAAGCTGAAAGAGCCTCAGGGTCGAGTGCGCTATCTAGAAGAAGAAGAACTGTCGCGGCTAATGAACGCCTGTTCAAAGAGCACCAACAAATTCCTATTCATTATCGTGCTTATTGCTGTCACCACCGGAATGCGGAAAAGTGAAATTCTGAACCTCAAATGGTCGGATGTGAATTTGGATCGTGGCATTGCAGTAATAGAAGAGCCCAAAAACGGACAAAGAAGATCGGCTCCTTTACTCCCCCAGATCGCTGAAAAATTGCATGCTGTGAAAGAGGAAATCTCGCAAAAATCGGTATACCTATTTCCAGGAAGGTCGAATCTCAATCCGATCGATATTAAATCGTCTTGGTACAGGGCAATTGCAGAGGCTCAGGTGGAAGACTTCAGGTTCCATGATCTCCGCCACACAGCCGCCAGTTATCTGGCAATGGACGGGGCTTCCGTTCCTCAGTTAGCTGCCGTGTTGGGACATCGAAGTCACCAAATGGCAGCACGATACGCCCACCTAAGTGATGCTAGTATTCATGGGATTATCGAGAAAACCATGTCAAAAAGGATCAAGTCCTATGAATGAGACTAAGTGGGATGTCGGAATGTCGGACGAAAAGTTTGTGGCCTTGTCGGAACCCTTCTTTAAACGTCAGATATGGACACTTCATGAAGGCGTTTGTTTGTTCTGCAAAATGGACCCCGAACAGAAGTATCCGCCAGTTGGGGAAATGCCGCAGGATCCAGATTGCTCAACAACACGAATCTATAAGATATGTCTTGAAGCCATCAATCTTCACAAGGGAACCTCAGAGAATTTCTATAAAAGCCCAGCTCTAGAGCCATTGTATGAAAATCCACAAAAAACTGATGCAACTGATGTTCAGGTAAATCCGCGAGTGTTTATTCAATGGGCCTCAAAAAAGTGGCCCGAAGATAATGGTCATTTGAAGTTGGCAGAAGCACAATACCAAAAGCGTAAGACGGAAAAGAAAATTGTCTGGAAAAAAGGTGGGGAAGCAGCTCCATATCAAAAAGAAGAGGTTAAGAAAGCCTTTCTCAAGATGGTTGATGAAAATAATTTGAAACTAAAACTTTCAAATGGAAAGGCTTCATACTGGGCGCGAGAAGTGAATAATATTTTGTCGACAAATATCGCGAACCCATACAAAGAGAACACAGTTAGATTGTGGATTCGCGACTGGATTGACGAATATCAATGAAACGTGGAAATATCAGGAAAGTAATTTGAAATATCACCTATCAAATTTCTAGTTAGCTGATTTATATCGATATTTCAAAACGCAGTTGATTTTGTTAGGGCAAAATATCAGGTCATATTAAGAGCTTCTTTATCGCCAAGGAGGGTCACAAAATGAATGATGAACACCAGTTCGATTATGCCGAACACAGGCCGAAACTCCATCGCCTATTTCCCGTAAAGCAAGTTCCTAAACAACCCGGGTATGAGTGGCTGACCGAGAGTTCGTTACGGCNTTGGATCTTCAATGCCCCCGAAATGATTGGTTCGAATGGCACGGAAATGCCAGGGAATGGTTTTGGAAAATCTATTATTCGGATTGGTCGAAAAATTCTGATCGATTTGGACGAACTAGATATCTGGGTTGAATCCAATCGGCTTAGTTAAAGCTTTGAATATTGCGTTCGATAAAGGGAAGATTGAAAGCCATGTTTATCAAATTAGACGCACCCAAAAACACCGTGCAAATAATTGCACAGAGTTTTTCTTTAAATAACAAACGTTTAGATCTTTGCAATCTCATTGAACGTGGCCTGGTTNTTTTTGATTGTCTCTAACAGAAAAAGTCAGAAGGATAATAAGGAGAATAGAGATGACAATTATCAAACTTAAGAAGCCTAAAAAGGCGAATGCAAATAATTGCACGCTTTCAATTGATAAATCGACACTCCTCATTAGAGCCAATTATGCAGATGAAACAAAGCTATTTGAACAAATTGCTCTTACGTTGTGTGAAATTGGATGGTTGAAACCTGAAAACACCAAAGTCAGAAACTATCAAAGAACTTACTCAATCCCCGAATTCGAAGACCATGGGAAAGTTCTAATATCAACTCGACCGAAGTTCGCGGCGAATGCGCCACTCAGACTGGAGACCAATCCCAATCGGCTAGGGAAATCTAGTGTTAACATATTGCTTAAAAAGGTCTGTGATCACTTCCTAGACGGAGACTGGAACGAGTTCTCGAGTAGAGTTGATATTAGCCGAGCAGACGTAGCCATTGATCTATTCGATCTTTCGATTACCCAAGCACATTTTACAGCGCCGGGGGCAAAAATGTATCAGTGTTTCCACGGGAATGGAGGTCGCAAGCAAACTGAAATAATGAAGTTCCCAGGAAACAAACGCATATCTATCTATGATAAAGCTTCTGAGCAAAAAGAGCTGACTTTGAAAAATAAGAAAATAGCCATATGTGATATTCCACCTGTATGGACGCGAGTAGAAACAAATCTGGCTAAATGTGGTCTCCTTAAGAATTTGGGAAACCTTAAGAATCCGTTTCTTGATTTCTCAATGTCACAGATCGTTAAACCTCAGGATTTTGATGATAATTTATGGAAGTTTTTTTGTATCGCTGCTGATGCAACTAATACTGGAGCAATGATGGCGTTATTGTCTGCAATACAACGAAAGACATTAAAAATTCACCAGTCCAAATACCCAATAGTCGGATGGGATGCCAAAAAGCTTTGGGAACTATGGCCTGATGCCGTTGCGAATAGTGGTTTGACAGATTTTCTACAAATGAATTCCAAGCCCTTAATCAATTATCACGTCAAATAATAATTCGCGAATTTCTTGTTTTGATAGAGATTGAACTTTCTGTGCAATTAATTGCACGGCGTAGGGAAAAGCCACTGGTGACTTTGGAGATGCACATTGAGCCAGACGCTGGTATGCCAGCACACACCGCACAGGTCGCGGCGGGCAACATGGTGCAAGCCCTTAAGAACTTGGGGCCACGCAGTTCCCTTCAGAAGGCAGATGCTGAACTCCAAATAGTTTGGGCCGAAGTATACGTACCAGATATCCCTGACTCACAGGGAGACTTCATGAGTGCGGNAACCATCAGAGAGATGGCCTATACGTTCCTGAAGAACAACTATCTAACCCATGTAGACGTTAATCATAACAATGTGCTCTCGGGGGCTTCAGTAGTTGAATCCTTCATAGCTCGTGAGGGAGACCCTGATTTCGTACCCCACTCATGGGTAGTAGGCGTGCATGTTCCTGATGTAGCGCTCTGGGATGATATTAAGACAGGTAAGCTGAACGGATTCTCCTTAGAAGGAATGTCCATGAAAGAGCAGAAAACCGTAGTTATGAATATCCCTGACGAAATGATCGTGGTAGCTCAGTATCAATTTATTTAGCCGCTCTGCGTCTTCTATTTTCTATGGGACCACAAACCCTTCAAGAACTATTCAATGGGCGCTCTTAGGTCGCTACAGAGCTTCTCAAGCATCTCTAATGCTAACTCAAAACTCAATGGGCGCCAGTTAATATTTGACGACTATAAGTTGTACAACATTTCGACGATAGATAGATACCAAAGACCCTGAGCAAACAGTGGCCCCAATTTCGTGCAATTAATTGCGTAGTTGAATACACGACTGAAATCTAAGGGTAGGTTTGCGATACAGCTCGAGAATTTGGTTTCTTCAAATACGCCTTGTAACGACTCCACGCCTTCAGAAGATATGCCCACCCATCGACCACGAAGCCATCCAGATTGTGTTCTGTGACATATGTCGAAAGGTCATCAATCTTGTTAATGAACCCTCTCCCGTTGAAATTCAGAGAGGTATAAATCCAGTCATGGTCAAAGAGCAGCTAAGGGCCGAAAGCGGTCAGTTGTCCCTTTTCACGTGACGGTCTGAAATGTCAGCAATGCTGCATGTGGTTGGCCAGCCAAAATTACACGTCACAGACGTTTGAAATGGGTAAACTCGTACTTGTTTTGGGGTTTTTGGTAGTTTTTCGTACCTGTTTTGGGGTCAATTCGACCAAAAGGACAACGTAAATACCCAAACGAAGTACGAAAACAACGTAAAACCTTCCACACCAATAAGTTGCAATACGATTTTTCGGAGGATGTTAAGTAACATTTCGTACTGGGGTCCAAAATAGGTCTATTTTGGAGGTATTTTTACATACTCCCCCTTCGGGGGGTCCAAATTTAGCACTGGACCTGAATGTCTCGTAGACTGTGAAAAAGTTAAGCCACTGCTTTGACTCCATATTATTTTTGAGCATGCTCGTAGACCCCCCAAGGGGCTAGTCCAAGAAATGGTCGGTTCTTTAGTTATTCATTAAACAAACATTGCCTTTCATCATCCAAAAGTTAACGTAAATAGCGGGTTTGATCGTACTCGCACCTCCTAAAATTGACACTCGGAAGAGCCCAAAATGCTGTTTAAAA
>JAESQH010000118.1 GCA_016765235.1 Paracoccaceae bacterium
CCTCGAATTCGCGTGTGGCGGTCAAGCCATCTTCGCCCCGTTCAAGCAGCGGGAAATCGGCGACCCCATTAAAAACCGCGCCCGCCATGCCGCCTTTGTTCATGTCGCTGATCGCCGTGTTTTCAAACGTACCCATCAGGCGATAGATGTTTAACTTCCAGTTAAGATTTGCGCCTTCGCGTACAAAAGTGCGGCCCGGGTGCGCGTGGGCATCAATCGCCGGATTGGCTTTCAGGAACGCCATCGCACGCTCCAATTCGGCATCGTTTAAGGTGAATCCAACGTTGGGGGGCTGTGGTATGAATTTGTAATACCCACCAGCCGCGACAACTGCCACGCCAGCTACAACTCTGCCGATTACATTGCGCCGAGAAACCATAAATTCACCTCAAAGTCCCGAAAAACCGATTTTGCGGCACTGTCTAGCTATACTTGTGATATTTCAAGTGCACTTTTCCACGCACCGAGGCTTCCATCCCGCGCCCACCCGTATTAGGTGGAGTAGGAACAGTATTCGGAGCACACATGTCGTTTTTCTCAAAGATGAAAGAACGTTTAACGAGATCCTCGTCAAAGATTGACGAGGGTCTTCAGGCGATCGTCGAAGAAGAAGTTGTCGAGGCACCGATTGAGACGCCTAAAGAGGTTGTCGAGGAGACCCCCAAGGTCGGTATAGTCGGGCGAATGCTTGGTCGTGACGCCGCCCCCAAGCGGGTGCTGGACGATGCGATGCTGGAAAGTCTTGAGGAATTGTTAATCACCGCCGATATGGGCGTTGAGACCGCGTTAAAGGTTTCCGCCAACATGGCCGAAGGGCGGTTTGGCAAAAAGCTGGGTGTCGAGGAAATCAAGTCGCTTCTGGCGGACGAGGTGAGGGCCATTCTGGAACCCGTCGCCCGCCCAATGCCGCTTTATGCGAAAAAACCGCAAGTGGTGTTGGTTGTCGGCGTTAACGGTTCCGGCAAGACGACAACGATTGGCAAGCTAGCCAGCCAGTTCGAAGCGGCTGGAAAATCGGTTGTGATTGCGGCTTGCGATACGTTTCGCGCGGCGGCTGTTGAACAGTTGCAAGTTTGGGGCGAGCGCGCCGGCGTGCCGGTTCTGACGGCACCCGAGGGGACGGACCCGGCGAGCCTTGCCTATGACGCGATGGTTCAAGCCGAAGCTGACGGGGCCGATTTGCTGATGATCGATACGGCCGGGCGGTTGCAAAACCGTGCGGACCTTATGGAAGAGTTGGCCAAGATTGTTCGCGTGATCCGCAAGAAGGACCCCGATGCGCCGCATAACACTTTGTTAGTACTTGATGCAACGACCGGTCAAAACGCGCTGTCGCAAGTGAAGGTATTCACCGAGATTGCAGACGTTAGCGGTTTGGTAATGACCAAGTTGGACGGCACGGCCAAGGGTGGCGTGTTGGTTGCGTTGGCTGACAAATACGGCCTGCCAATACACGCGATTGGTGTTGGCGAGAGCATCGAGGATTTACAGCCGTTTGATCCAGACGAATTCGCCCGCGCACTTACAGGGGCCACCTTGTGAGTGATTTCATCCTCTCGGTTGAGGGGACGGAATACGGGCAGCGGCTGGCGATGATACTGGCGCTGACGTCAGCGGTCGCACACTCGATTTTCGGGGCGTTGCAGAAGGGGCGATATGACCCTTGGCTGATGCGCGGTGCGATTGATGTATTTTATTTCCTGATCGCACTGCCGATTGCGTTATTCGTGTTTCCGCTACCGGAACCGCATGTATGGCTGATCCTTGCAGTCGTTTGGATAATCCATGTAGCCTACAAGTATTTCATGGCGATGGCTTACTCGCGCGGCGCCTATACGGTGGTTTACCCCGTGGTGCGCGGCACTGGCCCGTTGGTCACGGTTTTCGCCGCAGGATTTGTATTTGGTGAAACGTTCACACTTGTTCAATGGGGCGGCGTTTTGCTTCTGTCGGGTGGAATATTCGCACTAGCAGGCTGGAATCTTCACAAAACCAAAGTTGGGCGGAGCGTTCTTATCTCGGCGCTTGGATTCGCGTTTTTGACCGGCGGGATTGTGGCCCTTTACACAACTGTTGATGCATTGGGCATGCGCGCCACACCGGATCCATTCACATTTTTAATCTGGTTTTTCGTGGTTGACGGTTGGACTTTCCCGATCATTTCCTATGTGCACTGGAAAAGAATGGAAAATCGACCCGACCCCATACCATTGCTTCGACGTGGTTTCATAGGCGCATTAATCGCATTCGTGAGTTTTGGCGCAGTCATGTTGGCTACGCGGTTGGGTAAAGTTGGCGAGGCGGCCGTGTTGCGAGAGACATCAACTGTCTTCGCCGCCCTGATCGGCTGGTTATTCCTGAAAGAAACGGTAGGCCCCGTGCGGGCAGGCCTTATGGCAGTTATTGCGGCAGGCGCCGTAGTAGTAGAATTCGGCGGATAGAGAGGCTAAGAGGCATTATGGAAAAGAAAAAGATACACCCGTTATTAAAGCTGGCCCTGGAAATGGGGCCAATTATGGTATTCTTCATATCGTATAAGTTTGCCGTCGCGCCGGATGGTGCGAGCGACGAGGAGCGGCAGTTGGCGCAGCTTCTGTTCGCCACGGGGATATTTATCCCGACAATCCTGATTTCGCTGGTTATTAGCTGGGTCTTGACCCGCAGCTTGCCGAAAATGGCGGTGATGACGGCGGTGGTCGTGGTTGTGATGGGCGGCCTGACGCTGTGGTTAAAGGACGACACGTTTATCAAGATGAAACCGACGATACTTTATACTTTGTTTGCCGCAATTCTCGGGTTTGGCCTGATGCGCGGACAAAGTTATTTGCAATATGTGATGGAAGATTCAATGCCCTTGCAACCCGAAGGTTGGAATATTTTCACCAAACGCTTTGCGCTGTTTTTCATTGGTTTAGCAATCGTTAACGAAATTGTCTGGCGCGGGTTTGGCACAGATATCTGGGTGAATTTCAAAACCTTCGCGCTGCCGGTGGCGACGTTCGTGTTTATCTTCAGCCAAATGGGCGTGTTCAGCAAATACGCGATTGAAGAAGACGAGAGTTAACGCGGGCGTAACTTTTCGATCATCGCAATTAAAGTTAACGGCAGGTTAAGGTCGGCGTTTTCAGGGGCGCCGTCCATTGCAGCCTCCACATCTTTTTTAAGGATGCCGATGGTGTTTTCAAGGTCGAAACCATCGCGTGCGAATTCGATATCGTCGAAATTGCTGCCAAACCACGTTTGGCCGGAACTGGTGTGCATCAGGTTTAACAATCGAGTTTCGTCGATCCCCAATTCATCCGCCCAGTCCAGCACCAGCCGCGTAGCGACGGTTGAGCTGGCCGCTAACAGGTTGTTAAGAACTTTGGCCGCCATACCTGCGCCAAACGCGCCCATAACGTAAAAATGTTTTCCCATGGCGTTTAGGTAGGGCTGAATGTAGGCGATGTCGTCGGCCTCTCCGCCAAGCATAAAGGACAACCGTTTTTCCTTGGCCGCGATGGCCGCGCCTGACATCGGTGCGTCGATCAGATGGATGTGTTGAGGAATGCGGCCTCGAAGGTTTAGGACATACTTCGG
This sequence comes from Paracoccaceae bacterium, assembly GCA_016765235.1. Lineage (GTDB taxonomy): Bacteria > Pseudomonadota > Alphaproteobacteria > Rhodobacterales > Rhodobacteraceae > NORP23. The sequence goes on from JAESQH010000118.1 coordinate 3,580, forward strand.
TGATAGGGTGGAGCAGATGACAATATGGGTCAGTTTATCCGCTTTGGCGATCAGGTTTTGGTCGTTGAATAACAGGTCGTCTGTTTGCTGCTGATCGCGCACGACGGTGAACAGAGTTGTCAGGTCTTTCGTGAATTCGGTTGGGTCCAAGGTCATAGAACCTTGGAAACCTCCAAATTCCGCAAGCGGGCGTATATCGAACCCTTGGGTGGAATGTCCGGTATTCCGAAGAGCTTTGGCCATAGGCAGACCCATTCGACCACAGCCTGCAACTCCAATTTTGGGCATGAACTAGTCCTTGAATTCAGGAGGGCGGTTTTCAAAATTGACCATTGCGACTTCCATCCGGGTTTTGCTGCCAAGCACAGGTTTTTGAGCGGTGGATTCCATCATCAGGGTATCCGCAAGTGTTTCGCGCGCGTTTGATAGTTGGTCAATTGTATCCGCGATTGGGCCTGCGTGCGTAACAAGTACACGATCAGTCATCAACAAACAGGTTTTCCCATGCGCGGTCGATTAATTCAGTGCTCATGTGCGGTTCATGGCCCTCATATTCGCATATCGACAGGCTTTGGTCGATCAGGAAAGGTGCCTGATAAGATGCGAATTTGTTGTCCACTAATGGATACTTGGTGTTCAGCAGGTATTCCATTACTTCCTCGTCAGGGCGCAGTTTATAGTGACGGCAGGTTTTGACGAAAATCTTGATGAAGTCGTCACGGCTTGGATTGTCGACTTTGATCTTATAATAGATACGCCGCAAAGCCGCGCCGTCGAACATTTCGGTGGGGGCCATGTTGGTTGAAAAGATCACGAGAGTATCAAAGGGCACCATGAATTTTTGACCAGATTGCAGGGTCAAAATATCGAAGTGTTGTTCCATCGGAACAATCCAGCGGTTGATCAGCGCCTGCGGAGGTTCAGCCTGACGGCCAAGGTCGTCTACAATAAACACGCCGCCGGTGGCTTTTAGTTGCAACGGCGCCTGATAGGTGCGCGACACAGGGTTATAGATCAGATCGAGCATCGATAACGTCAACTCACCACCCGTCATGACCGATGGCCGGCGGCACAGCGCATAGCGCTGATCGAAAGTCGGCCCAAGGCGGCGAAGGGCGGTTGCGTCGAATTCCTCCGTTTTGGCCAAAGTGTGGATGATCGGATCGTAAAGCGAAATCACCTGACCCGCGTATTCAAGGAACCGCGGCAGGAATATATTATCGCCGAGCGCGTCGCGAATACCATTGGAAATCGACGATTTACCGTTCCCCGGAGGGCCAAACAGCAAAATGGACTTACCCGAGTTTACCGCAGGGCCAAGCTGGTCCAACATGCCTTCGGGCATCACCAGATGTGACAGTGAATTTTCCAGATCTTCGCGACGAATGTTTACGTCTTTAACCTTTTGGCGTTCAGTCTGCTTCCAAAAATCGGCTAAAGGCACAGGTAGAGATCCGTAATATTCAGATTGTTGAAGCGCATCAAGCGCACGCGCGCGCCCGGTGTCCGTAAGCTGATAGCGGAGCGATGACGTTGTCGATGCGCCGCGTGCGCCCAACGTTTCGATCAATCCGTTTGTACGAATTTCATCAATCAACTCTTGCGCGATTGGTACGGAAACAGCCAAGGCCTCGGAAATATCTACGATGTCGCTCAGGTTTCGCCGGAAAATTGTTTTCAACAAAATACCGGTCATGAGGGTCAACTCAAGGCCGATTTCGGACAGTTTCAAAGGAACAGGGGGCTTGAAAGCCTCGTGTCGAAGTCCATCCATGATGTTTCTCCTTCGGGATCGAAAACCGTATAATATTGATTTTAACGCGCTTTTACGTCTTTACGCAACGCAGAGATGAAAAATACAAAATGTACATTACCGCCAAACTGCGGCAGAATTTAGAGTTATACCGGACTATTTGCACGATCCGATACGTGCGTTACCGGTCAAACAAGTCCGACAACAGTTAATTGATAAAATATTAGTGCCGAACTCATCCCTAAACCCAGCGGGAAATTCTTCACTTTGGACGTTTTTTCAATTCGCCAGGATTCCCAGTTATCTGTTATCGGATCCATGAACCCGAGTTTTCCGATTATCTTGTGCAGTATAACACCAATTAGCGCGAATAGGGACAGTTCGAGCAGGAATGGCGGTATGTGGTTATGGTCAATAAACAACGCCATAGCGGCGGCAAATTTGGCGTCACCGCCACCTATTCCGCCAAGTGAAAACATGCCAAAACCGACAACCAAAACCATTAGTCCACCAATCAGGCGCCATAAGAATATATCGAACGGCAGTAGAATTGCGCCGGAAATGACAAATGCACCCGTCATCAGCATTACTAAAATATTGGGTATTTTCATGAACTTAAGGTCGCTCCACGCGGACCATAGTGCAAATGGGGTCGCGACAGCGAGGAAGATATAATTTGCGAAACTGATGTCGAGGTTCATAGTGACGCCAACAGGGCTACGGCAGGTTGGAAGTACTGCGGATGAACGTTGATAGAATCAGCCAAAAGCCCGCGTGCAATATCGACATCACCATTGCGGATTGCTTCGCGTGCGAGGTTATACAGCAATATTGCCCGTTCCTTATCATTCATCGGGATAACAGGAAGGCGATACACTTCTTGTTTTCCAAGCGTAATGACAAGGTTATTCTTGGCCGTGAACATTTTGGAATCCGCGGAAATAGCCTGCTTGAACAGTTTCTCGGCGGCTGAATATTGATCGCGCTCCAGCTTGGAAATACCCCAGTTATTCAAAACCTGCGCGGGACGGGTGGTTAACCCCCGTGCAATGTCATAAAAATTGTCGGCCTTTTCCCATTCTTGATTTTGGTCAGCCACCAAAGCTTCGAGGAAATACCGATCAAACGTTTCAACGGTTGGAGGGATGGCGTTAAGCTGCACGCGCGCTTCTTCCCACGCACCATTGCGAACCAATGCGCCGGCATAGTTCAGGCGGTCATCGCCGTCAGCTTGCCCGTCTTCAATCAGTTGTTCGTAAATAAGCGCTGCTTCGGCGTATTGCCGGTTTTGGACAAGTGCTTGCGCATAGCTTTTTTTCAAATCGACCCGTTCGGGATCCGCGGCAAGTGAATCGCGAAAAAATGCAACGGCCTCAGCAGGGTCTGCGAGATTTAACATGATGTCGTTCAGGCCCGTCGCATCGATCACATTTAACGGGCCGAGGTCGGCATTCTTTTCCTCGTCGGTCAGTTCTGCACAACCGGCAAGGATAATGCTCAGGGCAAGACTGGCCCCTATCGTTCGTAAAATGGTAAGGCTCATCTGCTCGCCCCTTTTTATTTGTTTCCTAACAAAAGATAACTGCCGTTTCCGTATCGGACCAGTGAAAAATCGTATTCGCGGGCTATTTCCGCGGATTGTTCGCCAATAAGGCGGTTTGCGAGGATCAGGTTCTGACGGATCAGCTCCGAATTGCCATTATCGACGCCAAAAGCNACGCGAAANGCNTNNNGNGCTTGTTGNTAATCCTGAAGGTTAATCANNACGACNCCAAAATTGTTCCANGCNGAAGCGGANTCGGAATACTGCNCAACAGCTTTTTCCAGAAGCGTGCGGGCCTGTTGAAGNCGNCCGAGGCGNAAATTTGCAGANCCCATGCCGCTTAGAACTTCGGCGTTNACACCGGTTTCNGANGCNGCGCGTTGNTAAGCGGATAGNGCGAGTTCGAATTCTTCGGCCTCCATCAGNCGATGGCCAACTGTNATACCATCNACGCTTTNNGTCCGCTGTGTNCCAANTGGTACACGCGGGCCGGAGCGNTCATCAGGTGTTAATGCAAAATTCGTCGACTGGCATGCGCCTAGCGTTAGAAGAAGAACGGTTGCTACCGCTGGGCGATAAATTAGAAATCCCCCCCACCGAGGAGGTTCACGTAAATATCGTAAATTGAAGGGCCAACCATGNTGATCAGCAGTGGTGGAACCGTGAACAACATGGTGCCAATCGTAAGTTTTGTCGGTAGAACGTTGGCCTTTTCTTCGGCGCGTAGCACACGTTTATCACGCATCTCGTCTGCATAGACCCTGAGGGCGTCCGAGATAGACGTACCGAAGTTGGCGGATTGCACCAGCACGGTCACGAACGAACTGATATCGTTGACGCCGCAGCGCTCCGCCATGTCTCGCAAAACAAGTACGCGATCTTTACCAGCGCGCATTTCGTTAGCAACAACCTCAAATTCCTCGGCNAATGTNGGGGAGGAGGCTTTGGTTTCTGTCGCCACNCGCAAAATTGCCTGATCGAGGGATTGTCCAGCCTCTACACAGACCAACATCANATCGAGAGCATCCGGGAACCCGTTGGTCACATCTTCCTGNCGCTGTTGCAAGCGTCGNTCGACCCAGTAAGAGGGCAACATGTAACCGATCCCGCCGGGGATCAGGATTGTCATCAACATGCTCGACATGGTCGGTTCGCCAGGTTGAATAATTATATAGAGGACACCGATGGCCAGGAACCCAACGCCCATCATCATCTTGGCAAAGTTCATGGTTTGAACAGCGGATGCAGAACGATATCCGGCTTGAACCAGTTTTAAACGGGCCGCTGACAGTTCATCTTCGCCTTGCGGTTCCAGGTATTCAGAGAACTTATCAAGCATTTCCCCTTTGCCATTTTCATAGCGAAGCTTGCTGGATTGATCGGGCCCGCCTGCTGCTGCCGCTGCCGCGCCGCGCCGCGTCGGCAAGCGCGAAAACTGATCAACCTCTTTTTTGAAAAGAACAGGGAGTGCGACAAGCATAAAAAATATTCCGAAGTAACCTATCACGAAAAAAGGCGCACTTGGGCCGATCATAGCGCTCAAGAATACCCAAATTTGTATAATCATTTCCATAACATGCCCCCAACAGACNGCTTAAACTTTAATATCGACCATAATTTTCATGAATATGATATTCACGAGCAAAAAGATGCCAACCACAATCGCCGCAGGTACGAATACTGGTGTCGACATAACACCATCATAATATCCGGGTTGCGATACGTTAATCATTACTAGTGCTAGTATAGGGAAGATAGACAAGAACCAACCGGACCACTTCGCCTCGGCGGTGATTGCGTCAACGCGCCGGAACAGTTTGAACCGCGACCGGATAACTTTTGCCAATCCAGCAAGAATCTCGGCGAGATTACCACCGGCCTGACTCTGGATTTTTACAGCAACCGCCAGGAAGCGCAAATCCTGAAGATCAATACGTTCAGCCATTTTGTCCAGCGATTCAGTAATATCCATCCCGTAAGTGGATTCATCAGCTAAAACGCCAAATTCTGTCCCGAGCGGGTCTGGCATTTCAGATGCAACGTTAGCGATTGCGCTGGAAAAGGGATGGCCCACTTTAAGTGAACGAACAATCAGCTCAACTGCATCCGGCAGTTGTTCCTGAAACAGATCAAGCCGCTTTTTGGCTTTGTTGCGAAGCCATGTATAAACTGCGCCGTAGCCCATAATGACAGAAATGCCGATGCGAAGCTGAAGCCCGGTTCCTGTAAAAAGCGTCAGACCGACGAAGGCCATGATTCCCACAAAGATCATCACTAAAATCAAAGCCATAGGTGTAAATGCGATATTTGCCTGTGCAGCTTTTTCTGATAATGGCGCAATGAGAGGCAGCCTTATGCCGTCACGGTGCTGTTCGCGTTCTTTACGCAAATTTTCCATGACTTCTTCAGGATTTTCACCTGTTTGCAACATTTGCAGGCGGCGATTTACTTTGGATTCAAGACGGACGGATTTTCCGAAGAAGGCTAGATAGATGCCTTCGATCATGAAAAACACGCCAACGAAGATCAAAGCATAAATAAGTGGTTGTAAGCTCATAATAGATACCNCTTTTTACAATTCGGCGTCAGTATAGATGCTATTTGGTAGATCATAGCCCCATTGACGGAATCGTTCGGTGAAGTGAGAGCGAAGTCCGCCTGATACAAACTTGCCGTGAATTCTTCCGCCTTCATCCATGCCCGTACGCTGGAATTTGAATATCTCCTGCATNGAGATGATCTGGCCTTCCATCCCGGTGATTTCGGTAATGGAAACCATACGGCGCGACCCATCTGGCAGGCGGCTAACTTGCACCATCAGATCAACAGCAGATGCGATTTGAGCGCGGCTGGCAACCAGTGGTAATTCCACNCCGGTCATGGCAATCATATTTTCAAGCCGAGAAACAGCATCGCGCGCGGAGTTGGCGTGAATTGTAGTCATGGAGCCGTCGTGGCCGGTGTTCATAGCCTGCAACATGTCGATAACTTCGTCGCCACGTGTTTCTCCGACGATAATACGGTCAGGGCGCATACGAAGGGCGTTTCGAAGCAAATCGCGTTGGGTCACCGCGCCTTTTCCCTCAACGTTAGGGGGGCGGCTTTCCATGCGGCCAATGTGAAGCTGTTGCAACTGAAGCTCGGCGGTGTCTTCGATTGTAACAATACGTTCTTCATCGCCGATAAATCCGGAGAGGGCATTCAAAGTGGTCGTCTTACCAGAACCCGTACCACCCGAGACGATGATGTTCAGGCGCGTAGCCACAGCCGCTTGAAGATACGTCGCCATCGCTTCAGTGAAGGCGCCGAATTCGATCAACTGGTCAATCGTCAGCTTTTCTTTGGTAAACTTACGAATGGAAACAAGCGATCCGTCAACCGCACAGGGCGGGACCATCGCGTTAAAACGCGATCCGTCGGCAAGGCGCGCATCCACGTAAGGCGAACTTTCATCGACGCGACGGCCAACAGCGGAAACGATTTTGTCGATAATCCGCATCAAGTGTTTTTCATTTTTGAATTTAACGGTAGTCAGTTCCAGAATACCGTCGCGCTCAATAAATATCTGCTGGCTGCCGTTGATCAAAATATCGTTGACCGTATCATCGCGCAGCAATACCTCGATCGGGCCAAGACCGGTGACTTCGTCCAACAAATCACTGTTAAGTTGCTTTTGATCAGCAGTATTGAGAACAATGTCCATGTCACGCAAGCCTTCGCGCGTAATCAAGGCGATTTCATGCTTCAAATCTTCTTCCGAGGCTTTGTCCAGCGCTGCAAGGTTTAGGCTTTCAAGCAGACGCTTGTGTAGATCCATCCGGATATCAAGCAGACGATCCATACGTTTGGCTTCTTTTGGATCAACCGCGACCGATTTAGGAGGAGCCGGCTTCACATTTTTTTTACTCTTCGGTTTTTTCTCGGGCTTTAGAGCGACAACTGCCGATGCCGCACCAACAGCAGTCGGCGCTGATTTGGAGGATGATACTAGTGAAGGGGACGCAGCGGGGGCACCGTTGGGTGAATCTTGTTTATTATTGAACCGTTTGAACATCTAAAGCTCCTTCAGGCTATTGCAGCCTTCTGTTCTTCTGCCATTGTAATCAGAGAGGCAGCAATTTTGCGAATTTCTTTTCGCAACGGGTTTTTTGGCGCCGCATCAGCAAGCGGGCGCCCCTGATCATTTGCAGACAGAACCTGTTTGCCGCCGTCAGGCAGCAGAATGTTAATGTCGATTCCCAGACTCTCCGAGAACCGTTTTGCGCGTGCCTTACCGTTCAAATCAGTGAAGGCGGGCGCGAAGTTCAAAACAAACTGCAACTTATCCTCTGGAAGCTCTTCAGATTTGAGCACCCGAAGGAATCGCATCATGTTTTGGGCTGAACGCATGTCCAACTCCATTACCGCGAAGTATGTTTCTGCCATTTGCAGCACGTTCGCGGACCAATCCACCAATGTCGTCGGCATATCGACGACTACGAAATCATAAGACTCGCGAGCATAGGATATGAGATTTTCGACATCATTGCCACCAATGATATCTAGCGGAAAAATTTCAGCGGGTGCTGTCAGGACAGCCATGCGTGATTTGAACGACGTCAGACTTTCCGCAAACATGTTTGCGTCCAGGTTTTCGATGTGCGTAAGCATTTCTGAAACAGCTTCGCGGAATCCCAAATCAAGGTAAGTAGAAACAGAGCCTGCCTGAAAATTTAAATCCAAAATGCAAACTTTCAGGTTAGATTTTTTGTCTAACGTGGCCATTTCCCATGCGAGGTTTACAGCGAATGTTGACGTGCCAACCCCACCCGCGACGCCGTAGACCGGCAGCACAATACCGCGACGCCGTTTCTTGGTTTTCTTTTGTTCAGTTTCGACTTCAATTGCGTCAGCTCTAAGTCGAGCGATCACATCACCAAAAGCATCTTTTGGTGCAGGGCAGGGAACGAAATCGTCTGCGCCCTGCCGCATAATCTGGTGCAAACTTGTCGGAGAAATATCGCTTGCCACGAGGATAACTTTCAACTGGCGCGCTTTCACAGCCTTAATAAAGCTGGTTACGACGCCGAGGTTATCCTCGTCATTTTTGTCTACACAAACGAATACGACTTCAAGTTCATCTAGAGAGCCACGCTCAAGCGACTCCATAGCTTCCTTATAAGAGCCAACGGCCCAGTTTTTGGAAAAATGTTCGGATAGCTCACCTGCAAGTTCAGGGAACTTTTTAATATCACGAGTCGCAGCAAATGCTTCGATCACACGTTCTTTTAACTTTAGTAGTGCCATAAATCGCCCCCAAGACTACCTTTTGAAGTGATACTGGTTATAAAAATTCAATCAATCATTAATTCCTACATTACAAATGTGTCAAAATCATAGCGTCAATATACCAATAATAACATCCCGTACAGCGCAGAAATAGTTACATTTTTGGCTATTGCGAAGAATTCCGCCTAGTCCGAAAAAAAGGCCCCGATAATGCGGGGCCTTTTATTTAAAGAGGCATTCACGTGGGCGCCTTATTAAGGGGCCACATATGCGTTATAAACGTTAACCGCTACTTTGCCGTCAAAGTCATCGCCGATGTAACCTTTAACAAATCCAGAAACTGCCGTTACTGTACGACGGTTCAAGCGTTCGCGATCTTGCGTATTGATCAGAGGTTCAGATTCACCTTTTGAAACAACTGCAATCAGGTTTTTACGTGGAACGCCTTGCGAAACAAGATAGTTAACGGCAGCTTGTGCCCTACGATGACCTAGGCGATCGTTATAGCTGTTTGATCCAACCAGATCCGTATGCCCGTACACCGTGAAACGTACTTGCGGGAAGCGTTTCATCCAGCCTGCTTGCCCACGCAAGATCAATTTCGCTTCAGTGTCCAGAACGGAACGGTTGAATTCGAAGTTGATCATAGTCGGGGTTGCCCGGCGGAACTGCTCGTCCAGACTTTGTAGTGCTGCACCAGGTTCTAGATAAGCCGTTTGAACGAACTGATTACTTGTTGCAGCATCTGCAAATGTAGCATCGTTCTTCATAGAGCCTGCTGGGTTAAGACACCCGGCAGTCAGAAGAACCGAAGCAGCAGCGGTTATTTTAAGTGTGGTTTTCATTTGCCTTACTCCAACACGTAGCCATAAGAACCTTGAATACCCTGAGAACCAGAGCCACCAAGGGAAGAAGTGCCTTCAATCGTTCCAAGTAGGAACAGCTCTTCTTCAGTAGGGACGCGCATGCGGTCGGTAGGCATAGTTAACGCCTCGCCGGAGACCGGCTTAACCAGATGCGGTGTGATGATGATAACCAGCTCGGTTTGACGGCGTTGGAAATCAGTGCTCCGAAACAGCGCGCCCAATATAGGAATATCACCTAACCAAGGAACTTGTGCAACATTATCACCAAAATCGTCTTGCAAAAGGCCGGCTATTGCAAAGCTTTGGCCATCGCGCATCTCAACGGTAGTCGTCGTGTTGCGCGTTTTGAAGCCTGGTATGTCATTAACTGTAATAGATGAGTCTATCGAACTAACTTCAGTAGTTAAACGAAGGCTGATCAGGTTGTCGTCAATTACCGTTGGGGTAAACGTTAAGTTAACGCCATAAGGTTTGAATTCGGTAGCACCGTCTGTAGCTGGCACCGGAACTTCGCCACCAGCCAAGAAGCTGGCTGTCTGGCCCGAAATAGCGACAACGTTTGGCTCAGCAAGTGTTCTTACCATACCTTTTGATTCAAGTGCTTGAATAAGTACGTCAACGGCAAGTCCACCACCGCCAAAGCTAAACAAACCACTGCCTTGACTGATCCCGAGCGCACCGTCACCAGCTCCGGTATCAATATTGCTGGTGTATCCCAATTTCGAAATTCCTATCGAACTACTCAGCGCCTTACTNGTAGANCGTGACATCTCNGCAAACCGGACTTTCAGCATAACTTGCTGGCTTCCGCCNACCATCATCAGGTTTGTAACTTGATCNGGNGCATANCTACTGGCCAATTCCATNGCNCGTGCAACTTTACGTGCGCCNGAAACTGTNCCGCTAAGNACNATNCCAGCGCCCGCTGTNCGAACTTCGATTGGTTCACCAGGCAGTATTTCAGCAAGACGCTCTTTGAATTCTGCTATGTCGGGCACAACCCGCACATCCACATTGGCAAGCAGCGTGCCGTCAACACCGAACAACGTCAGTGTAGTGCGACCCGGGGCCTTGCCCAGAACGTAAATTGTGCTCTCGGACAATGTAGCGATATCTGCGATGGCGGGATTGGCGACAGAGATTTCCGCGAACGGTTGATCGCTTTGAACGACAATCGCACGGTTTGTAGCCACTGTGATATTACTTGATACCGTGCCGCGCAACACAGACAAGCCAGATTGAGCTGACACCGGTGTTACGGTCGGTAAAGTTAATGCAAGTCCAAATAGGCCCGCTTTTATCATATTAGTAAATTTCATTGTGATCCTGCCTCTCAAAACCACTAAGTTGAATAAATGGCCCTGCCTCACAAAACCATCGCATATAGTGCGTTGCGCAATTGTATGCGTCTGTGCGGGCAGAATGCGCGAACTTATTAATAGAATCAACAGTCTTTTACGAATCGAATTGTCATTGCTTCGATAATGTACGAATCGATTCGACTTTGCAAAGAAATTACTCTTTAGGGCAGGGGACTTCGACTACAACCACTTCGGCCCCTTTTCGCGTGCGCAAGGTGCAAATAGGTTTAGCCTCTACCGCTATGATTTCTTTGCCAATAATGTCTCTTTGGTCAACTTGGAAAACGCCCGTTTCTACGTCGTCTTCAGCCCCGCGCAGGGATAAGGTCAGACGCCCGGTTTGCTGGGCCTGTGTCAACTGTGCAACGGTTTGTGGAGAAACTTCGACGGTCACAGTTCTCGCCAAAATTGTACGCGAAATGTCTGAATTCTCCACTTGGTCCACCGCGATCAGGCGAACGCCCTCCAGTATAAGTCGTGTAATGGTCGATCCGTTGTCATCACCGGTCCAGTAAACATCGACGCGATCATTGGGCTGAAGGAAGCCGGAAACACCTGTGGATATATTAATATTGATCGTAAACGCGCGCATCCCGGGGGCAAGTCTTGACCTGACACCGGCATCCTCCCCAAAAGCTGTAATTTTGTGCGGCAAAACCGGCTCGTCCTTTACGATTGTAATCAAAATGGCGCGCGGTTCAGCGCCTTCTCCGCCCAACAGTAGTTCAAGATCGGTAAAGGCACCGGCGGGCACGTTGGCTTTCGGCCAAGCGATCAGTTTGACGTCGCCTGCTTTAAGGAATTTACCGAAAACCAGCTCACCCGTAGCAACAGCAACACCTACCAACTCAATGGCGGGCACATTATTCCTACGTGCTTTCGCGAGATCGGCCTCGAGTTTACCAAATGTTTGCTGGGCGAGGTACGCTGCCGCCCCCGCAAGACCGATACCAATGAGCAAAACAAAAGCAAAAACAATACGCATGTTGTATCCTTACGAAAGATTTTCACCCTTGCACACGCTAAATTAACGCGCATAAAGCGGGCGATATTATTGGCATCGATAAGCTACCGTACCAATATATTCAAATGGTTTGTATATAATATACACTCATACATTTTGGTTGTGGCCAAATGAACATAAAAAAACCGGAGCGATGTTATCGCTCCGGTTAAAAAATTGACTGCTACGCAAATGCAGCGCTCAATAATTTCTATTAGAACGTTACCGAAGACGCAGTACTCAGTTCGTCATTAATGCCGTTTGAAGCATCCTGGATGCCGCCGGAAATCAGCGAGATAACAGCGATCGCGATACCAACGATGGCAGCTGTCAAAACAACCCAGTCAACAGTTACAGCACCGGACTCGTCGTTTGCGAATTTTGTAAATAGTTTCATAATGTGTCCCCTTCCAAGGGTTAAGTTAATAATTTGGCTCCAAATGACCCGATATTAGAATGGCCGTTAGAGCCGCTACTCCAGGACTCTAGAACTTATATTTGATCCCCAATAATATTTTGTGAACCAATTGTTGAATGGTATGTACCGCAAATTGGGCGAAATTTAGGCGAATTTATGTGTGATTCAACAAAATTAGCTGTTTATTTTCAAGTTTTGAACAATTAACGGCATTTTGGGCTGATAATGGAATATTTGGGGATTCTACGAATAACTAAATTCCATCAGGATAGCGATCCTGTATTTGGATTTGTGTAACACGTTTTAAGACGGTTCCAGTTTGTGGCACTCGAACAAAATAAAACCGGGGCGACAGAGCCACCCCGGTTAAATTTGTGAATTACTTCCAGTAGGTAGCGATCGCTACCCACTATTTTAGAATGTTACTGCAGACGCAGTGCTCAGTTCGTCATTAATGCCGTTTGACGCATCCTGGATGCCGCCGGAGATCAGCGAGATAACAGCGATCGCGATACCAACGATGGCAGCTGTCAAAACAACCCAGTCTACTGTTACAGCGCCGGACTCGTCGTTTGCGAATTTTGTAAATAGTTTCATAATGTGTCCCCTTCCAAGGGTTAGGTTAATAAATTGGCTCCTAATGAACCGGTACTAGAATGGCCGCTTGGCCTCACTACTCCAGAACTCTAGAGCTTAAAATTTGATCCCCAAAATACATCTGCGAACCAATTACCAATATATATGCAGACCAATTCGGGCGGAAATTGGGCGAATTTCAGGAAAACCGCAAAAATTTTAATATTTTTTTAATGGTTGAAATTGTGGGCTATTACCGAAATATCTCGTTGTTATTAAACAATTATATCTGGTGCGCTGGGGCGTTATTTATTGCATAACTAAATGTTGCCCCTCAAATTAAGGCAGGTATGCCCAAATTATAACGGTGAAATTGCCGACTTTGAGGACAATGATTGATTCCACCGAAATGGCTCGTTTCCGATGAGTTGGTGCGTTTATATGCNTTCAACTTTAATCTGTAGNTCGTCACNTTAGTAGCTTGTTCNCGCNNGCCACGATTAACNTTCTCTACAGCATCCNAATTTCTCGANGTATGTAAATTGACACATCANGTTGTTTGAATGTATAAGCTNGGGGGAATGCAAGGAGGGATTAAGACAATGTCATTTGAATACNAAGGCAATACGATCGAGACNAATGCGAACGGGCATCTGGAAAATGTTGAAGACTGGAACGAAGGCATCGCGGCACTGTTGGCGGCTCAAGAAGATATTGAGTTAACGGACAAGCACTGGGATTTGATGAACTTCCTGCGCGAAGAATATATCGAGAATGCCGGCAACCAGCCAAACACACGTAAAATCGTTAAAGCGATGAGCGTGGCATGGGGTGAAAAACTAAGTCAGCGCGATGTGTACGAGTTGTTTCCAGGCGATCCATCAAAGCAGGGCGGTAAAGTAGCTGGGTTGCCGGAGAGTCGCCGCAAAGGCGGCTACTAACCTTAAAATTATTCAGCTGACCAGTATCTAACCTTCATACATATCCCATGTTCTTTCTGTTTGCCGGCAGATAAGGCCGCGGGGTTTTCGGTGTCTGCCGGAGATACAGGCCGCCTTATGCCAGTAACATGTAGATGAGAATAGTATTAAAAACCATATTAGTAACCGGGTATTGCAAACTGGACCTGTCGCGATTTAGTGCGCTCGATGAACTCATTTAAGCGGCCTTTTGTTCAAAAGCCAATGGACTTTTCCAACCTAATGCCGAGTGTTTACGGCGAGGATTGTAGAAGCCGTTAATGTATTCCGCTGCCTGACAGGTGAATGCTTAGCAATCACCGATAAGGGAAGATCGCCAGTTCAGCCGCACGACGTGTATGCCACGGATGCCGCCAGATCAGTTCGGCCTTGCGCGGCACAATAGATGAATGCGTAGCAATCATCGTAAGTGATGGTTTTGAAGAACGCCTCGACGACTGCATTATCCGCTGCCCGGCAGTGGTTTGCCTTCAAACCATGAGAGGGGTTGCAATTTCCCTTGCCGCTCATGGATGCTTTGAACCCGTGTTGACGCAGGCGTTTCTGATAATCGTGTGAGCAATATTGGGAGCCGCGATCCGAATGGTGAATGCAGTCTCTGGGTGGCTTTCGTAATGCACAGCCATGTCCAACGCGCGGATCGCAAGGTCGCGTTTCATGCGCTTGCTGACCGCCCATCCAATAACTCTGCGCGAATAAAGGTCCAGAACCACGGCCAAATACAGCCAGCCTTCTTGGGTCCAGATATAGCTGATATCGACGACCTGTCAGCTGACAGGCGATGCTTGCATCGCCGAGAGGCCATTTCTGGTTAGGTCTATCCGCCATAAAGTTCCGGTTCAGAAGGTTTGGCGCGATGTTGAACTTGTGGTTGCTGTCGGTCGTCACCGACTGGCTGGCAGGGCATCCTTCGGGTGCCCGAGAAGCTTGTGTTTGCGCCCCTCTCGGGCATGCTACGCATACCCTGCCGGTCAATGGTATCTGACAACGGATATGTTGTTCTGGCGCATCAAACGCCCGATACGACGATGACCAACGTCAAGCCCCAACTCTTTCAATTCCTCTGTCATTCTTGGCCTGCCACTCTCGGTGATTGCTTCGCATTCACCTGCCGTGCAACGCATAACGACCCAAGGACAGGCGATGTTGTTCTCTGATATGGGCCAGCAATACCATATCCTTACGTCGCTGCACGGCAGGGCATTACATGCCCGAGAGTGGGGCTCTGGCTGATCGGGCGGGAATGATGCGCCCGAAAGCCACGGGAGCTGACATGCATGATCTGGCACAGTCGTTCGGTAGGAACAGTCCCTCGATTTTCTTCAACGAACCCGCTGCACGGTAGCGCATGCCTGCATGCGTGAAAGTGGAAACCTCATGGCTTTTGACCCGCGAAGATCCCTCTCGGTGATTGCTGCGCATTCACCTGTCGGTCTGTGTATTGTTGCCTTCTTTAGCACTTCCCTCTCCTCGCGCAGAAGGCGGTTCTCTTTGCGAAGCCGGGTGACTTCGGCCTCAAGCTCGCTCTGGGCGGTCGGCTCTGGCAGCGTTTGACGCTCCAATTGTATCCAGCGGCTCAACGTCGAAAAACCAACGCCAAAGTCAGAAGTTACCTGCTTGCGATTCAATCCGCTCGTCAGTGCTACGCGGACTGCCTCTTGTCTGAATTCTGCTGTATGTTGTGATGGCATATGGTTCCTCCTTTTGCGTATAATACGGCGGTTAAAGGAGCGGCACAATTCCGCGACAGGTCCACGATGCGCTGAACAAGCTATCCAAAACCATCTCAGAACTTGAAAATTGTTAAATGGGGGCGCACTAACCCACGCAGCAAGGGAACGTTTGGATCAGCGAATTTACTAAGGCCTGCACACAGAGAACATGCCGCTCGACAACCCTGAAATCCGCGGCGAATACTTGATGGAAATCGGTATCACTGACGGTACAGACCCCAGTGGTGAGGGTAGTTTAATTGACTATATTGAGAAGCAGGGAAAACCTCAGAAAGCTGCGATCGAAATGCTGCCAAATTATGTTCCTGAGCTAAATAATGCGATCACTAAAACCAAGGAAGACATTCTTGCGTCACCACGTACAAGAAAGTCTCCGTCTCAGATCAATTTAGGCGGCGTACAATGCGTTGAAGCTGCTCGAATTGTTTGGGAAGAAAACACCGGCAAGAAGCCACCATCTAAGGGCCTTAACGCTGGATCTGCCTTCGGTAAATTTCTTGCGGATTTATTCGAGGCTTATGAGATCGAAGTTGAACTGAAGTCTGCGTTTAGAGCTTGGGCCAGACCAATGAGAGAGACCACAAATTAATGTTGAGACAAATTGGTTCTCCCATACTTTTTGCCTCCATTCATTATTCCGCGCCAAGAATGCAAATATGTAGCGTTAGCGCCACGCACTGATGCGTCGATCCGTTGAAACGCGGGAGACATCTGGCCTTTGGTAGTTACCTCCCAAGGGCTGCTTCCGGCCTATTCTGCTGAAAAACTCGAAGATTTGAGTGTGCTGGTTGGCGGGTGAATTTGTTTACTCCCCGCTTTCACACGGTTCTTCTGATAAGGTTATGGTTTGGTGCCAGCTTAGCGAGCTTTTTGAGGTTTTGGGCGGT
>JAESQH010000119.1 GCA_016765235.1 Paracoccaceae bacterium
ATCGATTGGCATCATATGTCCGGTAACAGCGGCGGCGGCTTCCGAGCACAGAAACGAAACAACATCGGCGATGTTTTTCGTTGTGACGATTTTGTTGAGGGCGCTGGTGCCGCGAATGGTGTCCAGACTGCGTTCGCCTGCATCGACTTTGGCTTGCAGGCCGGGGGTGAGCACATAGGTTGGGGCAATGCCGTTGACGCGGATGCCGTGATCGGCGAAGGCCACGGCCAAGGATCGGGTTAGCTGGTCCAGCGCTGCCGAGGATACCGAGTAGGCCATCAGCTCCGGCATAGTACGCGTTGCAGCGATGGAGGAAAGGTTGACGATGGAACCGATGATCTCGTCTTTTTCACGATTCTTCGCGTGCGCAATCATCCGTTTGGCCACTGCTTGTGCCAGTCGCAAGTTAACTGTTACATTTTGGTGCATCAGTTGTTCGAANACGCCGTCTTTGTCCGTCANCGGATCCGACGGCAGAATNTGGCGGCTNGCATTAACCANAATATCGATGCTGTCNTANGCGTCGATNGTNGCGGCCATCANNTTGTTGATTGTCANCTTTTCTTGCANGTTTCCGTGGTAGGCCATTGCTTTGCCAGCACCATTTTGCANNGCNTCAACCTCNNCNATCANGCGTTTTTCGTCCCNNTCAGCCAACACNACNTTTGCTTCCAATTCCACAAACCGNCGGGCGATCGCTAGACCGATGCCGTTGGCAGCGCCAGTAACGATAACGGTTTTTCCAGATACTGAGGAGTCCATTTATGCCTCGTGATTCCCTGCTGTCAGAAACAGCAGACTAGGGGAAAGGTTGATATATTTCGAGATAAAACGTATCTGCTACGCTTGCCGCTTCAGCGGGCGGCGTGCACGGATGATTTTGAAGGCGCGGTCTTGTTCCAGAATTTCCCAGCTTTTGAAGTGCATATCCATCGCTGCTTCGTAAGGTAACTGTCGGTTAGCAACCATCAGGAATTGACCGGAGGGTTTCATGATACGCGCGGCAGCCGTGATAAAACTTACCCCGATGGCAGGGTCAGCGGTCCGCCCTTGATGGAACGGCGGATTGCAAATCACAGTGTGATACGGGTCGGCTGATTTTTCCAAAGTTGTGACATCTGCCCAATGAAACGCCGCGCGCTCATCCGTGATGTTGGCTTTTGAGGCCTCAAGGGCGGCATACTCCGCCTCGAACAAATCGAGGGNGGTTAGACGCTCGCATTTTTCCAGCACGTTTTTTGCCAAATAGCCCCAGCCGGAACCGATATCGGCGACCGGACCTTTAATGGATNTATCGAAATATGCCGTTAACATTTCTGAACCCACGTCGATTTTTTTGGGGCTGAACATGCCCGGCGCTGTCAGATACCCAAAGGCGTTTTTCGTGGGTTTAACCGCAGCCTCCCACCCTTCTGGCGCAGGCGCGTCAGGGGTTAGCCAAAAAACTTTGCCGTGGGATTTAGACAGAACGCCGTCAACTTCGTAAACTTTTTTGACGGCCTTTAGCATACTGTCGACGCCGTCGGTTTTGTCACCGCTAACCACAACTTGTCCGCCTTTGGAAATCATACGACAAGCACGGGCAAAGTTGGCCATGTTTTCAGCACGGCTGCGTGTCAGGGCCAGTAGAACCATTGGAAACTCGCCTGAGACCTCTGGCACAACCGTCAGATTATCCTGCGTTAAGCGGTCGGAAAACGGCTTGAAACCTTGTTCGCAAACGATATGCGGAAATTCTGCGAACTCTTGCGGCAAAAATGCTGGTGGCCGGATATAAAGAACCTCGCCAACCTCAGGAACGGCGATTAGGTCATCGTCAAACGGCAGCAGAATACGGGCTGGGTCAGCCATGCGGGGCCTCCAAAATTGAGTGATTCATTCTTTTTCCATAGTGCATTGCAGCGGATGCTGATTACGCTGGGCATAGTCCATGACCTGCGTGACCTTAGTCTCGGCGATCTCGTGGGCGTAAACACCAACGACAGCCAACCCTTTGGTGTGGACCGTCAACATGATCCCTTCCGCAGCCGTGGAGTTCAAACCGAAGAAACGTTCCAGAATATGTACGACAAATTCCATNGGNGTATAGTCGTCGTTCAGCAACANCACTTTATACAGCGGAGGTTTGGCCGTTTTGGGCTTTGCCTTCGTTAAAGTGCCGGTCTCAAAGTCATCATCAGATGCCATTGTCGGTTCAATAGGTGTTTGGCTCATCTTCATTCCTGCGGTCTTTTGCTTGCAAGAGTATATAAGCTAGCCGTGCAAATAGAAAAGGGGGCAAACGCCCCCAAATTCCATTCACAAAGTCGCAAGGCCTGAATTTAGGCTGTGTAAGACTTCATTGTTTCGCTAGCAGCTTCAAAGCGTTCGTTGATTGGTGCTGTAACTTCTTTGGCTGTTGCCGTGAACAGTTCGTTCATTTTTGTTGCCTGTGCAACAAAGCCGTCAAACGCAGCCTGTGCGAATGCGGACTGTTTTTCGAACAATTCAGTAGGTGTTTTTGCAGAAGCCAAGTCTTGAACAGCAGCAACACTATCTTCAAAAGATTTTTTCGAGAACGAAGTGATTTCTTCGTTGATGCCTTCAACCGCTTTCGTTGCAAGCTCGGACGCTTTTGTAAGCGCGTCAGTGTTCAACTGGCCAAAGGCCGTTACGTCTTCGATGCCAGTTGCCGCAGTTGCAGCTTTGGTGGTTTTCGCAGTAGATGTCTTAGCAGTCATGATATTCTCCAATATATATAGTCGTCAGCCTTTGGCCGGTGAATTTCTACCCTGCATATAGGAACTATGCTGCACTGCGTCAAGAGATTATTGTGCAGCGCACCATAATTGGTGGGCGAACAATTCTGATTCACTTTGGCAACACCTCACGAGTAACTGAAAAATATGTGTTTTCTTGTCAGGCAAACGCGTGTTAGGATAGTCGAAAATAAATACGACACCGGCAAACGGGTCGTGAGGCAGCAAATATATCGATCGGCAGAACTCGATGTTTAATAATATTTTACGAGGTTTATCCCTCGTTCTTTCCCTTGTTTTGTGGGCTAGCATTGCTGGCGCGGCGCCCTACGCGGCGTTGGTTATGGACGCGCGAACGGGCGAAGTTTTACATTCGCGCAACGCTGACACGCGCCTGCACCCGGCATCGCTTACCAAAATGATGACGCTATATGTCGTGTTTTACGAGATTGAAGCCGGTCGAATGAGCCTTGATCAGATGGTCACTATCTCCCGAAATGCAGCGAACGAGCCACCGTCGAAACTTGGTCTGAAGGCGGGGCAAAAAATTGCGCTACGCTATTTGATCCGCGCGGCGGCAGTGAAATCAGCGAACGATGCGGCAACTGCATTGGGGGAGGCGGTCTCGGGTTCCGAGGCAGCATTCGCGCGATACATGACCACCACAGCGCGGGCGATGGGAATGTCGAATACGACGTTCAAGAATGCACACGGTTTGACAGCGAAGGGGCATTTATCGACTGCGCGGGATATGGCAACGCTAGGACGGCGATTGTTTTACGATTTTCCAGAATTCTACAACCTGTTCAGCAGGATCCAGACGGACACTACGGTGAGAACAGTTTACAACACCAACCGCAAGTTCCTTAGGGCCTATCGTGGTGCTGACGGGATCAAGACGGGGTACACCAACGCTGCGGGTTTCAATCTGGTTGCATCAGCGCGTCGTGGTGAAGAACGGATTATCGCTGCGATGTTTGGTGGCACCTCGACTGCGCAGCGCAATGGGCAAGTGGCCAAGCTACTGGATATGGGGTTTGCGCGCGCACCAACGCGCGTGGCGACGATCCGACCACCGGCGTTGAATCTGGCACGACCCGTCGGGGCGGTCATCCGGCAATCGGGCGTCGTTAAACGAACGGACCGCCCTGTGATGCGTGGTGGCACTAGCGCCTCGCCAGCGGCTGTTCTGATGGCGCGCAATATCGATAGCTTGGTGACTTCTTTGGTGGACGAAACCAGCGATTCAGACCTTGCTGCGATTATCGCTTCGTTGGGAGTCTCGACAGGCGGTCAGACTGTTCCGATGCGTAGGCCCGCAAATTTCCGCACGCCCGTGAAAGTCGCCAGCATTGCACCGCTTCCGTCTTACAACCTGACACCCGCGCAGGAGTTTGGGGATTGGGTGATCGAGTTGGGGAACTATTCCAACCGGACAAACACAGAAAAGTTGCTGCTAAGAACCGCGTTGATGGACCTTGATGCCCTGCAAGCGGCAGACCGTAAAGTCGAGGTGACTCTGGTGCGGGGCGTTACCATGTACCGTGCGCGGTTTGTCGGATTAAGCGAAACAGATGCCCGCAAAGCTTGTTCACGCCTCGTCTCGCGCGATTCTGCCTGCGAAGTGATTAGCCCCATAATTACACAATAATCGTGCAAAGTGAGGTGTCGATTTGTGCGGTGCTACTCGTGTGCGGTAGATCAAAAATTAATTTTGATGTTTGGCAACTCCAAAGCGCGGATCAGGTCGCGAACCTCTTGGCGGGCCGCAATATTGGAAAGGGTCATTTTGTGTTTCCCGACCTCTTTCAAATCCAGAAGCGTTAGGCCGTTCAGGAATAATTCCCGGAAAATCACACGTTCGGAAAAGCCGGGGATCAGGCGAAAGCCGATGCGTTTGGAAAGTTCCTCTAATGCCGTTCCAACTTTACGTTTGTTGCGGGCGTTCAAAGTCGACATCCGGTTTCGCAAAACCACCCAATCCACAGGTTTCAATCCAGCTTGGGAGCGTAATTGCCGCGCGCTCCAAACCATCTCGGAATAGATGGAGGGACCAAGGACTTTGCCCGTAGTAGGGTCCAGCCGCGCCAGCAGATCAAAATCTACCAAGCTGTCGTTCATCGGCGTAATCAGTGTATCCGCCACCGAATGCGCCATCTGTGCATAGCGTGTGTGGGCGCCGGGGCAATCAATGAGGATGAAGGCGCACTCGGCCTCCAGCGCCGCCAGCGCGTCTGCGAAGCGGGTTTCTTCCTCGATTTGCGCTTCCTTCTGGCTGTCAAACATTGACAGCTTCAGACTGACCCTTTTGGGCATCGGCAGTTCGATGTCGTTGTTGGCACTAAACGCCTCGCGGTTATCTATGTAACGGAAAAAGCTTTGCTGGCGCAGGTCCAGATCGATCGCACCAACCAAATGGCCGGATCGGGCAATCGCGCTCATTAAATGCATTGCGGTGGGGGACTTGCCGGAGCCACCTTTTTCGTTTCCCAACACAATGATATGCGCCATTAGTTAGCTCCTAAAACAGCAAAACGCGCCCCGATTTGGGACGCGCTGCAATGTGTAACTGATCCTGCAACCGCAGGAAAGATCAGAAGCCGAGACCTTCGTATTTAGCTTTAAATTTCGAAACACGACCGCCAGTGTCGAGAAGACGCGTGTTACCGCCAGTCCATGCCGGATGCACAGACGGGTCGATATCGAGCACAAGGGTGTCACCCTCGGCGCCGTAAGTCGAACGGGTTTCGTAAGTAGTACCATTGGTCATTTTGACCGTGATGTTGTGATATTCCGGATGGATATCTTTTTTCATGTCTCTTGCTCCATATGTGCGGACTAATCAACTAGCGGCACCCATATGGTCCGGTAAGCTGTCGCCTCGCGAAAACTGATTTTCGGGCTATAGCGAATGTAGCGGGTATGGGCAAGAGGAATGAATCGAGTTTACCGATTGCCCGGCTACTTTTTCATCCGCGATTGGCGCAACGATTTTAAATCGACGGTAGGTTGGGCGGCACCGCCGATTGCAGCCAGGATTGCCTGATGCTTACGTTCCGTGCTTTTAAGGGTAAGCGAATATGCAAGCGCTGCACCCGCAGCAAGCGCGCATATCGCCCATGTACCATATCCAAGCGCACTATAGAAAACGATTGTGTCCAGTGCCGTTAGATCGGCCAGCGTGGCATCAATGCCAATCGCACCGACACCGATAATAAACGGAACGATGACAAGGACCAACGACAATACCAACAGATTACTAAACTCCGACGCCATTCCCCAGATCGTATGATGGTTAGGCGGTTTGTCGACCGCCCGCGCGGACTGGGCCGCAACCGACACCCCTAACAAAGCAAATGCGATACAGGCGCCAAGCAACCAGCCCCCTACCAAAATAACCGGAAACTCTCCCGCAAGGTCGATGATATTGGATATATCAAGCTTCGATTCACTCTCGGTGACCCGCTGGAATTGAGCGCCAAAATCGGAATTTATGGTACGCACTGGTTCGTTCGCTTCGAGATTCTGAATGTCCGAGACCAAGTTGGACTCCATTAGGCGTAAACCGGTGATGGTCGTTGACAGACCGAATAGAACTGTAACCACCCACATTAACGGAAGATTAAACCGAACGATGCGGAATACTACTTTCCCCAGACTGTTTAGATCTGTCCCACGTGTGACTTTCAAAGCCATCATACCGCCACGGATCGCAAAAATGGAGAGCAGGACCAGCACGGGTTGAATCGACAAGACTATTACCATGCCAAGCGCAATCGGTTCGTTCTTGAGGATTTCGAACACAAATCGCACCCCGTAACCGAAAATTACCAGTACAGGTAACCAGAACAAGGCCACCGTCAGTGACAACCAAATCGAGCGTAAAAAGAAATTTCCAAACCACATCCGCGAATCATGCACCATTAATCGTGCTCTGAAAACCCTTTGGTTGCATAAAGTTCAAAACAAAACGGGCGCCCCTTAAGGACGCCCGTTTGAATTTCTGTCTACCGGTCTTACTTTTCTTTAAGCGGACGGTAGTTTGTTTTCTCGACGATACGTGCAGATTTACCGCGACGATCACGAAGATAAAACAGTTTCGCGCGACGAACTTGGCCACGGCGTACAACAGTGATGCTGTCGATGTTTGGCGAGTGGAGCGGGAATACGCGCTCGACGCCCTCACCAAACGAGATTTTGCGAACTGTGAATGCACCAGCGATACCTTTACCGCCGTTGCGGGCGATACAAACGCCCTCATAGTTCTGAACGCGGGAGCGGGTGCCCTCGGTCACTTTGTAGCCTACGCGAACGGTGTCGCCGGCTTTGAAATCAGGGATGTCAGCACCAAGTGCTGCGATTTGCTCAGCTTCTAGCTGTTCAATCATGTTCATTTTAGTCGTCCTTTTTGCTCGCCTTTTTGGCGATTGTTTGCGCGTCCGAGAGCTGCTGATCTTCCACCGAGTCCGCTATATGCGCTCGCCAGAGGTCGGGACGACGTTCCTTAGTCAGCTTTTCGGACTGGTCGGCACGCCATTTGGCGATGTTCGCGTGATGGCCCGAAAGGAGAATCTCGGGTATCTTGCGGCCTTCCCACTCCGTGGGCCTTGTATACTGGGGATGTTCAAGCAAACCATGTGAGAAAGATTCCTCCTCGGTCGACTCAGCATTCCCAAGAACGCGCGGTATAAGCCGAACTGTGGCATCAATCAAGGCCTGTGCTGCAATCTCTCCTCCAGTCAGGATGAAATCGCCCAAGCTGACCTCTTCAATGTTGCGCGCATCCAACACACGTTGGTCCACGCCCTCGAAACGGCCACAAAGTAGGGTGATGCCTTTAGCCTTGCTAAAGCGCCGCGCCATCGCTTGGTCGAAAAGTTTGCCGCGTGGCGACAGGTAAACGACTGGCCAGTCTGTCCGAGATTCGCCTGTGTCGGCAAAATCAATCGCGCGGCCAACCACATCGGCCATCAGAACCATACCAGCCCCGCCACCCGCTGGCGTGTCGTCAACATTGCGGTGCTTGCCACGGGCAAACATGCGGATGTCGACTGGGTCGAGCGCCCACAAACCTTCCTGCAATGCACGGCCTGTTAGCGAATGCCCAAGGACACCGGGAAACATATCGGGATAAAGCGTCAACACTTTGGCCTTCCACGCCCCTGCCAGATCAGGCGTGTCCTTAATCAGCGCACTCGGCTGACGAGTGGCACTGATTGAGATGCGACCGTGTGATTTGGTATGTTTAGTCATTTTCCTGTCGCTTCTTCCGATTTCGCCGTTTGCGCAAAAAACGGCGCTTGATTTGGCTAAGTTCCGTGTCCGTCATATCCTGCGTGTTAAAATCCTGCAATTTACTTTTCTCGAACGCATCCAGTTGTTGATTGAGGTGCTTACCAGGTTCCAGCGCCGCGACCACATCTGCTGGAAGGTCCAGCAGCGGCAGTAGCGCGCTTGCAGGGCCGAAGGTTTCGAGGGCGGTGTCTTCCAGTTGGGATTTGATCGGTGTCCTCGGGGCGATGGCTTCTGTGATACGGGCCATGATGGCATCCAGATCACCGGCACGGCTGAATTCTTTGGTAAACGCATCCTCCGACATCGTAAATTTGCTTTGATGTAAAAGATGCGAATAGGCGCTTCGAATCCATGAAGCCTGTTCGCGCGTCGTGTATAGAAGCGTTAAGTCGAGGTCTCCGAAATGCTTTTCCGCAACCTTAACCATATCCTTTGCCAAGCCAGCCGCTGCATCAAACGCGACTACATTATCGCGGCCCGGCATACGTCCAACTAACGCCTCGCAAGAAATCAATAGGGTTTGGCCGCTTTCCAAGGATGTGCGCTGTAGAAGGTCGGCAAACCGCCGTCTGAAAGTCGCCCGCTTAACGGTGTTAAACCCAAGGCGCGAAGCATTGCTGCAATCGCGCGCGCAGGAAGCAACGTCCTCCATCTGCGGTTTCAGGATGACCCGAACATGAGGCGCGAGCGCTTTTGCGTTGATCTCGAGGAACCGTTGCAGGCTGGTTGTTCCGGTTTTGTGAAAACCGGCGTGAATGATGACGCGGGTCACGACTCCGGTTGGGGGAACAGTCCCTCGGGCGGATCGATTACAATACGTTTTGCGGTTAGATCGACCGTCGGGACGGCCTCGTTTGTGAACGGCAGAAGGACCGGTTCTTTCAGGCCGGGGCCTGTGATTTCCAGAATGTCGCCCGCGCCGTGGTTCAATACGGTTTTGATTTTCCCAAGCGTTGCACCGCCTGTGTCAACCGCGGTTAGTCCGACTAAATCGGTGTGATAAAACTCGTCGTCCGGTAAGCTCGGCAGGTTTTCGCGGGCCGTGTAAAGGCGCGTGCTGCGTAAGGCGTCGGCGTCTTCTTTGTTGTCCACGCCAGAAATCACCGCCGCAAACCCGCCTTTGATGGCGCGGGTGATGCCAAGGTCGTAGACCGTGCCGCTTTCGGTGCTCAGCGGATTGTAATTGCCGATCGAGGCGGGGTCGGCGCAGAAACTTTTGATGCGCACCTCGCCTTTCACGCCAAATGCGCCGGAAATTGCGCCCACACAGATCATTTCAGGTTTCTCAGTCATTTACCGCTCCAGCACTCTCGCCAATATGGCGTCGCGTTTTTCCCATTCAACTTTTTCCAACTCAGGCGTCAGGCTTGCCTCAATCGGCCAGCCAACGCACAAATATGCCACTAGCGCCCAAGCATCCGGTACGTCAAGGTCTGAGGCGAGTTGCGCGGGGTCGATTATCGAAACCCAACCAACGCCCAGCCCGTGTGCGCGCGCCGCCAGCCAGAAATTCATGATCGCCGATACAACCGAATATCGGCGCGCTTCGGGCATAGTTCCGGCACCAAGACCGGCACCTTTATCTGTACCATCGTCACAAAACACGGCCAACTGAACAGGGGCGTCGCGCATACCTGATAGTTTCAAGCCTGCGTAAATCTTGGCCTTGTCGCCAGAGTATCCTTGCAGGGCATCAGCGTTTGCCGCCTCGAAATTCACCAGCGCCTTGGCGCGCGCACTAACCGATTTCACCGAAATAATTCGCCACGGCTCGGACAGTCCAACCGAGGGGGCAAGTCGGATCGCTTCCATCAATTCGGCCAGCAGGTCATCCGATACAGGTTTGTCCGCATGAAAATGCCGAACATCCCGACGCCAGCGCATCAGATCGTTTAATTGGTCGCGAAATTCAGGTGGAAACTGGTTCATGGGCTATTGTTTAGGTGGCTTCGGGCGGGATGTGAACAAAAAAACGGCTCCCGAAACGCATTCGGGGGCCGCAAATCTTTAACAGTAGAGCCGAATTACTCGGATGCAGCTTCTTCTGTTGCTACTTCTTCAACAGGTGCAGCGGCAGCTTCGGCAGCGTCAGCAACTTTCTGAGCTTTCTCTTCAGCGCGCTCAACAGCAGCTTTGCCCGGCGTACCCTTTTTAGGGTTGTTGCGGTTTTTCTTTTCCAGAACGCCAGCGGCTTCAAGGAAACGGGAAACGCGGTCAGTAACCTGTGCGCCTTCGCCCAACCAGTATTTCACACGCTCTAGGTCGATTTTCACACGCTCTTCGCTGTCTTTAGGCAAAAGCGGGTTGTATGTGCCGATTTTCTCGATGTAGCGGCCGTCGCGCGGCATACGGCTGTCTGCAACAACAACACGGTAGAAAGGACGTTTTTTGGACCCACCACGGGCCAGACGAATTTTAGTAGCCATTGTTAGTTCTCCTTAAGATGGCGTTGAGGGCGATTGCCCGTCGTTTTTGATGTTTTCGTGATGCCTGATGACCTCGGAAATTATGAAGCTCAGGAATTTCTTGGCAAACTCGGGGTCGAGCTTGGCTTTCTCGGCCAACTCCTCAAGCCGCGCTATCTGTGTCGCTTCGCGGGCAGGGTCGCTGGCGGGCAGGTCGTGCGTCGCCTTCAACTCGCCCACGGCTTGCGTGTGCTTAAACCGCTCACCGAGCGTGTAAATCATGATCGAGTCCAGACGGTCGATGCTTTCGCGGTGACCGGCAAGAACTTCAGCAGCTTTAATCTGGTCGGAGGTCATTTCTTTTTCCCCAATCCACTTAGATCAGTTGGCAGACCCGTCGGCGTTCCACCAAATCCGGGCTGCAACGCGTTCGCGCCCATGCCCGGCATTCCAGCGCCCATGCCAGCCTGCTGGTTGCCGCCTTTACCCATCAATGCGCCCATGCCCTGACGCATTAGGCCTTTTTTGCCCATTTTGCCCATCTTCTTCATCATGTCGCCCATCTGGCGCTGCATTTTCAGAAGTTTATTGAGATCGGAGACCTGCATCCCCGCGCCTTTGGCCACGCGTTTTTTACGGCTGGCCTGCATAAGTTGCGGGTTGGCGCGCTCGCGTTTGGTCATGGACTGGATCAGGGCGATCTGGCGCATAAGTACTTTGTCGTCGATGCCTGCTTCGGCCATCTGCTTTTGGGCTTTGCCCATGCCCGGCATCATTCCCATGATCCCCGACATACCACCCATCTGCTGCATTTGTTCAAGCTGNNNGCGAAGGTCGTTCATGTTGAACANGCCCTTCATCATGCGCTTCATCATNCGNTCGGCTTGTTCAGCCTCGATGGTTTCTTGGGCCTTTTCGACCAGCGAAACGATATCGCCCATGCCAAGAATACGGGAGGCGATGCGTTCGGGGTGGAATTCCTCTAGTGCGTCCATTTTTTCGCCAAGGCCGACGAATTTGATCGGCTTGCCGGTTACGGCGCGCATCGACAACGCTGCACCACCGCGTCCGTCACCGTCCATACGCGTTAGCACAACACCGGAAATCCCGATTTGGCCATCGAACTGTTCGGCCACATTCACCGCGTCTTGGCCCGTCAGACCATCAACAACCAGCAACGTTTCACGAGGGGAAGTAACATCGCGCACAGCTTGCACTTCAGCCATTAGCTCTTCGTTAATATGGAGGCGGCCAGCGGTGTCGAGAATATACACATCGTATCCGCCCAGCGTCGCTTGCTGTTTGGCACGTTTGGCGATCTGTTCAGGCTTCTGACCCTCAACAATCGGNAGCGTATCAACGCCGATCTGCTTGCCCAGCACTTCAAGCTGGTGCATCGCGGCAGGGCGGTAGATGTCCAACGAGGCCATCAGCACGCGTTTGTTTTCTTTTTCCTTAAGACGTTTCGCCAGCTTCGCAGTCGTCGTCGTCTTACCGGAACCTTGCAAACCAACCATAAGGATCGGCGCAGGTGGGTTGTCGATTTTCAGGGAACCAGCGGCAGCATCGTCGCCCGAAAGCATCGCCACCATCTCGTCGTTAACAATTTTAACAACTTGCTGGCCCGGTGTAATAGATTTGGTAACGGCTTGGCCCGTCGCCTTGTCTTGCACGGCTTTAACAAAATCACGAGCAACGGACAGCGAAACGTCGGCCTCAAGCAAAGCCACACGGACTTCGCGAAGCGCGGTGGCAACGTCTGCATCCGACAGCGCACCCTGCTTGGTTAGCTTGTCAAAGACACCGCCTAGGCGGTCTGATAGGTTCTCAAACATCACGCAGCCCTCCATGGGCGAATAACAAACGACAAGCGCACCAGTGGGCGTAACACGCTGACTGGTGGCGATCCTGACATAAGCTCAGGACCGGAAGTTTTAAACCTTCCGGGAGTTACGTGGTGCAATAGAGGATATATTTGATAGGGTCAAGCGATGGATAAGGGGAGTGATATGCATATAGTTTTGTTGCGCGGCATCAACGTTGGCGGTCACAACAAGCTGCCCATGGCAGAGTTTAAGGATGTGTTAACCGGATTGGGTGCGCGCGATGTGCAGACGTATATTCAGTCGGGCAATGCAGTGATGCAAGGCGATATTGCAACAAGTACGATTGCAGATGCGATTGAGGCGGCCAAAGGGTTTCGGCCTGCGGTGATGACTGTGTCGCTTGAGGCGTTCACTGAAATCGCTAACGCCAATAGTTTCCCGACGGATGACGGCAAACTGCTGCATGTCTGGTTCCTCACTGAAAAACCGGCGTTTGATTTTGCCAAAGCGAACGCTTTGGCGATTCCTTCCGAACAATATCTCGTGACGGATCGGGCAATTTACTTACATGCTCCCGACGGAATTGGGCGATCCAAGTTGGCGGCAGCGATGGAAAAAATCGCTGGCGTTCCCGCAACCGCGCGAAACTGGAACACCGTGGCCAAACTGTTGGCCTTGGCAAATCCTTAATCGCGCATTATGTGCAGCGCATGACAAAAATAATCGTAGCCGCCCTATATCATTTCACCCGCTTTGCGGATCCCTCCGCTATGCGTGGTCCTTTACAAGATGTTTGCGATGCGCAAGCCGTCAAAGGCTCGTTGTTGATCGCAGGCGAGGGGATTAACGGCACGATTGCCGGAACGCGGGATGCGGTGGATTTGGTNCTGGCNNACCTGCGGTCGCTGCCCGGTTGCGCTGATCTTGAACATAAGGAGAGCGTCGCCTCGGACATGCCGTTCCTGCGCATGAAGGTGAAGCTGAAGAAAGAGATCGTGACGATGGGGCAGCCACAAGTGGACCCGACGTTGAATGTTGGTAATTACGTTATGCCCGAGGATTGGAACGATCTGATCTCGCAAGACGATGTGGTGTTGATTGACACGCGCAACGATTACGAATTTTCCATCGGGTCGTTTGAAGGCGCGATTGACCCTGAAACCGCCAGTTTCCGCGATTTTCCGGCGTGGTGGGAGGCGAACAAAGATCGTTTCCATAATAAACGCGTGGCGATGTTCTGCACGGGCGGTATCCGGTGTGAGAAATCGACTAACTATTTGTTGGGCGAGGGCGTTCAGGACGTGTTCCACCTAAAGGGCGGAATTTTGAAATATCTTGAGGAGGTCCCACAGGAAAAATCCATGTGGGAGGGTGAATGTTTCGTCTTTGACAGCCGTGTTTCCGTTGGGCATGGGCTGGAGGAAGGCCCTTATCATCTGTGTTACGCCTGCCGCCGTCCGATCTCGAAAGCCGACATGACGCGCCCCGAATTCGAAAAGGGTGTTAGCTGCCACCAGTGCATTGACGAGCATTCTGATGATCGCCGCGAAAGGTTTCGCGAGCGGCAAAAGCAGGTGATGCTAGCCGAAAAACGCGGTGGTCAGCATATAGGTGAGCGCAAGGACGTGCGGGCTTAAAGTATTTCGGGTTAACAAGTCCGAGCCTTCCGGTTAACAATCAATTAATAGTTCCGCCGGAGAAACGTATGGCCCTTGGCCCCGTCCACACATTCAGAACCCTCGTTAACAATGGCGAGCTGAACGACGANGCNGCNCAGCGGTTCGCGGTTGAAAAATTGCAACTGCTTCATACGCGTCTGGATGGGTATAACGCTTTAAAGCCGACGCTCGCTGGCTTCGGGNTGTTTGGNTGGGGNCGNGANAAGATCACGCTGGCCGAAATCAAAGGNCTTTATCTTTANGGCGGNGTCGGGCGCGGAAAATCCATGNTGATGGATATGTTTTANTATACNGCAAATGTGGAAAAAAAGCGNCGCGTGCATTTTCATGAATTTATGCAGGAAGTGCATGACGGNATTTTTGAAGCACGTAAGAGCCACGACAAAGACCCNATAGAACCNGTNGCNNAGGCCATCGCNGCCGAGGCGCATCTNTTGTGNTTCGATGANATGCAGATCGCGGATATTACCGATGCGATGATCGTCGGGCGGCTGTTTGAAAAGCTGTTTGCGCGGGGGGTTGTNATCGTNGCNACCTCTAACCGCCATCCGGACGAGCTTTATAAGAATGGTTTGAACCGCCATTTGTTTGTGCCGTTTATCGAAAAAATCAAAGATAATCTGGAGGTTTACCATCTAGCGAGCGATATGGATCATCGTTTAGGTG
>JAESQH010000120.1 GCA_016765235.1 Paracoccaceae bacterium
TCCGGCGGGCACGCCACTGTCACCACTCCAGCCCCAACCCGCAGCGCTCCACGCGCCGTAAGCCGCGCCGCCCCCGATTTACCAGCTTGCCCAGAAAGAACGAGAGCGTGTCCATAAGCAAACTTATGACTGCCCCCAGTTTCTTTCTTTCCCAAATACTCACTTCTCTTAGTCAGCGTAACGAGTGGCTCGTCAGAATTTACCTGAAAATATCCGCCCACATATTTAGACAAACCAATCTTCGCCACCACCAACTTGCCGATGGCCAAATGCGCTCCGCCAACAAAATGTCCCACTCTTGCTCGCTCAAATGTTACGCAAAGCCTACACTTTATGCTTGGCCCCAGCATCCGACCAGAATCAGAACAACATCCCGACGGCAAATCCACAGAAACGGTTTTATTTGAGTATTTTTTCAATGAAGAAATAGCTGTAGCAATATTTCCAGTAATCGGGCGCGTCAGCCCGGTTCCAAATAGCGCATCCACATATAGATCGGTGTTGCCGGAGATTAATATGCTGTTACCGTTCTTAATATGCCCCTGTTCGCGCCACCGTCCACAATTCACCTTCGCATCAACCGGCAGCTTCTCCGCATTCCCATACAAAAACACCTCAACCTCCCAACCGCGCGCCTTCAAGAACCGCGCCACCACAAACCCGTCGCCGCCGTTATTCCCCGGCCCACACAGCACCACCGCCTTATGCGAGGTAAATGCCATCGCAGGCCACTCCTCCAGTATCGCTTCAACGACACCAACACCCGCGCGTTCCATCAGCTCCAGCCCTGTAACCTCGCCACTATCAATCGCGGCTTGTTCAATGGCCCGCATTTGGGCGGCAGTTAGAAGTTCGGTCATCGCATTCTCAATCTGGTCAAAAAACAATCACGTTGCCTATAATATAAGCAGAATTACGGGAAAGGCTAAACCCGCCTACCAACCCAACCGTATCCATTTGTATCCCGCCTGCACACCTGTTTTCTAGCGCATATATGAATTAACCGGAGCATCGACATGAAGAAAATCGAAGCCATCATCAAACCTTTCAAACTCGACGAGGTCAAAGAGGCCTTGCAAGACGTAGGCATCCAAGGCCTCAGCGTTATCGAGGCCAAAGGTTTTGGCCGCCAAAAAGGCCACACCGAACTTTATCGCGGCGCTGAATACGTCGTGGATCTCCTCCCTAAAGTGAAACTCGAAATCGTCATGGCCGATGATCAGGTCGAGGGCGCTATCGAGGCGATCATCAACGCAGCTAAAACCGGTAAGATCGGCGACGGAAAGATTTTTGTTTCCAACATCGAACAAGCCTTCCGTATTAGAACCGAAGAAGACGGCATCGACGCCCTCTAAAACAAGGAAAAGACCATGAGTGACATTCAAAACGTCCTTGATATGATCAAGGAGCACGACGTCGAATACGTCGATATCCACTTCACCGACCCGCGCGGTAAGTTGCAGCACATCACGATGATCAAAGATGAAATTGACGCCGATTTTCTTGAAGAAGGTCTGATGTTTGACGGATCCTCCATCGCTGGCTGGAAGTCGATTGANCAATCCGATATGAANCTGATCCCNGATTGCTCAACCGCCTATATGGACCCGTTCTATGCAGANAAAACCCTCTGCATNCATTGTTCCGTCCACGAACCAGACACNGGCGAGGCNTACACNCGCGACCCACGNTCCACNGCTGAAAAAGCCGAGGCGTATCTNNTNGCAACCGGCNTCGGTGACACTGCATATTTCGGCCCNGANGCTGANTTNTTCCTATTCGACGATGTGCGTTNNTCNAACACAATCAANAAAGTATCGTTCGAAGTTGATGCNGCAGACGCCTCGTGGAACACAGACACCCAGTACGAAATGGGCAACATGGGCCATCGCCCTGGTGTCAAAGGCGGATATTTTCCCGTTAACCCGATCGACTCAAACCATGATATTCGCGGCGAAATGCTGTCGACCATGAAACGCATGGNTATCAAAGTTGACAAACACCATCATGAGGTTGCGTCCTGTCAACATGAACTCGGTATGGTATTCGGCACGCTGGTAAAACAGGCGGACAACTTGCAAAAATACAAGTACGTCATCCACAACGTCGCCCACGCTTACGGCAAATCCGCGACATTCATGCCCAAGCCGATTTACGGCGATAACGGCACGGGAATGCACGTAAACATGTCTATCTGGAAAGACGGCAAGCCATTGTTTGCAGGCGATAAATATGCTGACTTGTCGCAAGAAGCGCTATACTTCATCGGCGGCATCTTGCAGCACGCCAAAGCGTTGAACGCCTTCACCAATCCGGCAACCAACAGCTATAAACGCCTGATCCCGGGTTTCGAGGCCCCCGTGCTTCGCGCCTATTCCGCGTCAAACCGTTCGGGCTGCGTTCGTATCCCTTGGGCAGAATCCCCCAAAGCAAAACGTGTTGAAGCGCGTTTCCCTGATCCCGCCGCCAACCCATACCTGTGCTTCGCGGCATTGTTGATGGCTGGTCTAGACGGTATCAAAAACAAAATCGATCCGGGCGAAGCGTCTGACAAAGATCTCTATGATCTGCCACCAGAAGAAATGGCCGGCATCCCGACCGTGTGTTCCTCGCTTCGTGAAGCCCTTGAAGAGCTTGAAAAAGACATGGACTTCCTAACTGCCGGTGACGTGTTCACCAAAGACCAGATTGAGGGCTATGTCGAACTGAAGTGGGACGAGGTTTACCTGATGGAACACACACCACATCCAGTTGAATACGGCATGTATTACAGCTGTTAAACGGCGGAGGACGTACCCCCCAACCGCTAAGCAACGAAAAGGCCTCCGTCATCGGAGGCCTTTTTGATTCTCGCCTACTGCATCGCGCTTTTTATCTTAGGTTTAAGAAAGACAAACCCGTAAACCATCAAGCCAACCTGAATAGCAATCGCGATGCTGAACCCAATGATATGAGCCTTAATCGAGGCCAAGTCCTGACTTATGAAATACCCGATCGTGAACACCCCCACGGGTATATTAAGCAGCGTGCTGACCACTAAACCGGGGTTATACCCGTTCTTGACATACATACCGACGTGGGACGATGCGTTAATGATCGAAAAATAGACGACCCACAGACCGATGGAAACGCCAAATTCGCCCGCCAGGATTACCGAAACCGGATAGGCTATAAAGATAACAGGAACATTNATCCAGAGAACCGCAGTATTTGTCATCGGAAATTCCGGTCGGCCGGACCCCAAAACATTCAAGTTGAAATATTCAAGGAACCCGCCGGGATAGATGTACTCCTCGAACTGGTGCAAAAAATAAACCGGCACGTGTAGCCACAAAAGTAATAACGCTAAATCCATTTTATCTCGGAACAGAAAAAGCATTACCAAAAAATAGGTCGCCAAAAACGGTGTGGCGACAGACCAGTTATTCTTAAGCCATAAGTAAGGACTATTCATACCAAACCACCATGTATTGTTTCCACAAAAAAGGACGCTCGAATGAGCGCCCTTTCCGTTATCTTAGTAATCTTTCGTAACCCGCAGGTAAGGTGTAAGAACCTGCAAATCAGCATACTTGGCCTTCGCATCCTCGGTGCTAACCGACAGCGGTACAATAACCGCATCCCCCGGTCGCCAGTTTGCGGGCAAGGCCACCGTTTTCTCGTCAGCAATCTGAAGCGCGTCAATCACCCGAAGGATTTCATCAAAGTTCCGGCCCACGTTCATTGGATAGGTCATCGTTAGGCGAATTTTGTTGTTCGGATCAATAATGAAAACCGAGCGCACGGTCGCGGTAGCACTCGCTTCAGGATGGAGCATATCGTAAAGATTGGCAACTTCATGGGTGGAGTCCGCAACGATCGGAAACTGAATATCCGCGTTCTGCGTCTCGTTCACATCGCTAATCCATTTTTCGTGTTCTGCAACGGTGTCCGTAGACAATCCCAATGGCAAAACATTTCGTGCTGCAAAATCAGCGGCGTGTTTGGCCGTCATGCCCATTTCTGTCGTGCAAACCGGGGTGAAATCCGCCGGATGGCTGAAGAAGAACACCCACGAATCGCCGCTCCAGTCATGCAGGGTAATCTCGCCCTTGGTGGTTTCAGTTGTGAAGTTCGGGGCTGTATCGCCTAATCGTAAAGTCATGTGCTGTCCTTTTTGAATGTGTAATTGCAGTTCAGTCTCGCACCTCACATAAGCTGCCGTCCAGAAATATAAAGGCTAATGTCGGGTAAATATTTCCACTAATATCACATCTCACGTTCGCGTAACTCGATGTTGCAACGGCTTGCACTTGNTCCTTCAAGGTCTAGATTAATGGCAAGCAAAAAGGAANATNCNATGCCAAGTGAAAAACTTACCTTCAAAGGCCACTCCGGCGAAGATCTCGCCGCCCGTTTTGACACCCCGAACGGCCCTATATTGACCACTGCAATCTTCGCGCACTGTTTCACCTGTTCCAAAGATATTCTGGCGGCCAAACGGATTTCCCAACGCCTCGCGTCATCAGGCATTGCNGTGCTAAGGTTTGACTTCACCGGCCTTGGACATTCCCAAGGCGAATTCGCCAACACGAATTTTTCCTCCAACGTCGAAGACCTACGCCTCGCAGCCGAGTTTTTGGCGGCCCAAGGAAACCCCGTCAGCCTGCTGGTCGGCCACTCGCTTGGCGGCGCGGCCGTCCTCAAAGTTGCCTCCGAAATCCCGACCGTAAAAGCCGTTGTAACCGTCGGCGCCCCGTCAGACCCGGAACACGTCGCTGCCAACTTTGGCTGTCACATCGACGAAATACGCGAAAAGGGCGAAGCCGAAGTCAGCCTCGCAGGGCGTCCCTTCACCATCAAGCGCGAATTTCTTGACGATATAGCCTCTGCCAACCTCCTTCCCGCCGTAGCCAAGATGAAAAAGGCCTTGCTGGTCCTGCACGCCCCGCTGGATGAAACCGTTTCGATCGACAACNCCGCCGAGATTTTCACCGCCGCCAAACACCCCAAAAGCTTCGTGACGCTTGATAATGCCGATCACTTGTTAACAAACCCCGACGATGCAGAATATGCGGCCTCCGTCATTGCGACATGGGCCAGCCGCTATCTTAATTTACCCAAACCCGCCGCCCCGATTGGCGCACCGGAAGGCATCGTGCGCGTAGATGAAGCTGACCCCAAAGGTTTCAAGCAAGACATCAGCGTTGGCCCCAAACACCACCTGTTAGCAGACGAACCCCTCGCCTACGGCGGCACAGACCTTGGCATATCCCCATACCAGCTGGTGTCCGCAGGCCTTGGCGCTTGCACGAGCATGACAATCCGCATGTATGCACGCCGCAAAAAATGGCCGCTCGAACACGTCAGCGTTGATATTACGCATGACAAAATCCACGCCAACGATTGCGAACATTGCGANGGGGGCGACCANAAAATAGATCAGTTCCGCCGCGTNATCACCTTAGAGGGCGATCTCGANGATGATCAAATNACCCGCNTNATGGCCATNGCCGACCGATGCCCGGTTCACCGGACACTNGAAAGCGAGATAGAGATCGTAACCGAGCGNGCNNNGTAATCGANGCNTNAATTCGTGNTACTTGTGGGTGCGGTATCCGCGCAGTCTGCCCATATTCGCGGCCAAATCCTAGAATGCCTCGATATTGGCACGCGTGGTGTCAAAATGCGCGTTCGATGGAATATTTTTGCCAACGCCCCCAGCAACGAGAACAAAATAGCCTCGGCCGCGCGCCCTTGGAGTGTGGGAATAGTATGCTTGAACGGCATCCGGTTCTTCATCGCCGCCTCGAGCCGCGTGAAAGGCGGCGAACCAGCATAACTCTCATCGCCGCGCATAATCGCGGTCCACTGCTCCGCGCTCATTGCGCCTGTGTCGCTGTCAGTCAGCAGATCAATAATCACATCGCGCGATTTTTTAGCGCAAACAGGTTGTAGTTCTCCGCAGTCAACTTTTCCGCACTCTCGGCATGCTTTGTCAATTGGATCGGCTCCACACCTTTTATACGGAATGGTTCGATAATCGTCTTCATCGGGGACTCCTGTCTAAGCCCCC
Organism: Paracoccaceae bacterium; assembly: GCA_016765235.1. Classification (GTDB taxonomy): domain Bacteria; phylum Pseudomonadota; class Alphaproteobacteria; order Rhodobacterales; family Rhodobacteraceae; genus NORP23. Next base: position 6,056 of record JAESQH010000120.1, read on the forward strand.
GAAAAATGTGGCAACTCATAACACGCAAGGGGCCAGCGCTGCGGTTGCCGCAATAATGCGTGCCGCGCTCGGCGCCCTCTGGTTGCGCCGCCAGATTGAAATTTCCCCGCCCGCGTTGTCAATACGAATTGACATTATGACCACTATTTATATGATAAATGTGTATTTATTTAGTAAGTGGAGGAGTAAATGTTTAAAGTATTCAATATAGCCCTAGCCGGCATTCTCGCGGCTAGCACAGCTACAGCAGGTACCATAACTTACGTTGCCCCGGAAGTTATCACTATTGAAGAGCCTAGCAGAATGGGCACAGGCTCCGGCATGTGGTTGATTCCGTTACTTGCAATTGCTCTAATTTTACTGGTTGCCAATAATCCGGTTGCCAATAATAAAGCTGGACGTTAAGCGCTACACCAATGTTGAAACGTCATGCAAAAATTGCGTGGCGTATTATGTTTTTGCCACAACATGTTGTCGCCCCCCCACCCGATCTGCCATAATGTAGAAAAATCGAGCAGAACAGAATCGGGACCACCCCATGCCAAGTGACGACCTATTTAACGACGCATCCAGCGACGACTACAACGCCTCCTCGATCGAGGTGTTGGAGGGACTGGAGCCCGTCCGCATGCGCCCTGGCATGTATATAGGGGGCACGGACGAACGCGCCCTACACCACCTCGTCGCCGAAGTCCTCGACAATTCCATGGACGAGGCCGTCGCAGGCCACGCCAACCGCATCGAGGTCGAACTCCACGCCGATTATTCCGTCACCATCACCGATAATGGCCGCGGCATCCCCGTTGACCCGCACCCCAAGTTCCCCGACAAATCGGCGCTTGAGGTCATCCTCTGCACCCTCCATTCCGGCGGCAAATTCGGCGGCAAAGCCTACCAGACTTCGGGCGGCCTGCACGGCGTCGGCATCTCGGTGGTCAACGCTCTATCCGATCTCGTAACAGTCGAGGTCGCCCGCAACAAACAGCTTTACCGCCAATCCTTCTCGCGCGGCATCCCGCAAGGCAGCGTCGAAAACCTCGGCCCCATCCAAAACCGTCGCGGCACATCGGTAAACTTCCACCCAGATGCCGAAATCTTCGGCCCCAAGTTAAAATTCAAACCCGCGCGCCTGCTTAAAATGGTCCGCTCCAAAGCCTACCTTTTCTCCGGCGTCGAAATCCGCTGGAAATGCGCCCCCGAGACGATCAAAACCGGCGACGAGACCCCCGAAAAGGCCACCTTCCACTTCCCCGGCGGCCTGTCCGATTACCTCGGCGAAACCCTTGAGGGTCACTCCACCTACGCCGATAAACCCTTCGCCGGAACCGTCCAATTCAAGGAACGCTTCGGCCCCGACAAAGTCGGAAAAGTCGAGTGGGCCATCAACTGGACACCGGCCCGTGACGGTTTCATTTCCTCCTACTGTAACACCGTCCCAACCCCCGAGGGCGGCACCCACGAGGCAGGCTTCTGGGCCGCCATCCTCAAAGGCATCCGCGCATACGGCGAATTGGTTAACAACAAAAAAGCCGCTGCGATCATCCGCGACGACCTGACCACAGGCGGCTGCGCCATGATCTCCGTTTTCATTCGCGAACCCGAATTCGTCGGCCAAACCAAAGACCGCCTCGCCACAGTCGAGGCCGCCAAACTCGTCGAAAACTCCATCCGCGACCATTTCGACAACTGGCTGGTAGGCGATTCTAAATCCGCTGGGGCAATCTTAGACTACCTAGTGTTAAGAGCAGATGAACGCCTGAAACGCCGCGCCGAAAAAGAAACCCAGCGCAAATCGGCCACGAAAAAACTCCGCCTCCCCGGCAAACTCTCCGATTGCTCCGCCAAAAACCGCGAGAACACCGAACTGTTTCTGGTGGAGGGCGACTCCGCTGGCGGTTCCGCCAAACAAGGCCGCAACCGCAAAACCCAAGCGATCCTGCCCCTCAAAGGCAAAATCCTCAACGTCCTCGGCGCAGCCTCCAACAAGATGGCGACTAACCAGGAAATCAGCGACCTCTGCCAAGCCATGGGCGTGCAAACCGGCTCGAGATTCGACGTCAGCGACCTGCGTTACGAGCGCATCATCATCATGACCGACGCCGATGTCGACGGCGCCCACATCGCTGCCCTGCTGATGACATTCTTCTTCAGCCAGATGCTGCCGCTGATCGACAAAGGCCACCTGTTCCTCGCCATGCCCCCCCTCTACCGCCTGACCCAAGGCCCAAAATCCGTCTATTGCGCGGACGAGGCGGAAAAAGACATGTACATGGAAAAAGGCCTCGGCGGACGCGGTAAAATCGACGTCTCCCGCTTCAAAGGTCTGGGCGAGATGAACCCCTCGCAACTAAAAGAGACCACAATGGACCCCAAAACCCGCACCCTGATCCGCGTCACCATAGACGAGGACGAACCCGGCGAAACCGCCGATCTGGTGGAGCGTCTGATGGGCAAAGAACCGGAGCTGCGGTTCCAGTATATTCAGGAGAATGCTAGGTTTGCGGAGGAGTTGGATGTTTGAGAGAATAAGTAATTACGTAAAAAGCATTCGCCGCGAATTTACAATTCTTCTAGTGGTTGTGCCATTCATTGGGCTATTTCTAGCGTATGTGTATGAAATTATATTCTTTCAGACATTGGGCATACCAGTTCGCATGCTATTTGAATCTGGTGATATTGTACGGGCAAGTATATTCGTGATACTTCCCCTAGCAGGGATTGTTATTGCGGTCCTGGCCGGGGCGTTCATTTTTGGTTCAACGAAAGAGGCAACCAAAGCGGAAATAACTTCGCAAATTGAAGAATATCCAAAACCGTCTAAGTTATTACAATTGTTAAAATTGTTGTTCAAACTTTTAGCCGTTTTAACTGCATCCTCGGTGTTATCAATCTACTTATTGACAGGGTATTTCGCTGGACCAGCTATAATGGTATTACTTATACTGGTTGAAGTATTGTTTATAGAATACTTAGGAAAAACAGACATTTTTGATGATTTCCCAATCGAGGCATACGTTCTCACAATGTTGTTAATTGTACTTACAATTGGGTTTTCTATATTTGGTGTATTCAAAGCATCGCGGATTAACAGCGGTAAAACTGAGAGTTTGCCTACGGTATTTATTTCGGGTGAAAATTCCGATGTTTTCGAAAACTTGAGATTAGTTCGCAAATTTTCCGCCGGTATTTTAACGGTATCTGATTCAAAAATATATTACTATTACAAGTGGGACAAAGTTGAATATATCGAATTCAACCAATCTTTGGAACGCTGGAGTGGAATTCCTTGTGAATTGTTTAACTATTGCAAATACTCCGAAATGATTGGCGAAGAACTAACAAATTGAGATTGACTGGATACCGAACTCCGCACGCGCCGTCCGACATTTCCGACAAAATGTGCGCGAAAACCACCCACCCTACGGGTCTCAAAATCGATAAAGGTTAACGCCGTTGTCCGCAAAAACGTACATACGCGTTGTGTACGGGTTGTGTACGCGTTGTGCACACGGATTTTCGCCTGAAACNCCAAAGGTTAACGCGTTATTCCAACACCATTTCGCTGATCTGCGCNCGCACCGAACTGTNGGTATCGTCNCTGTCGGACGAGATCGCGATGCCCACCAACGCCTCGGGTGGTTCGCCNAAAATNCGGGTGTAATCGGCGGCTAAATCGATGTTCTCTTGCGCCTCACCCGTGCCTGCATCCCGTAAAACCGTGTAAAATCCACGCCCTTTAAAGTACGGACTCGGAATCGAGGTTCCAACCCCTTCGCCGCCCCAAATATACAACAACATCCGCACCTTACGGTTTCGCAACATCTTGGAAAGGCTTACATCCGCGTCCATTTAATCCGCACTTTTACGGTCCAAAAACATGAAGTAGATCGTGACGTTCCGGTCATCCCCGCCCTTGCGGGTCAAATCCGTCACCGGAACCGAACTACTAACAGCCCAGTTCCAGCTAACCTGCGTGGAATCAAACTCGGTTGGCGGCAGTGATTTATACGTTACCGAAGAACTGTTATCCGCTTGAATTACAAGGGTATTTCCGTTGTACCCATACTCCGTCGCGTTGATCCCTCGAAAGGTCAAATCCTCCCAATTAGCATCAAATTCAACGGGTGCGGCAAAGGTTGGTGTGGCCAAAATGGCAAGCGCGATCGCAAGATATCTCAAGATAGTCCTCCGATTTTGAGGACCATGCCTAATTCCGGTAATTCGAGCAACCGCCCCTCACGCTATAGTGAGGATTCGTGGCCGGAAACCGCCTATTACTCAATAAAACAAGGCGCTATTGCGCAGCCCGTTCTTCCAACGCCATCCACTCTTCCTCCGCCTCCGAGAGAGTCTCGTGACGTGCGATCAAAGCATCCGTCGCTTTCTGGAATTTCATCGGGTGGTCGGTGAACAAGTTCGGGTCCGACATAAATTCTTCCAGCTTCGCAATCTCCGCCTCGAAACGGGCGATGATAGCGGGCAATTCCTTCAGACGGTTCTCTTGTGTAAACGTCAGTCCCTCAGCTTTCGTCGCAGATACTGAAACATCAGCTTTACCCTTTACCTTCTTGGTAACAATAGCCTTTTCCGCCATGATTTCTATACGCTGCGCCTGATAATCCGTCCAACCGCCAGCATAAACCGTAGCTTTCCCGTCGCCCTCCATAGCAATAGTAGTCGTCGCCACGCGGTCCAGAAAATCGCGGTCGTGGCTTACCAGCAGCACAGTTCCCGCATAGTTGTCGATCAATTCTTGCAACAAATCGAGCGTCTCGACATCCAGATCGTTTGTCGGTTCATCGAGGATCAGCAGGTTGTTCTCTCTCGCCATCAATTTAGACAGCAACAACCGCGCCTTTTCCCCACCCGAAAGAGACTTAACCTTCGCCCGCGCCTGCTTGTCCGTAAACAGAAATTCTTTAAGGTAAGCAACGACATGCTTAGGCCTGCCACGTACCATTATCTGGTCGTTCTTGCCCGAAACACCCAGTTCCTTATCGTCAGTCAAACTCTCCCACAGGGTGGAATTCATATCCAGCGCATCACGGTTTTGGTCGAACTCCGCAACCAGCAAATTGGTCCCGATTTTGATCTTGCCCTCGTCCGGTTGCACCTTGCCCAGCAGCATTTTCAGCAACGTCGTTTTACCAACCCCGTTGGGCCCGACAAACGCAATCCGCTCGCCGCGCATAACGCGTAGGTTAAAGTCTTTAACGATTTGTTTACCGTCGAAAGCCTTCGTAACATCAGTGGCCTCAAAAACCAGTTTGCCAGATTTCGGCCCACCGTCGAATTCCATTCGGGCCGTTCCAGCGCGCCTAATTTGCTCCGCCCGCCCCTGTTTCATATCGTCCAAACGACCAACGCGTCCGATGTTACGTGTACGGCGGCCGGAAATCCCCTCAACCGCCCAACGAGCCTCCGCCTTGATAAGGCGGTCCAGCTTGTGACGGTTCAGATCTTCTTCCTCAAACGTCCTGTCACGCCAGTCCTCAAAGTGCTCAAACCCTTTGTCGGCACGGCGTACAACACCACGATCAACCCACAAGGTTGTACGGGTCAGATTTCGCAGAAAAGCCCTGTCGTGGCTGATAATAACGTAGGCACGGCGGGTCTGTTTCAGGTAACTCTCAAGCCATGCAACCACCTCGATATCAAGGTGGTTTGTCGGCTCGTCCAGCAACA
>JAESQH010000121.1 GCA_016765235.1 Paracoccaceae bacterium
AATGGGTGCAAGCGAATACTGACGACGAACAAGTCACCCAAAGCGCGCAACCGATCTTGATGGCTATGCACGATCTACGCGCTACTTTGGTCCGGCGATTGTCCGATCAAGGTAAATAGCTGCATGGCACCGTTTGAATAAGCAACTCTGGAGAACACATGCCCAATCATCCAAATGAACCGCTTGAACCGAAACCTTTGACCAAAAATAATGCCGTCATCTGGGCCATTGTGGTCGGGCTCGGTACTGCGGGCCTCGTTTTTTGGATATTGGGCAGTCAGAGCATTGTTATTCGGTTGATCGCAGGTGTCGCAGGCGGCGTGGCTGTCGCCATATCTTCGCACCGAAAATCGGTCGCGGCAAATTCCCGATCAGAAAACAAATCTGACGATAGGTCCGAATAACATCGGCGTGAATGACGCCTAACTCATTGGAGTTTCGGGGAATGCCGCGTATAGACCATACATGTACAAATAGTAACGAGCGTTCGTAAACCTTTGCTCTTCCACGAGAGTTGAAGGATTGTCATACAAATTGTGTGGTGGAGGGCCGAGATGAACGACATCGTAATTCCAGAAATCACAATATCCCAACGCGATTTAGTTAATGCTGTGTTGCTATATATGGCATGTCTAGGCTTCGTTATGGTGGTCTCGAAATATCGGAAATGGTTTAAAACAGCTTTGTGGCGTAGGGCCACAGTTTATTGGATACTTACCGTTATATCCGTGGCTATATTTTTACCCGCCATTTGGAAAGCCGTAAAAATAGTCACCGGAACTGGTGATGTTTTCGACAATAACCCGCTCCGATACGTGATACTTATGGCCGCAATTATCGGGCCACTCTTTATTGGTTGGCGCCTTTACGTTGCGCAATATCAAAGCGATACAGTCCCGGACACTTCAATTCCGGACCGCATTGCAAAAGCGATTCTTCACCTCGAAACTGACGAAATAGTCCCAAAAGGTGCGGAATTCCCGCCTGAGCCAAACCTTAAAAACAAGCTTGGCGCAATATATTCGCTGGAACGCGTCGCGCAAGAAAGCCCGGGCAACCATGTGAAAGTAATGGAAATTCTTTGTGGGTACATTCGTAAAGTCAGCAACGCCGGTACCGCAGTTTCGCGACCGGAGGACGACAATATTAGTATCACGATGTGGCGGCAGAAAATTCCACCCATCCGGATTGATATCCAAGCTGCAATCGATGTGATTTCAAGGCGGAATGATGCGCAAATCCTCGTCGAGATTACCGAGAAATACACACTGGACCTTCACGAATGCAATTTGCAACGTGTTAACCTCAGACAAGGTAAGTTCGATTTTGCGATGATGGAGAGGACTCACCTCGATTTCGCACAGATGAACAATGCGGAGCTAAATGGCGTGGTGCTAAACCGCTCAACGCTCAATGGTGCGGACCTTGGTGGCGCGCGGTTAAACGGTGCGGAGTTAAACGGCGCAATACTGAATACGGCCAAACTTGATCAGACGGAACTTAACGGCGCGCAATGCAACGGTGCCGAACTTAATGGCGCAATGCTCAGGCTTGCTAAACTTAACGGCGCGGTGCTTGTCGGGGCAAAACTGCGCGGGGCGGATCTTAATGGCGCAGCACTCAATCGGGCTGTTGCCAACGGGGCTGACTTTACTGGCGCAAACCTCAATGGGGCCGTTATCAGACAGGCAGTGTTCAACCGGGTTATACTGAACAGGGCCGAGCTTAATGGGGCTGAACTAAACCGGACAGTGCTACATCGTGCGGTNCTGAACGGGGCCGAACTCAACGGGGCAANGCTTANCGGTACGGATTTCGGCGCGGCGCAAACGGAACAAACTGCGGTTAAATCCACCGACCTTTCCGTCGCAACCCGCCTAAGCGAGACACAGATTGATTCAATGTTTGGCGATACATCAACGACTTTGATTGCAAATATGAAACGGCCCACAGGTTGGCCTGAAGATGATCTCGACTATTCGGAATNTTACACNCACTGGCATGCCNCTAAAAAAGAAGCAGGTTTACCCTAAGTTCAAACCGTTGCATAAGCCTCGATGTACNAAACCAACCANCGAGTANAGCCATGCATGACATCCGTATGATCCGCGAAAACCCTGAAAGCTTTGATGCGGGTCTGGCCCGTCGCGGCCTGTCTGCGATGTCCTCCGAAATTCTGGAAATCGACAGCACTCGGCGCGCTAAAATTCGGGCGGCCGAAGAAGCATTGGCCGAACGCAATGCGGCGAGCAAATTGGTGGGTGCTGCGAAGGCGAAAGGCGACGAAGTAGAGTTTGAACGCCTNNGGGCATTGGTTGGCNACAAAAAGGCCGAGATCGCCAAACTGGAAGAAGAATCCAAGGCTGAAGACGCGCGCCTGAACGAATTGCTGATGGGCATTCCTAACATCCCTGCCGCTTCCACACCGGACGGCGCTACCGAGGATGATAATGTCGAAGTCAAGAAACACGGCNCACCACGCAATTTTGCGTTTGATCCAAAAGAGCATTACGAGATTGCAGGGGCCGCAGCCGGGATCGACTTCGAACTAGCGGCAAAGTTGTCAGGATCACGATTTATGGTTCTTAGCGGTGCGATGGTTCGTTTACACCGCGCGTTGGCCCAATTTATGCTGGATACANACNTCGACAAAAACGGACTTACCGAAATGTGGGTCCCTGTTCTAGTGCGCGACGAGGCGATGTATGGCACCGGGCAATTGCCCAAGTTCGCCGAAGACAGTTACCGTACCGAAAACGGCTGGTGGTTGATACCGACGGCAGAAGTTCCCTTGACCAACGTGGTCGCAGGTGAGGTTGTGGACGAGGCATCCCTGCCCCGCCGAATGATGGCGCATACGCAATGTTTCCGCTCCGAAGCTGGATCTGCTGGTCGTGATACCGCAGGGATTTTACGCCAGCACCAATTCGAGAAAGTCGAGATGGTCTCCATCACCAAACCCGAAGATAGCGCCGCTGAACTGGACCGTATGGTCGGGTGCGCCGAAGGTATCCTGGAAGCCTTGGACATTCCATACCGCACGCTGGTGCTATGCACTGGCGACACTGGGTTCGGCATGCGTCAAACCTTCGATATTGAAGCTTGGTTGCCCGGCCAAAATGCCTACCGCGAGATTTCATCTTGCTCGGTGGCTGGTGATTTTCAGGCACGCCGCATGAATGCACGATATCGCCCCGACGGTGGCAAACCGGAATTCGTGCACACGTTGAACGGCTCTGGCCTCGCGATTGGGCGAACGTTGATCGCAGTGGTGGAAAATTATCAGCAGGNGGACGGATCAATCACTATTCCTGAGGTATTACAGGGATATATGGGTGCTAACTCACTGATTACGGCGCAAGGATCGCTGGCGTAATCAGCAGGAAAAGGTATCCGAAGAATACCGCAATCGCCGAGCGATAAGCGAGGCCACGCCCAACGGGAGGGGTTTCGATTTGCGTGCAAATCGACGACCCTGACGGGCGGGATATCTATTTTGCGTTTGGGAAAAACAGTTGTTGGCCGTTGCGGGTATACGCGCCAATCAACGCCTGCCCGCGGGGGCCGAGCATCCAGTTGACGAATGTTGTGGCCCCTTCAACGTTTATATGTGGATATTTCACAGGGTTTAGCGCGATGATGCCGTACTGGTTGAACAGGGCGTCACCCCCTTCAAACACTATCCGCGCATCTTGTTTTGCTCCGTATGCGATCCATGTGGCGCGGTCGGTTAGCGTGTAGGCTTGCATCTCGATCGCCATGCGCAAGGTTGCGCCCATTCCAGCGCCTGTTTCGCGGTACCAGTCCGAGGGCGCCGGGTTAACGCCCACAGTGCCCCATAATTCACGCTCTTTCTTATGGGTGCCGGAATCATCCCCGCGAGATACGAATATGGCCTCCCCTTCCGACAATATCCTCAACGCTTCTGATAAATCTGGTAAGCTTTCCAGTTGGATCGGATCCGCACGCGGGCCGACAATTACAAACTCATTGTACATTAAATCAAAACGCTGAGTGCCGTTGCCGGACGAAACGAATTCCAGTTCTGCGGATTTTGCATGGACAAGCAGAACATCCGCA
>JAESQH010000122.1 GCA_016765235.1 Paracoccaceae bacterium
CGTGGCGCTGCGCAAACAGTTGCTGACCGAGTGTCACCTGCATACGGTGCTGGATTGCCCCGGCGGCACGTTTTTGGGCGCGGGCGTNAAAACCGTGGTGCTGTTCTTTGAAAAAGGCGCACCAACGCGCAAGGTTTGGTATTACCAGCTCGACCCCGGGCGCAACATGGGCAAAACCAACCCGCTGAACGATAACGACTTGGCCGAGTTCGTGACCCTGCAAGCCAGCCATGCCGATAGTGATAAATCATGGACGGTGGACGTGACCACGCTGGATGAAACCTATGACCTGTCGGTGAAAAACCCCAACACCCCCGAGGCCGCCCCGCTGCGAGAGCCTGAGGAGATCATTGCCGAAATCACCAAACTGGATAATCAGAGCGCCGAGATTCTGGCCACCATACGGGGGCTGCTATGAGGGAGGGGTGGGAGGTTAAATCTTTTGAAGATTGCATCAACCGAGTGCGATATCCGAAAAAAATTCTTAAAAAGTCTTTTTTAACCGAAGGCGAGTTTCCTATAATTTCCCAAGAACAAGAGTTTATTAATGGCTATTGGGATGGGGAAGAAGATGTGTTTACGACAACTAAGCCAGTCGTAATATTTGGCGACCACACGAAAATTCTAAAATATGTAGATTTTGATTTTGTTCTTGGTGCCGACGGTGTGAAAATACTCCAACCAAGGGATTTTCTTTATCCAAAATACTTTTTTTATTTTTTGATGGCATTCCCTGTAAGTGCTTTGGGCTACGCTCGCCATTATCGTGTTCTGAAAGAACTGTCAGTTAGTTTTCCTACATCCCTCGCCGAGCAGAAGCGGATTGTGGCTTTGTTGGATGAAGCGTTTGCGGGGATTGCGGTGGCGCTCGCGGCGGCAAGCAAAAACCTCAAAAACGCCCGCGAACTGTTCGAAAGCTCATTGAATAGTATCTTTGAACATGGAGGCGAGGACTGGGTGGATTCTACTCTGGGCGATGTATGCACTTTTCACGGTGGATCTCAGCCACCAAAAGCACTCTTTTCATCAGAAAAAACAACTGAAAACATTCGTCTAANTCAAATTCGGGATTACAAATCAGATAAGTACATCGTTTATATACCTAAAGAAAAAGCTCGAAAATTTTGTAATGATACTGATGTGATGATTGGGAGGTATGGCCCACCATTGTTTCAAATTTTGAGAGGAATTGATGGGGCATATAATGTTGCTTTAATGAAAGCCGCGCCAAATGAATCTCTCATTTCTAAAGATTTTCTGTTCTACTTTCTAAAGAACGGGAAAATCTTGCGGTACATTAACATGGCTTCAAATCGGGCTGCTGGCCAAATTGGGCTTAATAAGGCTACTCTTGAGCCATACCCGATTTCATTCCCAAGTGTTGAGGAACAACAAGAAATTGTTTTGAAGTTGAAGGGTTTGTATTTAGAAACCCAACGCCTCGAAGCCCTCTACCAGCAGAAAATCGACGCGCTCAATGAACTCAAACAATCGCTGTTGCAAAAGGCGTTTGCGGGGGAGTTGACCGCTGAAGCCCAACCCTTGGAGGCTACCGGATGAACGAAGCCGAAACCCGTGCCGAACTGATTGACCCCGCCCTCAAAGCCGCTGGCTGGGGGGAGGTTGACGGATCACGGGTTCGGCGCGAGGTGATAACGCTGGGCCGCCTGCAAGGCGCAGGCAAACGCACGGGGCAGGACATTGCCGATTATGTGCTGTTCTATCGGGGCCAAAAGCTGGCAGTGATCGAGGCCAAGCGCAAGGGGCTGCCTGACACCGAAGGCGTAGCGCAGGCAAAGAAATACGCGGCAACGCTGCAAACACGATTTACCTACTCCACCAACGGCATTGGCATTTACCGCATCGACATGGCAACGGGGGAGGAGGGTTATGTTGATCGCTACCCAACTCCGGACGAGCTATGGGATGCCACCTATGCCAAGCCCAACACATGGCGCAACCGTTTCGGGGCCGTTCCGTTTGAAGACAAGGGCGGCCAATGGCAGGCGCGGTATTACCAGCACAACGCCATCAACAAAACGCTGGAGGCAATAGCGGCAGGCGACAAACGCGTCCTGCTAACGCTGGCCACCGGTACTGGCAAAACCGCGATTGCGTTCCAGTTGGCGTGGAAGCTGTTTCATTCGCGCTGGAACCTGACAGGCGAGCCAACCCGCCGCCCGCGTATCCTGTTTCTGGCAGACCGCAACATTCTGGCCAATCAAGCGTATAACTCGTTTTCCGCCTTTCCCGAGGACGCCCTTGCACGGATCAGCCCGAAGGAAATCCGCAAGCGAGGCCGCGTACCTAAAAACGCCAACGTCTTTTTCACGATCTTCCAGACATTCATGAGCGGCGATAAGGGCGAGGAAAACTACGGCGACTATGCCCCCGACTTTTTCGATTTCATCATCATCGACGAATGCCACCGGGGCGGCGCAAACGACGAAGGCAACTGGCACGGCATTCTGGAATACTTCGCCCCCGCAGTGCAACTTGGCCTGACCGCCACCCCCAAACGCCGCGATAACGTAGACACCTACGCCTATTTCGGCGATCCGGTTTACACCTATTCCCTGAAAGAGGGGATCAATGATGGTTACCTAACCCCGTTCAAGGTGCAGCAAATTGCAACTACGCTGGACGAATATGTCTACACCTCGGATGACGACGTTCTAGGCGGCGAAGTCGATGAGGCCAAGCGATACACTGAAGGTGATTTCAACCGCGTGATCGAGATCGCCGCGCGTGAAAAGTATCGCGTGAACTTGATGATGCAGGCGATAGACCAAAGCCAGAAAACCATCGTGTTTTGCGCCACCCAAGCCCATGCGCTTGCAGTGCGCGATTTGATCAACCAGATGAAGATTAGCACCGACCCGAATTATTGCGTTCGGGTAACGGCGGATGATGGCAAGCTGGGCGAGCAATGGCTGGAAGAGTTTCAGGATAACGAAAAGACGATCCCGACAATCCTGACCACCTCGCAAAAGCTATCAACCGGCGTGGATGCCCGCAATGTGCGCAATATCGTGCTGATGCGGCCCGTTAATTCGATGATCGAGTTCAAGCAGATTATTGGGCGAGGAACGCGGCTGTTTGATGGCAAAGACTATTTCACCGTTTATGATTTTGTCAAAGCCTATGAGCATTTTAGTGACCCTGAGTGGGATGGCGAACCTGTTGAACCGGTGGAGCCAACGCCAAGGGGTGGAAAGGGCGGTGAGGAAGGCAGTGAAACCTCAGGCGGAGGTGAAGCTGAACCGCCACGTCAAAAATTAAAGATCAAGCTTGCGGATGGCAAAGAGCGCACAATTCAGCACATGACGGCAACAACTTTCTGGAGTCCAGAGGGCCGCCCAATGTCTGCCACAGAATTTATTGAACGAATGTTTGGCGAGTTGCCAGAGTTGTTTAAGGATGAAGATGAATTACGCGCATTGTGGGGCAACCCTGAAACGCGCAACGCACTCCTCGAAAGCCTATCTGAAAAAGGCTACGGCCATGATCAGCTTGATGAGATTAAACGAATGATCAATGCCGAGAAAAGCGACCTGTTCGATGTGTTGGCATATATTGCATTTGCACTTTCACCGTCCACCCGTGAGGCGCGGGCTATTATTGGAAAACAGAAGATCGTAGGGATGTATGACGATAAGCTGCAATCCTTCATAGATTTTGTGCTTTCCCAGTACGTCAAAGAGGGCGTCCATGAACTGGATAGCGGCAAGTTGCCGGATTTGCTTGAACTGAAGTACAGTGGTATAAGTGACGCCACAGAACATCTAGGAAGTGTGGCTGGAATACGCGACGCTTTCTTGGGGTTTCAACGGCATTTATATTAGATGCTTGGCCGAGGCACCCAAATTTGGATCGATGCAAGATCAATTAGTGCTTAATAATTGCACTCTGGGGGTATCATTGGGGGTATCCACATAAATCATATTTATTAAAAGTAAGTTAAACAAATGTTTAGATGGCCAATGTGAGTGTGATCTCGGTACCACTTTGATTTCAATTAATAATTGAAGACTGGATATTCAGAGAATCTCATCTTTTGGCAGTGCTCCTGAGTTAGTCTCAAATGCACTACACGAATTTTCGTTCGCGATAATTGTGATCAGACTACCAAAAACTGCCCCATCATGCCGCTGTCTTCGTGCCCAAGTATATGACAGTGGTACATATAGGCGATGTCGGGATCGGCGAAATCATCGAATTTTGCGATAATTCGAACTGTTTCATCTTGCTTGACCAGAACAGTGTCCTTCCATCCGCGCTCATTTTCAGGTGGTAATTCGCCATTTCGGGACAGAATTTGAAACTGTATATCGTGGATATGAAACGGGTGCACCATACCTGACGGGTTGGTAAATTCCCAAATTTCAGTGTCCCCTAACTGAACAGTTTGATCAATACGGTTCATGTCCATGCTCTGGCCATTAATAGTCATTTTGAAACCGATAATGCTGAACTCCAGACTTAGTTTACGAGTTACGTTGGCCTGACTTTCTTGCAGCGGAATAATTGTGGAAAGTCTATCCGGCATCGTAGTAATCGCATTTTCAGTCGCAGGTTTGACGTTGATGGTTAGCACGTCAAACGTTTTATTATCCTGCGCATCGGGCATCCAGAATGGAGACAGGCTGGCCACTTCACCCGAATAACTGACCAATCGAACTTCTTGGTTTTCCTGACCACTGAAATCAACGAGAATTTCCGCCCGTTCCGCCGGTGCAAGTAGTAATTTTGTCAATGGCACAGGGCTTTCCAGCGACCCACCGTCGGTTCCGACCTGATAGAATTTGCGATTGTCACTAAATCCGAAATTGTAGATGCGCGCGTTTGAAACGTTGAGAACTCTAAATCGAACAAATTGCGCTGGCGCCTCGAATATTGGTGTAATCCCACCGTTCACCAACACTTTATCGCCTTTGACGCCTTCGATTTCCCCGCTGAATCTTAGCGAACCGTCAGTATTAAAACTTCTGTCTTGAACGACTAATGGAATGTCGTCCACGCCGTATTGATTGGGTAAATCCGGTTCATTCCCGGGGTCCCTAATAATGAACAGTCCTGCGAGGCCGCGATATACTTGCTCTGCTGTATTATGCAGTAAATGCGGATGGTAAAAATAGGTTGACGCTTCGTTCATTATTTTGAATTGAGCCGTCCACGTATCCCCGTTTTCAATGACGGAGTAGGGGCCACCGTCCATTCTGGCGGGCAGATGCAACCCGTGCCAGTGCGTCGTTGTGGATTCACCCAAGTTGTTGGTGACATTAATAACGACGTCGTCGCCTTTGTTCATTACCAGCGCAGGCCCAAGATAGGTTCCGTTATAACCGTATGTCGCGGTCTCTTTCCCCACCACAAATTGCGAAACGCCTTTCTGCATGGACAGGTTGAAAACAGTTTGTCCGTCGCTTTTTGTTCCGGACAATAAGGGTGGAATAGGGAGCGGTTTTGAATGTACGACCGCCACTTCCGAGCTTTTATTGTATACTTTAAACGCGCCGAAGCTGCCGCCCAAAAGGGCACCGGCGCCGACCGTATATTTTAAAATTTTTCTGCGTGAAATTTTGACCATGACTTCCCCCATTTGATTTTATGTTCATAATCTAATCACAAAAAAACGTAATTCCAGATTTCGGGCAGGTTTAGCATGTCAGTGTTGGGGCTTGGGAGCCGGCATTACAAACCCCAACGATCCGCGATCCGGTGCCAAGTTAACAACGCGGGCATGAACCACGGGTTGCCGGTATAAAGTGGCTTTGAATCAAAACCCAGGTCATCAAACGCTGTAACGCCCTCAGCGTTCCCTAATATTTTATGACCGAGTTTGTTCCCGAAGTATGAGGACCGCGCCACGCCAGAACCGCAATATCCCATCGCGTAATACAGCCCCTCGCGCTGACCAATATGGGGCGCGTGATCGAAGGTGTAGGCCACCAGACCCGACCATACGTTTTCTATCGGTACATCGCGCAACTCTGGATAGATTTCGATCATTGAGGTGCGCAGTTGTGCGGCGTTGCGCGTGGGTTCATCGCGAATTCCGGTTGCACGGCCGCCGAACAAGATGCGTTTACCGTCGGGCGAGGGGCGGTAATATGCAACCATCCGTCGGCTATCGCCGTAAATTCGGTTCTTGGGCATGAAGCGACACATCAAGGTCGGATCAATCGGGGCCGTTGCAATCATCGCGCTTCGCAATGGCAGCACACGCCGCCGCAACCCTGCGAAGGGCCGCGTGGTATACCCGTTGGTGCAGATCGCCACATGCGTGGCGCGCGTTTTCCCCTTTGGAGTGGAAATCACATACCCCCAGGCCGCCCGGTCGATATTTTCGACGGGTGTATGGGGCAGGATTAACGCCCCCGCTTTGTTAACACGCGCCACAAGCCCGTCGTGATACTTTGCGGGATGCAACCCACCGTCGGTGGTGTAGACCACACCTCCGAAGAAACGTTGCGATCCGGTTTCGACGGCTTGATCCTTTTGAGGGACCATAAAACCTTCTAATCCGCACGCTTTTTGCAGACTTTCAAGTTGGCGCTGCATATCGTCGTAATGTTTGGGCCGTAAAGCACCGCGAAACCGTCCGTTGCGTTCAAATCCCGCGGCAATTCCTTCGGTTTTTAAAAAAGTATCGAGGTAATCCACAAATCCGATACTCTCGCGGATAATATCGTTCGTCCTGTCCAGCCCGTATTTCGCGCGCAGGCCATCAATCCCAAGTTTGTGAAAACTAGGGCCGATCATGCCGCCGTTACGTGTACTAGCACCCTCGCCAAGCTGGCCGGACTCAAACACGGCCACGGATACGCCCGCACGCGCCACAACCAGCGCAGTGTTCAGTCCGGTAAAGCCCGCGCCAACAATCGCGACATCAACTGACGCAGGTTGATCCTGAGGCTGTTCAGGCGGGCGGGGTGCATCAAGCCACCAATACGGGATGTTGCGGGTTTTCGACAACATGGTGCCCTCCAGTTATCGATATTCCGCCACCCCCGCATACAGTTGTCAATCGAAATGCACAGTTTCTTCGAGAACCTTTAACCTAGGCGGCGAATTCGTATCTTGGCAATACGATTATGCTCGCGGCTTAACACCTCGAAGCGATACCCGTGGAACGAAAATATCTGCCCTTCGGTCGGGATCGTCTGCGCCTCGTATATTACCAGTCCGGCCACGGTATTGGCCTCCTCGTCCGGCAACGACCAGTCACAGGAACGGTTCACGTCGCGGATTGTCATTGACCCGTCCACGATCACTTCGCCGTCGGTCGTACGCTCGACTTCTTCTGCGTCCACGTCGTGTTCGTCAGCAATTTCGCCTACGATTTCCTCAAGTATATCCTCAAGGGTTATCAATCCCTGCAAGGAACCATATTCGTCTACCACCAAAGCAAAATGCGATTTGCGGCGCAAAAACTCCCGCATTTGATCGTCGAGCGAGGTGGTCTCCGGCACAAAATACGGCTCCATCGCGATGTCCATAATGTCAAACGCTTCAAGGCTTTCCAGCCCTTCTTTCGTGCCGCGCACCATCGCATCAACTGTCCGTAACAAGTCCTTGGCGTGCACAACACCGACAATGTTCTCCGGCTCGTCCTTAAACACCGGAATACGGGTATAGGGTGATTGCAAAGCCTGTGTCAGAATTTCATTCGGATCATCCGCCGCATCAATCATTTCGATGTTGGAACGGTGCAACATAATTTCTTCGACTTCGCGGTTTTTCAGATCGAGCGCACCTAGCAAGCGGTCGCGGTCGTCCTTTTGCACACCGCCTTCGGAATGGTGCAAAACAATCGCCTCGGCAATTTCCTGATGGGCCAGAATGCGCGTGTCAGGGTCGATTTTAACCCCGAGCAGGCGCAAGAAGAAGCGAACCAGCAGGCGCACGATGTTCACGATAGGCGAAAGGACTCGTACAACAATCATAATGATCGGCGAAACGCTTTTGGCCGCCGACTCAGGATTTGTAATCGCGTAAGTCTTTGGCATCACTTCAGCAAAAATCAATACCAGCAACGTCATAACAATCGTTGTAACAGCCACACCGCTGGACCCATAAAGCATGGTAAACAGGCTGGTTGCCAAGGCCGCCGCCAAAATATTCACAAGGTTATTGCCCAACAACACCGCCCCGATCAGGCGTTCGTTGTCGTCCATCAGCGCAAGCGCTTTCTGCGCCCCTTTGTTGCCCTTTTTGGCCATTCCATTCAACTTTGCCCGACTCGCGGCCGTCAACGCAGTCTCGGACCCCGAGAAAAAGGCAGACAGCAGCAACAGCGCAATAATCGCAACAATCGTGCCCCAAAGCCCAATATCCCAGATAACAATTTCGCCAGCGGCGGCTTCCATTTGCATAAGCTCCTTGCAATGCAGGTTTCCAATCTTCAGTTATGGGGTGTGTACCGGCCATCTGCAAGCGGAGGATAGGTGTGAAGATTACTGATTTGGGCAATTTCGACGCCCCGGTGCTGCTTTTTGGTGGTCCGTATTCGAATTTGCAGGCTTTTGAGGCCCTTATAGATGCGGCCCGGCAGTTGAACATCCCCGCAGAACGCATGATTTGCACGGGCGACGTGGTGGCCTACTGTGGCGACGCGGAAGCGACCGTTCAAGCTGTGCGCGACGCTGGATGCGCTGTTGTGGCGGGGAATTGCGAAAAACAACTGGCCGAAGGTTCAACCGATTGCGCGTGCGGGTTTGACGACAATTCACAATGCTCGATACTGGCGCAAGGGTGGTATACCCATGCACTCACGCAGGTTTCACGCGATAGCCGAAGCTGGATGGCCTCTTGCCCCGATATTGTCGTTTTCACCAAAGGTGGGCGGCGGTATGCGGTTTTGCATGGTGGGATGACGGATATCAGCCGTTTTATCTGGCCAGTTACGCAGGACGCGGTCTTTACCGAAGAATTCGAAGCCGTCGAAAGGCTGGTTGGGCCGGTGGACGGCATAATAGCAGGGCATTCCGGCATTCCATTTGTTCGCAACATCGGACAACGACAATGGATTAATGCGGGCGCTATCGGGATGCCGCCAAATGATGGCACACCCGAAACCAGATTTGTGGTTCAAGACGATGAACCTCGCATCCACCGCTTGGCCTATGACTTTAAAAAAGCGCGACAAGTTATGGAAAATGTTAACCTTATCCAAGGTTACCATACAGCGCTAAGCACTGGCTTTTGGCCGAGCGAAGACACGCTACCCCCCACCATGCGTCGCACCTAAGCCAAGGGATGTTTGTTCAAAACCAGATATTTTAGGCGTTCCTCAAGCACATGCGTATAAATTTCGGTGGTCGATACATCTGCATGCCCCAACAGCACTTGTATCGACAACAAATCCGCCCCGTTAGCAAGAAGATGCGTGGCAAACGCGTGCCGCAGCGTGTGCGGGGATATTCCTTTTGGATCAAGCCCGCTAACCAACGCCAAGTCCTTGATAAACAAAAAGAACGCCTCGCGGGTTATGTGTCCTTTTTTCCCACGCGACGGGAATAGAAACGGTGATTTAGCATGTTTCACCGTCAGGTCTGCATCCCGCGCCGTTAACCATTCCGCCAACGCCTCGCGTGCCGGTGGGGAAAGAGGCACCATCCGTTCCCGCCCACCTTTACCGCGCACCAATATCATGCGCGGGTCGCCGCGCGCTGCCGCGACGGGCAAGGAGACCAATTCGGTAACCCTAAGGCCTGTTGCATAGAGAATTTCCATCAAACAGGCATTTTTTAGCTTGTCTAAAGGCGTTTTTCCGTAAGTCCGTGCGTTATCCAGTAACTTTACAACATCAGCCTCGCTTAACGTTGTGGGTAGGTGCCGCCCCCGTTTCGGCCCGCGGATTTGTGCCGCCGGATCATCGCTGCGCCAACCTTCGGTAAACGCAAAACGGTATAGTTGCCGGATGCATGACAGCCGTCGCGCGCGGGTGGATTTGGCCAAACCGTTAGCCTCCAACTCGACCAGATAGGTTTCAATATCCGCACGACCCGCCTTTTCAGGTGTCAGTTTTTTACGTTCTAGAAAGCCGATAAAATCTTTAAGATCACGGGAATAGGCGTTCAATGTATTGATAGCCGCATCTTGCTCGGCTTGCATGGCTTCCAGAAATATCGGCAACCAGGGATGCATGGGCTATCCTCGGACAGGCAGAAGAAGGATTTGCACCGCAATACGCCGCGCAGCCGCAGATTGTCCTGCTGCAACAAGCACATAGAGGCCAGTTCGCACCCCCTCAGGGTCAGCCAAACTGCCGCCGGAAAGTAAGCGCAAAGACGCAAGGATCGCTTGACCCTGCTGGTTTATTTCCAGCAACTTTAACAATCGTAAGGCGGTCTGGCTTTCCGGTAAGGGGCCGTTTAATCCGTTAATAATTGATTGCTGCATTGCTGATCCTGCAGGGTCGATGATTAGCGGCGCTTGCGTAACGATCGATAATGCGAGGCGTCGGCTTTCATCAAATACCGCGCCGTTTGACCACGAAATATTGGAGGCATTGGCAAGATGCAACAAATCTAAAACCGGCAAATTTGCATCTGCGTAGCTGGGTGTATACTCCAACGCGGTAAACTTGTCGGCGTATTCTTCAGCCAAGGCGTTCAATAGGCCTGCGTCCGAAAACTCGTTGTAAATGTCTGTAATTGCGCGAGAAATATATTCGTCAATCCCGTCGTTCAGGGCCTCATCAAGGATTTGAACACTGTTGGCGCGTCCCCAAACCCCGCCAGAACTAGCTGGTTTTCCCTCGCGGTAAGCGGCGAACAACAGGTTAGACGGCAGTGATCCGGCGATCACCAACCGCTCAGATGCTTCCAGTTTGGCACGAAGAGGGGCGCGGGGGCCGATGTCACGGTAAAGATATGGCAGCGGCATCAGGCCCGCGGGCCGAAGTAACAGTACAGACTCTCGTAGGACAAAATCCATAATACCCATTGGGTCCGGGGCCGTCGGGTCCGGCGCGCCTTCAAACAGTTCGGGGTCGAGAAATCGTATTAACATTTCTTCCCGATCGGGATCGATCGCGTCAATACCTGCGCCGAGCGACAAGGTGATAGCCGCCGCAATCCAGTTTCCACCGCGCGCCAAACAAAAGACCCGCGCGCTAAGATCATCTGAAATCGCCGGCATTGCCTTCAAAATTCCACATACTTTGGTCGTGCGGTTGGTCAAGATGGCAATGTCAAATTTTTGCTGAAATATCGAGGAGTTAGTAGCCGGAGATAATCCAATAAGTGCTTCTGCGGCGTCCAATGCTCCAATGTCCAACAGACGTGCGGCACGGGCTTGCAGCACCAGACCGTTCTGTATGTCGTTGGGCGCGGGGTTGGCTTGCGCCAACAATATTCGGCGAAACAGGCTGCGCGCCTCTGGTGTTCCTTCGTTGGGGAAATCGGTTAACAATTCGGCAATATCACCAGCGAGCATGTCGCCCCACAACGCCGCAGAAAAACCGGTTATGGACGGGGACAACAAACCGATGGCGTCAGGGCTAACTGGTGTTAACCCCTTCTTAATCGAAATACCTTGGATAAGTGGTTCGACAAGTGGCGCCGTTTCCGCAGGGATCTCGAACTTCGGCGGGTCTTTGATGCTTTCGCTAAGCCATTCAATCGCGCTTAACGGAGCCTGCGCCGAAACGGCGGAGGCCAAGCCAAGCGTCGATATAAATGCCAGCAAAAACAATCGCATGGGTTATTCCAGATTNGGCGTAATTGCCTCGGTTACTTCGGATTGGGGTGCGGGGAGTTCGAAAAACATTGCGTANCCGACAATGCCTACTCCGCCGATCACGGCCAAATAAAATANTACTTTAATCAATCGCCACATTCTGCCTGCTCCTAGTTNAAAGGCGATGGTGCTCGCCTTTTGGTAATGTTATCACGGTCGCGTCGATCNCGGGGATTATCCCTCTTTCATATCGTGCTCGTAGAAACTAACGTGAAGTNAACAAATCATCAATCGCCCAAAAGGGTTTTATTAATGCCAAATGACCACACGCCCGAAAGCGCAACTGGATTAAACCAGACTGTGGTGCTTGTGGGGTTGATGGGGGCCGGCAAATCAACCGTAGGGCGGCGCTTGGCTGATCGTCTCGGCGTGCAGTTTGTTGACAGCGACAGCGAGATTGAAGCCGCCGCCGATATGACCATCCCCGAGATATTCGAGCGCTTCGATGAGCAATATTTCCGTGACGGAGAGCGCCGCGTTATTGCCCGCCTTTTAACCAATGAACCTTGCGTTATTGCAACCGGTGGCGGAGCGTTTTTATCTAGTGAAAACCGTAAGATAATAGGCGAGGGCGGTATATCCGTTTGGATCAAAGCCGACCTTGAAACTTTGTGGGAGCGGGTGAAAGACAAGACCAGCAGACCGCTGCTGAACGGGACGAATCCCAAGGGTGTGCTGATCAGCCTGCTGGAGGCGCGGTATCCGTTGTACGGCACTGCGGAAATCGTGGTTAACAGTGCGTCAGGTGATCCGCACGAAGTTGTTGTGGACGCGATCATAGCTGCATTGGAAAAGACCGGGCATTTGTCTGCTGCGGGTGGGAACGAGGATACACATGAGCATTGAAACCCTGACCGTTGATCTGCCGGATCGCGAATATGATATTGCGATCGGGCCGGGCTTGCTGGCCGAGGCCGGCGTGCGGATAATGCCGTTCCTGAAGCGCCCCAAAGTGGTGATTGTTACCGATGAAACGGTGGCAGGTTTGCATATAAATACGTTGCAGGCGGGCCTATCTAATGCCGGCATTTCCAGTGAGTATATCGCGATGCCGGCTGGTGAAAAAACCAAGAGCTGGAACGGGTTAGAGACCGTTGTTGAATGGTTGATTGAACAACGGGTGGAGCGCGATGACATCGTGATAGCCTTTGGCGGTGGCGTGATCGGGGACCTCGCTGGGTTCGCGGCTGCGATCCTTCGGCGGGGGGTGAATTTCGTGCAAATTCCGACCTCGTTATTGGCGCAAGTGGATAGTTCGGTTGGCGGGAAAACGGGGATAAATTCGCCGCTTGGAAAGAACCTGATCGGGGCGTTTCATCAGCCTAAACTGGTGCTGGCGGATACGGATGTTTTGGACACTTTAAGCCCTCGGGAATTCACTTCTGGGTATGGCGAGGTGGTTAAGTACGGGCTGCTTGGGGATGCTAAGTTCTTTGAGTGGTTGGAGAAAAACGGACCATCGCTTGCATTTGGCGATCAGGCGAACCGGATTGTGGCGATAAAACGATCCTGCGAGATGAAAGCCGAGATTGTGGCGCGCGACGAAAAGGAGCGCGGGGACCGGGCGTTGTTAAACCTTGGGCACACATTTGGCCACGCGTTGGAGGCGGCAACGGGGTATTCGGACCGTTTGTTGCACGGCGAAGGGGTGGCGATTGGATGTGCGTTAGCCTTTGAATTATCACATAAATTGGGCGTTTGCTCGCAGGAAATTCCTAGCCGTGTCCGCCAACATCTGGCGGTGATGGGAATGAAGAAAAATCTGTCCGATATTGCGGGGGATCTGCCCGATGCAGATGAATTAATTGCGCTGATGGGGCAGGACAAGAAGGTTACGAACGGTAAAATCGCCTTTATTTTGGCGCGCGGCATTGGCGATGCGTTTGTCGAGAAAAATGTTGATATGGATGTGGTGAAAACCGTGCTGACGGAGGCCTTGGCGGCGCGTTAACCTTTACCACAACCGCCGGATTTTCGTGTGCACAACGCGTACACAACCCGTACACAATGCGTATGCACGTTTTTGCAGACGCGCGCGTTAACCTTTTGACGGATCAGCCGTAAATCTGAAGATTAGGGACGGGCTAAAACCCAGACGTCGCCGACGCCGTCACCTTTGGTGTCACCAACTTTTTTATCGCCAATGTAAAGATAGAGAGGCTGGCCCATGAAGGCGGCTTGCATTGTGCCGTCGGTACGCTCGATCAGGGCATAGTTTTCGCCAAGCGCAGTGCCTTCGGGCAACAATGCAGGCGGCCAGTTTTCAGCGCATGTGTCGTAGCAATTCGACTTGCCGATCTCGTCGTTTGAAAAGGTATAAAGCGACATGTGGGTCTGGTACATCACGTACACTTGCCCTTTGAATTTGCGACTGTGGACAAAATCATTGCCGTGGGAATCGGCCAGAACCGGACTGGCGACGAGGGAGGCGAGCAATATAGTTAATGGCAGGCGCATTTAGGGCTCCGGTAATTTAGTTGCAATTAAATGAATGTATGAATTTTCAATGAACAATCAACACACGTTACGGTGATTAAACGCTGCAACTGGCCCCGCCCAGCACGCAGAACTTGGCGCAGTGGCGGTGGTTTAGTTTCACATCGGCCTCGGCCTGTTCCAATGTTTCGCCCATTTCGAATTCGGGTGAATAGGGCAGCAGGGTGCAGGCCAGAACCACGGGCTTATCTGCACCTTTACGCTTTACGATCATACGGGAGGACGCGCACATCACATCATTCGGAGATTTGTTCAGGATGCCCCAACAAGCGGCGGTGATTTCAGGAACGTCGACGGTTTCGTCCATTTCTGGGAAAAGCACGGTCATGGCAGGGTTCTGCGCGTCGATCTGGAATCCTTCGGTTTTGAATAGGGCTGCGTAACCTTCGCGGCTGTTTGCGTCGCTGCTTCCAAATACTGAACGCCCGGCCATTGCCATATGAAAACCGTTGTCACGTAGCCAGCGCATGCCTTGGAGGGTGATGTCGTAAGACCCGACACCGCGTTCTGCGTCGTGCAGGCGTTTGTCGAAATGGTCGAGCGAGATGCGAAGGGTTAACTTGTCGCCAAATTCCGCCAGCAATTCCAGCAAGCCCGTTTGCATACGTTTCCGCATCATCGGGCGCATGGCGTTGGTGAGGACCAAGACATCATACCCGCGTTCAAGCGGCGTGCGGAGCATGGCGATTATGTCGGGGTTCATAAATGGCTCGCCACCCGTGAAGCCAATTTCGGTTACCGGCCAGTTGCGGTCGGTGATCTGGTCGAGGTATTCGGCAACTTCGGGTTCCGTTATGTAAACGAGGCGGTCGTTGTCGGGGCTGCTTTCGATATAACAATTCACGCAGGTGATGTTGCATAGCGTGCCGGTGTTGAACCACAGGGTTTTGGCGCCGTTCAGGGCCACGGATGCGCGCAGCTCGCCTTTGGCCGTCAGGTCAGGGTGTTCAAATTTGCCGAGAGCTATGCTTTGGTCATTCATTATTCAGTCCTTACGTTGCCACACAAGATCGTTTCCCCAAGCTACGAGGTCAAGGGGGGATACCTCGCGAGACCAAACAAGTTCGTGATCGGGGCTTCATCCGACCCAATGTAGAGTCAACCTGTGAAATCTATTTGGCTTGCTGCAAGTTATAACTTTGCCATGAATTTTTTCTAAAATATCTATTCAGACGGGATGACTGGGTTGCCTAAATGCAACTAATAAACTGGACGCGAAACAGTTGTATGCCTTTTCGTTTTGGTAAAGCATAATTGCTTGTCTAGCAGTTGTTTTCTATGTAGAAAGCTTCTGTCGAGAAGATGATAGCTAGGCTGAATTTGAACATGATCACAACCGTAATTACGAACTACAACAAGGCGAGTTATATTGCCGATGCCATCCAGTTGGGCTAGCTCAGGGCGACCCGGTGATCGTGGTGGATGACGCCTCGACAGATGGAAGTCGCGACATCATCGCGCGTTTCGATTCTGTAGATACACATTACCTTGACGTGAACGAAGGTGCTACGATGGCAACTGTCGTTGGTCTCGAGGCTGCAATCAAGCAGGGTGCGAAATTTGTTACGCTTCTTGATGGGGACGATGTGCTTTGCTCGAACGCAAATTCCTATTACCGGAAAACGTTTGAAGGTTTCCCTGCGGCGGAATTTATTCGTCGACTTCCCGTCACCGGCATATAGATCGACGCAAAGAAGCAGTTCCCTGCGATCCAGACTCGGAAGTTCTCATAATTTACCGTGCGCTTGCGCGATGGCTCAAACATGGCAAGGGGACTACCGCAGTTTGTGCGCGCCCCGAGCTCATGCTGGCAGACATCATTCGCGATTTGCGCTATCAAGATCATCAAATCGCATATTCGGTTCATAAAAACGCTGAGCGTGTGATCTATTCAGGCGCGGTCACACATTATTGCTCGCCTGTCGGCAGGGATAATCTGAGTAGTCAGAAATTCACAAAATACAGCTCTATGATGCGCTTGTACTGCTACATTTACCCGAATATAGCGCATTTTGATGAAACGCGGTTTTTTGCAAAACGGATGCGGCGCTACATTTGGAAAGCCGCTCTTTATCGGTGTTTTAAGTTGGATTTTCGGTTTTTCACTCAGTTCATACGCGTCTTGTTCTGTAGAAACCCAACACCCGCTGATATTGAACTCGAGGCTGGTATCGCTATTGAACGCTTAGGGTATTCTAAGCGCGGATGACTGAATTGCACCGCGTCTGTGTTATCTATTCCTCTAGATACGAACAAAAAGAAAATGACCTATACGGGTTATGTGCTGGGAACCGCTGCATTTCGCTGTTTGTTCCTGCAATAAACTGCAAGTGGCGGTATTTCGAGTTTACCAAAAATGACAGAAGCCCTTAATAATGTAAGGTTTTTATGGTGCTGCCATGGAGATTCGAACTCCCGGCCTCTCCCTTACCAAGGGAGTGCTGTTTTTGGGTCGGAGGCCGTGATGGTCCTTCCACAATAGGAACAGCTCATGAACAGAGAGTGGGTCCAGAGTGGGTGAGTGTGGGGATTTCGTGTCCCTTCCGTTCCTCTCCTGTCCTTTTCAGGCGACTATGGATCGGGTGGAAATACAGAAAAATCCTTGTTTTATGGAGCGGGTGAAGAGATTCGAACTCTCGACATTTTGCTTGGGAAGCAAACGCTCTACCCCTGAGCTACACCCGCAACATCGCCGCTTTTATGGGCAAGCTTGCGGGGCGTCAAGCCAAAGGTGCTTGCACTGGCGGTGTGCTGCGCGTAGATAATTTTCTTATGAGAATTTTGTTTTTAGGTGATGTCGTTGGCCGCACAGGTCGCAAGGCAATTAGCGATCATTTGGGGCGGTTACGTGTTGAGTGGCGGCTCGATTTTATTGTGGTTAACGGGGAAAATGCCACGGGTGGCAATGGCCTGAACCGTGGGCATGCGCAGGGCATTCTGGATGCGGGCGCGGATTGTATTACGCTGGGCGATCACGCGTTTGACCAGCGCGATATGATGACCGCGATCACGCAGGAAAGCCGGATTATTCGACCGCTGAATTATGCGCCCAAAGCGCCCGGGGTTGGGGCGCGGATGTTTACTGCGCAGAACGGCCAGAAGGTTTTCGTGGCGCAGGCTTTGGGGCAGGTGTTTATGAAACGGCCGTTTGCGGACCCGTTTTCGGCGCTTGATGCGGAGCTGAAGAAAGCACCGCTGGGCGGGTTGGCCGATGCGGTGATCGTGGATTTCCACGCCGAGGCGACATCGGAAAAAGTGGCGATGGGGCATTGGCTGGACGGGCGGGCCTCGCTTGTGGTTGGTACGCATACGCATGTTCCAACGTCTGACACACAGATTTTGGCGCATGGCACGGCGGTACAATCGGATGCGGGAATGTGCGGCGATTACGACAGTGTCATAGGGATGGAGAAGTTGGAGCCCATGCGGCGGTTCGTGACGGGTATGTCTAAGGGCAGGTTTACGCCGGCTGAAGGCGAAGCGACCCTTTCAGGCGTATTCATCGAGACGGATAAATCCGGCAAAGCCATTCAAGCACTGCCCGTGCGCGTCGGTGGGCGCCTTTCGCAGGCTGGACCAACCGATTGAGACGTCACGGCAGCCTGTATCTGGCGTTGTTCTTTATGGGGGCGACGTGGGGTGTGACGCCTGTGCTGGTGAAAGTTGCCGTTAATGCGGGGCATAACGCGATCGGAATGATTGTCTGGACCAATTTGGTTAGCCTTNTNTTGTCCGGNGTNGTCACTTTTGCNCGGGGCCGAAAATTGCCGCTGTCTGTGGCACATCTTAAGTTATACCTCGGGGTTTCGCTGCTTGGCGCGGTGATCCCGAACCTGTTGAACTTTACCGCGGCGGTGCATTTGCCCGCAGGGATTATGGCGATTTTGATCGCGCTTGTGCCGATGTTTGCGATGCCGATTGCGCTGGCGATGGGGTTCGAGAAGCCCTCGCTTATCCGCTTTGTCGGGGCGCTATGCGGGGCGATTGCGATTGTGTTGATCGTTGGGCCAGATACAGGATTGCCCGATGCCAGTAAGGTGGAATTTGTGCTTGTAGCGCTTGGCGCCTCGCTTTGTTATGGCGGTGAGGGGAATTTTTTGACGTGGTTCGGGATGCGCGGGCTGGATCCGGTGCAGGTGTTGTTCGGGGCCTCACTGATCGGGGTGCTTTTGGCGATTCCCTTGGCCGGGTTTACGGGCAATTTCATTCCGCTTGATACGTTTGGTTTGCCAGAGTTGGCGATTGTCGCTGTCGCGGTAATCAGTTGGGCGGCCTATGCGATTTATATCTGGGTGATTAGCAAGGCCGGGCCGGTGTTTGCTTCGCAAGTGGCATATCTTGTTACAGGTTTTGGCGTGATCTGGGCAATGTTACTGCTTGGAGAACGCTATTCGGTTTGGGTCTGGATGGCTTTTGCGCTTATGCTGGTCGGGATCGCCTTGGTGAAACCGCACGAATCTGATTAGGAGGGATCATTGCCCGAATTTCTGTCACAAGACCCGATGCCCGCTATCATCAGCCTGTTAGTTGTCGGCCTGATGTTCTTGCTGTTCATCCGCGAAACTTATCCGACCGAGGTGGTCGCCATCGGCGGCGTCGCGATTCTGTTGGTGTCCGGCGTTCTGCCAATCGCTGATTTGCAGGCGGTGTTTTCCAACCCCGCACCTTGGACAATTGCCGCTATGTTCATCATATCGGGTGGCTTGGTGAGGACGGGCGCGTTGAATGCGCTGACGGGGATGGTGTCGCAGTATGCTGGCAGCCAGCCTAAACTTGTGTTGGCGACATTGGCTTTATTTACGGTTATCGCCTCGGCATTTATGAATAACACACCTGTGGTGGTCTTGATGATCCCCGTGGCCGTGTCATTGGCCGCGAAGATGGGGATATCGTCGTCGAAATTGTTGATACCGCTGTCATATACCGCGATCCTCGGGGGGATGCTGACGTTGATCGGGACCTCTACCAATTTATTGGTAGACGGGGTTGCGACCGCGCAGGGGTTGGAGCCGTTTGGTCTGTTTGAAGTCACCCCTCTGGCGATAATTCTGGTAGGTTTTGGGGCTTTGTACATCCGGTTTGTTGGCCCTTGGTTGCTGCCTGACCGCAACTCCATGACGGACTTGTTGGTTAACAAAAAACAAATGAAGTTTTTTACGGAGGTTGCTGTGCCGGTGGGTTCGTCTTTGATCGGCGAACATGTTCAGAAAGTTGCCACGTTCAAGCGCCAAGGTATGCGGCTTATTGATGTACTGCGCGATAATGAATCGTTGCGTCGCAGATTAAGCGAAGTGACGCTGGAAGCTGGCGACAGGGTGGTTCTTCGCNCGGGCGTGGATGAATTGCTGGGGCTGAAAGATAATCGAAAAGTTGACATGGTGGATCAGCTTTCGAGCCGGAAAACCACGACAGTCGAGGCGTTGATTTCGCCGGGGTGTCGGCTTGTAGGTCGGTCATTAGGGGATCTGCGTTTGCGGCGGCGCTACGGGGTTTATCCGNTGGCGGTGCATCGGCGAAACCAGAATATCGGCAGCCAGTTGGACGAGATTATNGTGCGGGTAGGGGANACCNTACTGCTGGANGGNGCGGCNGAAGANATTCACCGNATGGCNCAGGANGAGCGGTTGGTGGAACTTTCTGTACCGTCCGAGCGNCCCTATCGTCGCCGTCATGCNCCCNTTGTGTTNAGTGTGCTNGCNGGNGTGGTNCTTNTGGCGGCCANGGGNGTGGCGTCAATNTTNGCGCTGGNNGTGATCGGNGTNGCNGTCGTNTTGNTGACCCGCTGTATCGACGCNGAGGAGGCGTTCGGNTTTNTNGANGGGCGNTTGCTGGCGCTGATATTTGCGATGNTGGCGNTTGGGGCGGCGTTGCANNNCTCNGGNGCNGTTNNNTTNATCGCCGAAGGNTTGGCGCCNTATNTGATGGGCTTGCCTGCGCCGNTGTTGATCTGGGGGATNTACCTGCTGACNTCNGTGATGACNGAGCTGGTNTCGAATAANGCTGTGGCGGTTGTGGTNACCCCGATTGCGATTGGNTTGGCNGCNTCNCTNGGTGTNGATCCGCGTCCCTTGGTGGTGGCGGTTATGGTGGCGGCCTCGGCTGTTTTGCGACCCCAATCGGGTATCAGACCAACACGCTGGTGTATGGTCCCGGCGGATATAAGTTTACGGACTTTTTGCGGATTGGCGTTCCGTTGAACCTGTCAATCGGAGTTCTGGCGAGCCTGCTTATACCGGTGTTCTGGCCGCTTTGAGGGCGGGATTTTGAGTATTTAGGCAAAATAGAAATTTTGGGGTGGGCCTGCGTGTTGCGCTGGCTTATATAAGCGCCAAAGAAGTTTAGTAGCGGAGAATAGCATGGCTGGCCACTCAAAATGGGCGAATATTCAACACCGAAAGGGTCGGCAAGACGCGGCGCGCTCTAAGGTGTTTTCGAAGCTGGCCAAGGAAATTACGGTTGCCGCTAGAATGGGTGACCCTGATATTGATAAAAATCCGCGCCTAAGGATGGCCGTTAAAGAAGCCAAGAAGCTTTCGGTGCCAAAGGAAGTTANTGAACGCGCGATCAAGAAATCGCAGGCGGGTGACGGGGATAATTACGACGAAATCCGTTATGAAGGTTATGGCCCGATGGGTGTTGCTGTGATTGTCGAGGCGATGACGGATAACCGGAATCGGACGGCCTCGACTGTGCGCTCCATCTTTGCAAAATCTGGTGGGAATTTGGGCGAAACCGGTTCGGTTGCGTTTATGTTTGATCGCAAAGGCATTGTGACCTATCCGCTGGATGCGGGCGATGCTGACACCGTGATGATGGCGGCGATTGAAGCCGGGGCCGAGGACGTGGAGACCACGGAAGACGGCCACGAGATTTATTGCGAAAGCACGGATTTGCACGAGGTTTCAACAGCACTTGAAGCCGAGTTGGGCGAGTCCGAAAGCACGAAGTTGATCTGGAAACCCCAGACATCGACCGAGTTGGATTTGACTGGGGCTGAAAAGCTGATGCGCCTGATCGAAGCCTTGGAAGATGACGACGACGTGCAAACCGTTACTGCCAACTTCGAGATTTCCGACGAGGTTATGGCGCAGCTATAACGCGTTGATCCTGATCATTTTGTCTTTGGCAATTCCTGCGTTATGCTTCCGTTAAGGAGGCGTGTGGATGATTGCAGAACCGACATTGACCCTTGGGATTGAGGAAGAATACCTGATTGTAGATCGGCAAACCCGCGATCTGGTTCGTGAACCGGACGCCGGATTTCTGGCAGCTTGTACGGATTTGCTGGGTGAACAGGTGACCGGCGAATATCTGCAATGTCAGGTGGAAGTCGGCACAAAACCGCATCGTCGTGTACGGGATGCGCGGGACGATCTGGTTGGCTTACGTAAAGGTATAAGGGAAGCCGCGGCGGCGTTCGGGTATGCGCCGATTGCGGCCTCGACCCATCCGTTTGCGAAATGGCGGGCGCAAACACGTACCCGTAAGGAACGCTACGACGTGCTCCGCGATGATTTGGGCCTACCTGTACGTCGGATGCTGATTTGCGGGATGCACATACACATCGGGATCGAGGATGAGGATTTGCGGATTGATCTGATGAATCAGGTCACGTATTTTTTGCCACATCTGTTGGCACTATCCTGTTCCTCGCCTTATTGGGAGGGGGAGGATACGGGATTGGCCAGTTACCGTTTGACGGTTTTTGACGCTTTGCCGCGCACTGGATTGCCGGATGTTCTTGGGTCTTACGGCGAATATACACGGATGGTCAGGCAGTTGGTAAAGGTCGGGTGCATCGAGGATTCGAGCAAAATCTGGTGGGATGTTCGGCCATCTTCCAAGTTCCCGACGCTGGAGCAACGGGTGACGGATGTGTGTTCGCTGGTCGATGATGTGGCCGCGATTGCGGCAGTTTATCAGTCGATTATATCGTTTTTATTTCGGCTTAGGAAAAATAATCAACGCTGGCGGGTATATCCGCAAACGTTGATATTAGAAAATCGTTGGCAAGCGCAGCGCCACGGTGCGCGAGGTAAATTGATTGACCACGGGCGTGGAGAGTTGGTTCCAATGCCCGAGTTGATGGAAGAGTTAATCGAAATGGTGGGCGAAGATGCGGAACGGTTGGGGTGTTCTGGCGAGTTGGCCCGGGTGCGGACGATTGCATCAAGCGGAAATTCTGCCGATCGCCAAAGGGCGAATTTCAAGGCGGCCGTGGATGCAGGCGCCGATCCGCGCGAAGCCTGTGTGGCTGTGGTTGATGGTCTGATCGAAGAATATTCGATTAACTAACCGCCCCAAAGGAAAACCCCGCCGGAGCGGGGTT
>JAESQH010000123.1 GCA_016765235.1 Paracoccaceae bacterium
CGGTTTGTTGGGCGGTTGTACCGATAACCCACCATGTGCTCCACGCGACGGATAGTACCAATACCAAAGTAATTAGGCCGCGCATGAAATACCCTCTCCAATTCCGCAAAAATGCAGGGTATACACTGGCCACAAATCGGAGTCAGATACAATGCAGCAAAACGACCTTTGGGTTTTCGGATACGGTTCGCTGCTTTGGCGACCGGGATTTGAATATGTGGAACGCCGTGTGGCGACGTTGCGCGGGTTTAATCGATCTTTCTGTATGAGTTCGATCCATTACCGCGGCACAAGCGCGTCCCCCGGATTGGTGTTGGCATTGGACCCTGACAATCACGGGGAATGTCACGGTGTCGGGTTTCGGGTGGCGCCGGATTTGGCGGCGGATACTATGGAGTATCTGCGCGAACGAGAGCTGATATCATCGGCTTATGTGGAACAAACGCACCCGATAGCTTTCCACGGGGGTGGCGTGACCGAAGCAGTTTGTTACGTGATGGATCAATCGCACGACCAATACGTTGGCGGCTTAAGTATCGAGGAGCAGGCGGTGATTATCGCCCGCGCCACAGGATCGGCGGGGC
This sequence comes from Paracoccaceae bacterium, assembly GCA_016765235.1. Lineage (GTDB taxonomy): Bacteria > Pseudomonadota > Alphaproteobacteria > Rhodobacterales > Rhodobacteraceae > NORP23. Next base: position 585 of record JAESQH010000123.1, read on the forward strand.
CGAACGATGAATATTTGTTCAACACCGTTGCGCATTTGGTGGAATTGGGAATATCCGACCCAGATATGGAGCGCCTTGTTGCATTGGTGCATAGCGCTGACTAGGCGGTTTGCCGGCTAGTTCATCCGGTTGATCAGGTAATCCCGAGCGATTGCGCTCCACTCGCCGGTGGCCAACATATCCCATATGCCTGCGTTCAGATTATCCAACGCGATCAAGCCTTCGGGATCATTGTTTGCCGCAATCGCATGAACNGTGTGGATGGCGGAAAGCNCGGCNAGTTCAATGATGTGATCATCGNGNCCCGCTTCGGCGAAATATACGTCAGCAGTCAGGCCGTTNACGCTGACAATATCNACGATATCGTTTTGCAAATCGTTAAAACAAGTGGCGAGATCGGTGGCCGTTTCCAACGAGATAATAGGCTCGATCATGCCATCTTCCAGCAGGTCATACGTGTGCAAGGCAGCAGGGCGACAGATTCGGGCACCGACCAGATCAACTTCGCTTTTGGCTTCGTTGAAAGGGCTGTCCGAAACGGTGAACATGGCCATTTGCGCCTCGTAGATCGGAGCGGAGAAAGTGAAGTTCTTGCACAGGTCGTTGATGTCGGCATCAAAATCGCCAAGATTACAGTCGGGCAATAGCCACGGGAAGGACAGGTCAAAATTGTCCGGTAAAACGGATGTCGCCAAACCCGATTCNGNGCGTGTTACGAATATAGGCTTGTCAACTTTGGCCGCATCGCTTCGCAGCAAGGCGGTTTCGATCAATGTGGTGATCAGGCCACCTTGCAACAGGCTCTCGTCTGAATAGGGCAGATTGTCCGTGAAACCAACGAGGACCAATTCCGCAGCGATGGGCGTTGCAGATGTTATCGGTGGGGGTGTCGGTGCTGGTTCGGCGGTGACGACCGTAGTCGTTTTATCTTCGGTCACAATTTCGGATGTAGGGACAGCTTCGACGATTACGGTTTCTTCAACGACGGGCGGTTCGGTCAGCGCGACTTCAACCGGCGCGGCTTTGGGTGTTTCGGGTTCGACAGGTGCGCTGGCGGCAACGAACGTACCACGGCACGGCAGGTTCAGCGTTACACCAAGTGGAATTATATGGGGTGTAGGACCAAGGCTGCGGCTATTTGCTTCGAATATATAACGGTAATCTTTGGGGTTTCCGTATGTATCGTTGGCGATCTTGCGAAGCGTATCGCCTTTGGCAATCGTGTGGAGTCCGCAGATTTCTTGGGCCATAACGGGAGTCGTTGAAATCGCTGTGACAGCCATCCCAAAAGCTACAAATAGCTGTTTATTCAATTGATCGAACCTTTAGTCATATCCACCCTGCGAAAACAAATCACTCGCAGGGGGATTATGACAGGTTCTTAAATGTTTTCAACCTGTACCGACATTCCATCGGCCGCAATTATCTTCACGAATTGGCCAACTTCGGCGCTTTGATCTTTGGGCCATTCAGCCGCCCAACGCAGCCCGTTCAACTCGATATGTCCACTGCCAAGGGCAAAGTCCACGACNTTGGCGTTGTGGCCAACCANTTGTTCNGTGCGGTTGTTTAGGCTGGTTTCCGGCTGCCCGTCGCCGAATTTNCTGAGGTAGCNNCGNCCTACGAACATGACTNCGANGGANAGGANNGCATAAANCGTGATTTGCAACTCGCCTTGCATGCCCGGAGCGANCCATAAAATGATCGCCATAAGTATCGCGGCAATCCCGGGCCAGATCAGAACGAACGAAGTGAGGAGCATCTCTATTGCGCCAAGCCCGACGCCAAGCGTGATCCACCACCAAGGGGATAGTGTCTCGATCCAACTGAAAAATCCGGGCTCCATCAGATTACTCCTTAGTTACGGCTTTTGCGATATCGGCAATACCGGCGATGGAACCGATCAGGCCTACGGCCTCTAGCGGGATCATCACGGTCTTGCTGTTGGGCGAGGCGGCAATATCACGCAGGGCTTCGGTGTATTTCAAAGCCACAAAGTAGTTGATGGCCTGAATGTCACCTTTGGCAATCGCCTCGGATACCATCGNAGTCGCTTTGGCNTCGGCTTCGGCTANACGTTCACGGGCTTCAGCGTCGAGGAAGGCTGCCTCGCGCGCACCCTCGGCTTCGCGGATTTGGGCTTCGCGCTGGCCTTCGGCTTCCAGAATGGCGGCCTGTTTCTGACCTTCAGCCTGAAGAATATCGGCACGTTTGGTACGTTCCGCTTTCATCTGGCGTGCCATGGCTTCGTTAATATCTTCTGGTGGCGACAGGTCTTTAATCTCCACGCGGGTAACTTTCACACCCCACGATTGGGAGGCTTCGTCGATTACGCCCAGCAAGCGCGTGTTGATGTGATCCCGGTTTGATAGGCTTTCATCCAGATCCATGGAGCCGATTACCGCACGGATATTGGTCATGGTCAAATTGGTCAGGGCGCGTTCCAGATCACGAATCTCGTAAGCGGCCTGTGCTGCATCAATCACTTGATAGAAGGCCACCGCATCAGCCATAACCATGGCGTTGTCTTTGGTAATCACCTCTTGCGAATGGATGTCCAGAACGGTTTCCATCATGTTAATTCTTGCGCCAACCTTGTCCATAATCGGGATAAGGAAGTTAAGGCCGGGTTGCAGTGTACGTGTGTAGCGCCCGAAACGTTCGACCGTCCATGTTTCGCCCTGTGGAACTGTCTTTACCATCAGGTAAAGCATGATGATCGCGAAGACCAAAATCGCCAGTGCCGGTGCGCCGATTGCCTCTAACATGTAATATCCTTCCCTCGTGCCCGATTCCAGGCAGCGTGTGTTTCGTTAAATTATGGCGGGCGTCTGGAATGGCGCTGCGCCTTTGATGAATTGTCTAGTACATATGGGGGTTTGTGGCTAAAATGCAAATATATTATGGTTTGAGAACACGGTTGGAATTCTGGTTAATCAACTCTACAGTGGCGCAAATCATAGGTAAAACGGCAAGGAAAGCTGAATAATGTTCCTGGATACAAGAAACGAACCCGAATTCACCCAACCGATCCGTCAAGTTGTTACAATGTTGCTGATAATGGTAATAGTGTTGGCGCTTGGATACCTGCTGTTTCCAACGGTCTCGCCGATCTTTCTGGTGTCACCTTACCTGAACGGTTTCATCCTCAGTGTATTCATTTTTGGTGTCTTTGCCAGCTTCTGGCAATTGCGGGCGCTGTTTTCGGCTGTTGGCTGGATTGAAGGGTTCGCACTGGATCGTCCGGGGCATGAATTTGTCAAAGCACCGCGGTTGCTGGCATCCTTGGCTGCACTGCTTAGTGACAGCCGGTCGCGCAAGGCGATTAATCCGTCTTCGGCGGTATCGATCCTTGATTCAGTAAGTACACGGTTGGACGAGGCGCGGGACGTTTTGCGCTATATTGTGAACCTGCTGATTTTCCTTGGGCTGCTGGGAACGTTTTATGGTTTGGCGACCACTATTCCGGCTGTGGTGGACACCATCCGCACACTTGCCCCTACCGAGGGTGGCAGCTCGATTGACTCGTTTGATAATCTGATGTCGGGCCTTGAAGAACAACTTGGCGGCATGGGTACGGCGTTTGGCTCGTCTTTGCTGGGTCTGGCTGGTTCTTTGATTGTTGGCTTGCTTGAGATTTTCGCAGGCCACGGGCAGAACCGGTTTTATATGGAGCTTGAGGAATGGTTGTCTTCGATCACCAAAGTTGGTTTTGGCAGCGATGAATCAGCTGGCATTGATGGCTCGGTTATTTCGGAATTGATGGGGCAGACAACGCACCAGATTGATAGCCTAAAAGAGCTGGTAATGCGGGGCGAAGAGCAACGCATGCGCACTGACGGTCGCTTGGCGTCTTTGGCCGAAGCGATCAGCGTGTTGGCCAAGCAGATAAGCAACCAGTCGCGTGGCGGCAAAGGTAGCGGAAGCCCTGAAGTGATGGAACGTATCGCCGGTGGTCAAGATCGTATCGTCGAGGCGTTGGGCAACATGGGCGAAGGCATGGATGCCGAGGCGCGAATGCGGTTGCGCAACATTGATGTGCAGCTACTGCGTGTGCTTGAGGAAATGTCGTCAGGGCGCCAAGATTCCATTGCGGAAATCCGGCAGGATTTTGCAACACTTATATACACCCTTCAACAAGCTATTAATCAGGACGAGGGTTAAGCGATGGCCCGCGCACGGCGACAAGGTAAGCGCGCCGAGGCCAATATCTGGCCCGGTTTCGTGGATGCGATGACCGCGTTGCTGCTGGTTATCATGTTCGNGCTGTCGATCTTTATGATCATTCAGAATGTGATGCGGGAAACAATCACCGGGCAAGATGTCGAACTAAGCAATCTATCAGCGCANGTTGCCGGTNTGGCGCANGCANTGGGGCTGGAAGAGCGGCGCGGTATCGATCTTTCGAACCAGTTGGGCCAGTTGGACAGCAAATTATCGGACAGCGATGCGGCGTTACAGTTGCAAACGGCGTTGGTGGCCTCGCTTAGCAATGATCGAGATGCAGCGAATACGCGGATTGCGAGTTTTGAGGAACAAGTCGCGGGGCTGATTACGCGCAATACAAATTTGNATGATCGTAACACCAGTTTGCAGACGTCATTGGTGGATACCGAACAAACGGTCGATGATCAAGAAAGCCAGATTGAGGCGGCAAGAGCGAGTATCGCGGAACTGGATGCCGCGCGCGATCTTGAATTGACGCAAAAGGAAGTAGCACAACTGGCATTGGCGCGGGCACGGGCCGAGATTGACGTTGAAGCCGAGCAAGCGCGTTTGGCCGCGGCGAAGGCCGATGCGCTGGAAGCACTGGTTGCCGATCTTGAGATCAAAGTCGTGGAAACCGAAACCGAGTTGGCAACCTTAAGCGACGCAGAAGCCGCGCGTTTGGTCGAAGCGGCCGCGGCAGAAGCATTGCGCGCGCGGCTGTTAAACGCCGATACGGAGCTGACAGCGATGACGCTGGCGTTGGAAGAACAGCGCCAAAAGGCTGAAGATACACTGACGTTGTTGGCGGCGGCAGAAGTCGCGAAACGCAAGCTGGATAATTCAGAGGCGGAGAACGTCGCGGAAATTGACCGTAAGACGGCGTTGCTGGATCAAGCCAATAATTTATTGTCAGGCGAGCGCGCATTGTCAGCGGAAAGCCAGCGGCAGGTTGCGTTGTTGAACCAGCAGACCGCGGCGCTACGCCGGCAGTTGAATTCGCTGCAAGGGTTGCTTGATGCCTCCAAAGAGGCAGACCGCGAGGCAAACGTGCAACTTCAGACGCTAGGATCAGATTTGAACACGGCACTGGCGCGGGTTGCAGCAGAGCAAAAAGCGCGTGCCGAAGTAGAACAGGCGCGGGCTGATCTGGAAGCGAAAGAGCGCGANCGGCTTGANNTCGANGCNGTTGATNTGCGTAGNTTCCGGTCGGAATTCTTTGGNCGCGTTCGCGAAGTCTTNAGCGGNCGNGAAGGCGTNCANGTGGTTGGNGANCGGTTTGTNTTCTCCTCCGAAGTGNTNTTTGCNCCGGGNTCNGCTGANTTGGGTGATGGAGGCAAAGCGCAGATCGCAGTGGTTGCCTCTGTGATCCGCGACATTGGTGACGAGATTCCCGACGAGATCAACTGGGTGCTACGAGTGGATGGGCACACAGACAAAATCCCCGTCGGCCATAATTCTGAATTTGCAGATAACTGGGAACTATCACAGGCACGCGCGTTGTCGGTAGTGAAATTCTTGATCGACAATGAGGGGATTCCAGCCAACCGTTTGGCCGCTACAGGGTTTGGCGAATTCCAGCCAGTTAATCTTGGCGATAGCCCAGAGGCGTTGGCCGAAAACCGGCGGATCGAATTGAAACTTACTGAAAAGTAGAAGTTGGCGCGATTTCATGCGGTGAATGTCAAAACACGAGCAGCAGGTGCTGCTCGTGTTCACGTTTAGAGTATGGGTAGATTATTTTGCCGTAAGCAGTGGTGGTTTTTTGTTGCCGATGCGTACTTTTGGCAACTCTTCAAAAATCAGATCGATGTTGCCGTCTTTAACGCCAACTTTGACCAATCCACCTTTGGCGAGTTTGCCGAATAGCAATTCCTCGGCCAGCGGCTTTTTGATGTGTTCTTGAATAACCCGCGCCAAGGGGCGTGCGCCCATACGGTCATCGTACCCTTTTTCGCCCAGCCATGCGGCAGCGTCTGGCGAAAGTTCGAACGTTACGTTCCGGTCCATAAGTTGCGCTTCTAGTTGCAAAACGAACTTGTCCACGACCTTCATAATCACGTCTTTTGATAGCGCACCAAAGCTGATGACGGCATCCAGACGGTTGCGAAATTCGGGGCTGAAAGTGCGCTCGATCGCGGCGGTGTCTTCGCCTTCCCGACGGGATTTNNCGAAGCCGATTGCCTCTTTCGCTTGTTCAGTTGCACCAGCGTTGGTGGTCATGATCAGCACCACATTGCGGAAGTCGATTTGTTTGCCGTTGTGGTCTGTCAACTTACCATGGTCCATGATCTGCAACAGAATGTTGTAGACATCAGGGTGGGCTTTTTCGATCTCGTCGAGCAGCAGAACACAATGTGGTTGCTGGTCAACACCGTCGGTCAACAAGCCGCCTTGGTCAAATCCGACGTACCCCGGAGGGGCACCAATCAGGCGGGAAACGGCGTGTTTCTCCATGTATTCGGACATATCGAGCCTAATCAGCTCCACACCCAGCGTGTCGGCCAGTTGTTTGGCAACCTCGGTTTTACCCACACCTGTTGGCCCTGCGAACAGGTAGTTGCCGATGGGCTTTTCCGGTTCGCGCAAGCCAGCGCGCGAAAGTTTGATGGCTGAAGATAGCGCGTCGATGGCGGTGTCTTGACCGAACACAACCCGTTTGAGGTTCTTGTCCAAATCTTTCAGCACGGTTGCGTCGTCTTTGGACACGTTCTTTGGCGGGATGCGGGCGATTTTGGCCACGACATCCTCGATTTCCTTGGTGCCGATGGTTTTGCGACGTTTGCTTTCTGTGAATAGCATTTGAGCGGCACCAGCCTCGTCGATCACGTCGATGGCTTTGTCCGGCAACTTGCGGTCGTTGATGTATCGCGCGGCAAGATCCACGGCGGTTTTTATGGCGTCGTTAGTGTAGCGGATTTTGTGGTGCTTCTCGAAATAGGGTTTCAGGCCCATGAGTATTTTGATGGAATCCGGAATGCTCGGTTCGTTCACGTCGATCTTCTGGAATCGGCGCGACAGGGCACGGTCTTTCTCAAAATGTTGACGGAATTCTTTATACGTCGTCGAACCCATGCAACGCAACTTGCCGCTTTGCAGCGCGGGTTTCAGGATGTTTGAGGCATCCATCGCGCCGCCGGATGTCGCCCCTGCACCGATAACGGTGTGGATTTCGTCGATAAACATGATGGCGTCGTCGTGGTCTTCCAACTCTTTCATCACGGCTTTCAGACGTTCTTCGAAATCACCACGGTAGCGGGTTCCAGCNAGCAAAGCGCCTAGGTCAAGCGAAAAGATCGTCGCGCCTTCCAGAACTTCGGGGACTTGTTCGTCCACANTCATGCGGGCCAAACCTTCGGCGATGGCGGTTTTTCCAACGCCCGGATCGCCGACCAGCAACGGGTTGTTTTTACGGCGACGACAGAGGATTTGAATGCAGCGGTCCACCTCGTGTTGACGACCGATCAATGGATCAACGTCACCGTCGCGGGCTTTTTGATTCAGGTCTTCGCAATATTTTTCAAGTGCGGTTTCTTCGGGCTTACCGGGGGCCTCGGTTGCTTCTTGCACATCGTCCGTGCCTTGAATTGCGCGTTCTTCACCATGGCGCGCATCTTTGGCGACACCGTGACTGATGAAGTTAACTGCGTCGTAACGGGTCATATCCTGTTCTTGCAGGAAGTAGGCCGCATGGCTTTCGCGTTCGGCGAACATGGCGACAAGGACGTTTGCGCCGGTCACCTCGTTATGGCCAGACGATTGCACATGGATCGCAGCACGTTGGATGACGCGCTGGAAACCGGTTGTCGGCGTGGCCTCTGACCCATCGATGTCAGAGATCAGGGAATCCATTTCGGTGTCGATGTAGTCCGACAAAGTTTTACGCAAGCCGTCGAGGTTCACGCCGCACGCTTTCATCACGCGTG
>JAESQH010000124.1 GCA_016765235.1 Paracoccaceae bacterium
ACAGAATACAACACGGTGCTGATCGTGATGATCCGCTATTGGTTTTTCGCGGTTTTTGTTGTGGCATTATCGGCCTCGCGCAAGGGCGGTATTCGGCGCGTGGCGGCGACCTCGCAACCGCTGTTGCAGATAACGCGCGGTGTGCTGCTGGTGGCCGAGATTTGCGTGATGGTGATCGCGTTCGTCAAACTTGGGCTGGTGGCCGCCCATGCGGTGTTTACCAGTTATCCGTTGTTGATCGCGGCGTTATCCGGCCCGATTTTGGGCGAAAAGGTCGGGCCGCGGCGTTGGGCGGCGATTGGCGTCGGGTTTGTCGGCGTGCTTATAATTTTGCGCCCCGGGTTCTCGGTTTTCGCGCCCGAGGCGTTGATACCGTTGCTATCCGCCCTGATGTTCGCCGTTTACGGTTTGTTAACGCGGTATGTGGCCCGCAAGGATAGCGCGGAGACGAGCTTCTTTTGGACGGGGATCGCAGGGGCCGTCGCGATTACGCTGATCGGCCCGTTTTTCTGGGAGCCGATTATTGGCAACGACTGGTGGGTCATGGGGCTTTTATGTCTGACGGGGGCCGGTGGGCATTACCTACTTATCAAAGCCTACGAGGTGGCGGAGGCGTCAACCGTGCAGCCGTTTGCGTATTTCCAACTGGTGTTCGCCGCCTCCATCGGGTTGACGATATTTGGCGAGACCGTGGATTTGTGGATCGTTCTGGGTGCAGGGCTGATCATCGGGTCGGGGTTATTTACGCTATGGCGGGAACGCCAGAAGTCACAGGGAGCATAAAATGGACATTGAACATCTGGTGTTTGGCGCAGGGCCGGAACGTGTTGGGCCTTTCAGCCATGCCGTTAAAGCGGGCGATTTTCTGTTTGTGACGGGGCAGATGCCGACGTTGCCGGATGACCCGACGAAATTGGTTGGCAGTGGCATTGAGGAACAGACGCATCAGGTTATGCAGAACCTTGCCGATGTGCTGCGCGAGGCAGGGTCGTCGTTTTCCAAGGTGGCGTTTGCGCGGGTGTATCTGGTTAACTTTAAGGACTTCGACAAGATGAACGCGATTTACACCAGCTACTTCGAGGAAGGCAAACTGCCCTCAAGAACGTGCATCGGGGTGACGGGGCTGGCGGTCGGGGCCTCGGTTGAAATTGATCTGGTGGCGACGTTTGATTGATAGGTAACCTTGCCCCTTTACGCGCCACGCGGTAAGACGGGCGCGAAATTGACGGGAATACCTAAATGCCTTTGCTGGTTATGAAATTTGGCGGCACCTCGGTGGCTGATGTGGAAAAGATCCGCAACGTGGCGCGCAAGGTGCAGCGCGAGGTCGATAACGGCTATCGTGTGATCGTTGTGCTGTCTGCGATGTCGGGCAAAACGAACGAGCTGGTTGGCTGGGTGCGGGGTGCTGCCGGTGGGCCGGAGGCGACAACGCCGGGGTTTTATGATGCGCGTGAATACGACGCGATTGTGTCTTCGGGCGAGCAGGTAACTTCGGGCATTTTGTCAATCGTGTTGCAAGAAATGGGCGTTCAGGCGCGCAGTTGGCAAGGGTGGCAGGTGCCGGTCAAGACGACCTCGGCGCATGGTGCGGCGCGGATTGAAGAGATTCCGACGGATAACCTGAACACCAAGTTCGACGAGGGCATGGAAGTTGCTGTCGTTGCGGGTTTTCAGGGCGTAAGCGAGGAAAACCGGATTACGACGCTTGGGCGGGGTGGCTCGGACACCACTGCCGTTGCATTTGCGGCGGCATTCGAGGCGGAACGGTGCGATATTTACACGGATGTGGACGGGATTTACACAACGGACCCCCGTATCACCCAAAAAGCGCGTAAGCTGGAAAAGATCGCTTACGAGGAAATGTTGGAGCTGGCGTCGCTTGGCGCTAAAGTGTTGCAAACCCGATCTGTCGAGTTGGCGATGCGTTACAAGGTGCGCCTTCAGGTGCTTAGCAGTTTTACGGACGAGCCGGGAACGCTTGTTTGTGACGAGGAGGAAATTGTGGAACAAAGTGCAGTAGCAGGTGTCGCCTCGGTGCGCGACGAGGCGAAGATGACGCTTATCTCGGTGGCTGACAGGCCCGGAATTGCGGCGGCGATCTTTGGCCCGTTGTCGGATGCGGGTGTGAATGTTGATATGATCATTCAGAATATTTCGGAAGACGGGCGCACGGATATGACGTTCTCTTGCCCTGTAGATCAGGTGCCTTTGGCAACCAAAGCTGTTGAGGATGCGCAGAAGGCGGGCCATATCAACTATCATGCGCTGGATGCCGATACGGGCGTTGCGAAAATCTCTATCGTGGGAATCGGTATGCGAAGCCATGCAGGTATTGCCCAGAAAATGTTCAAGGCGCTGTCGGATGACGGGATCAACATAAAGGTTATCACGACGTCGGAGATTAAAGTTTCCGTTCTGGTTGATCGGAAATATATGGAACTCGCCGTGCAATCCCTGCATGATGCCTTTGGTCTGGATAAAGCATCGTAAAAAGGGGGCGATATGCCCACACGTAAAGGGGTTGAATCCCACGTCTTGCTGAAACGCTTGCGCGACATTCTTGCTGATCAAGGCGAGGGTCAGGCGCGCTTGAACAAAGTCACGCACATCATTGCGTCGTCTATGGAAGCCGAGGTGTGCTCGATTTACCTGCGGCGAGATGAGCGGACATTGGAGCTGTGCTCAACCGAAGGGTTGAACCCCGAATCCGTTCACCAGACACGTTTGCGTGTGGGGCAGGGTTTGGTCGGGCGAATTGCTGATTCAGCAAGCCCGTTTAAAACGGAAGATGCACCATCTGCCAAGGGCTTCCGGTTTATGCCTGAAACGGGGGAGGAGGTGTATGCCTCTTTCCTTGGTGTGCCGATCCAGCGTGTCGGCGATGTGCTGGGCGTTCTGGTTGTGCAGAACAAAGCCGCGCGAGTTTACACGGATGACGAGGTATATGGCCTAGAGGTCGTGGCGATGGTTGTCGCCGAAATGGCTGAACTGGGCGCGTTTATCGCAGAGGGCGAGGCCGCGATGGCCATGCCGCACCAGCGACCGTTTTTTGCCAAGGGTGTGATTGCGCAGGAAGGCGTGGCCGAGGGGCATGTCGTTTTGCACGAACCGCATATCGTAATTGCCAACCCCGTGGCCGAAGATGCAGACGTGGAGATGAGCCGCCTGTCCGCCGGATTTGTAGAACTTCAGTCCGATATCGACGATATGCTGTCGAACCGAAATCTGGCGATCAGCGGCGAGGGTCGCGAGGTTCTGGATGCCTACCGGATGTTTGCGCACGACAAAGGTTGGCGCGCTCGGATGGAGGACTCGATCCTTAGCGGGTTGGCAGCCGAAGTTGCGGTAGAGAAAGAACAATCCTACACGCGAACGCGGATGGAGCGGGTAACCGATGATTACCTGCGCGAACGTCTGCACGATCTGGACGACTTGTCGAACCGGCTGCTGCGGATACTTACAGGGCGCGAATCAAATACCGCAGAAATGCCACAGGATGCGATTCTGGTTGCGCGAAACATCGGCCCTGCGGAACTGCTGGATTACGGCAAGAAACTGAAGGGCGTGGTGTTGGAAGAAGGCTCCGTTGGGTCACACGCGGTGATCGTGGCGCGGGCATTGGCCATTCCGCTGGTTATTCAAGCGACGCGGATTACCCGTGCGGCTTTGAGCGGCGATGCGATTTTGCTGGATGGTGACGCGGGCGTGGCGCATTTGCGGCCCGAAGAAAGTGTTCGGCTGGCGTTCCACGAAAAAGTCGCGATGCGCGAAGAGGCGCAGGAAGAATATGCAGCCCTGCGCGAGCTTCCCGCGGAATCGAAGGACGGAACGCGTGTGCACTTGGAGATGAACGCGGGGTTAATGAGCAATCTGCCCTCGCTTGAGAGTTCGGGTGCAGAGGGTGTCGGGTTGTTCAGGACGGAATTGCAGTTTCTGCTACGCTCCACCTTTCCGAAGCGGTCGCAACTGGCGGATACCTATTCGACGGTGCTGGATTCCGCGCAAGGGTTGCCCGTTACTTTTCGGACACTCGATATAGGGTCGGACAAGGTGCTGCCCTATATGAAACGGGTGGACGAGCCCAATCCGGCGATGGGCTGGCGTGGTATCCGGTTGGGGCTGGATCGTCCCGGCCTGATGCGGATGCAGTTTCAGACGTTGATACGCGGGGCCAAGGGGCGACCGTTGAAGATTATGTTCCCGATGGTGGCACAGTTCGACGAGTTCAGCGAGGCGCGGCAACGGTTGTTGGACGAGGTGGAGCGCGAGAAAAAGCAGCGGCACCTGATGCCAAGCAAGATCGAAATCGGGGTGATGTTGGAGACACCAAGTTTGGCGTTTGCGCCGGCGCAGTTTTTCGATTTGGCCGATTTCATTTCAATCGGTGGCAACGATTTGAAGCAGTTTTTCTTTGCGGCGGACCGCGAGAATGAGCGGGTGCGGCGCAGGTATGACACGTTAAACGTCAGTTTTTTGAACTTTATCGAACAGATCGCGCAGAAATGTGATTTGTCGGGCACGCCGGTATCGTTTTGTGGTGAAGATGCGGGCCGATCACTGGAAGCGTTGTCGTTTGCTGCTATGGGATTGCGGACATTGTCGATGCGGCCAGCCTCTATCGGACCAATCAAACGTTTGATCCGGTTTGTCGATTTGTCGAAAGTGAAACATGTGATTGATGATGCGCGGGCATCCGGCTCGCAATCGGTACGACCTGCGTTGGAAAAATATCTGGATTCGATAGGAGCACCGCATCGTTAGACCCCGCTTGGTCATAATGGTGAAGGAGCCGCAGGCGGGTCGGGTCAAGACACGGCTGGGGCGCGATATTGGCATGACCAACGCCGCGTGGTGGTTCCGACACCAAACAAAGCGGCTGATACGGGACGTGGGCACGGACCCGCAATGGCAGCTCCGGCTGTCAGTTTCGCCTGCGCCAAATGCGTTGCACAGCCGCGCTTGGCCTGTGGAGATACCGCGCGATCCGCAGTTAAGGGGCGATCTGGGTGCGCGGATGCGGCATGTTTTCGAGGTCACACCAAGGGGGCCTGTTGTGCTGATCGGCGGTGATATTCCGGGAATTACGAACGCGATTATCCGCGATGCGTTCGCCAAATTGCGCGATCATGATTGCGTTTTCGGGCCAGCCGAGGATGGCGGTTTCTGGCTGGTAGGAATGCGGCGCGTGCGCCCGCTTCCACCCGATTTGTTCGACGGTGTGCGCTGGTCTTGTGCAGATACGTTGCAGGATACGTTGGGGACGTTGGGGGATGCCACGGTTGCCTTTGCCGCGACGCTTCGGGACGTGGACACCGCGCACGACTTGCCGTAACTAACGCCTGAATAACAGGAGAATCCCATGATTGGACGCTTGAACCACGTTGCCATTGCCGTGCCGGACCTTGAAGCAGGCATTGCGCTTTATCGTGACACGCTGGGCGCGAAGGTTAACGCCCCGCAGGACGAGCCGGCGCACGGTGTAACCGTGGTGTTTATCGAGCTGCCAAACACCAAGATCGAACTGCTGCACCCGCTGGGTGACGACAGCCCGATTACGGCGTTCCTGAAAAAAAACCCGTCGGGTGGTATTCACCACATCTGTTATGAAGTGGACGATATTCTGGCGGCGCGCGATAAGCTACAAGCGACAGGCGCACGCGTTCTGGGCGGTGGTGAACCCAAGATTGGCGCGCATGGCAAGCCTGTGTTATTCCTACACCCCAAAGATTTCACCGGAACTTTAATCGAGTTGGAGCAAGTATAATGGCCATCACATCTGCATTGGTTTTGTTCGCCGTCATCTGGTTTATGCTGCTACTTATGGCGCTACCGATGCGCATGAAAAGTCAGGAAGAGGACGGGGAAGTTGTACCGGGCACGCCTGCCTCCGCCCCTGTTGATCCGATGATTGGCAAGAAAATGTTCTGGGTTACGGTGATCACGGTCGTACTATGGATACCGCTAGTGACGTTTATTTTGTCGGGTGTCCTCTCGATCGAGGATATTGATTTTTATAATCGAATGGGTCCCAAGCCTTAAGGGTTTTAGCTAGCGCTTCCAGCTCTTTGCGGGCGCTATTCAGCCGGTCCTTATCAGTCCCGCGCGCCACGATATTGCTGCCAAATACTCCGTTCTGGATGAACGGGTAAGAGCCGAAGGTTAGGCTTGTGGACGCTTTGGCCATGTTGGCTAACGTCTCGGCAATCTCGCCTTCGGGGGCTTCGATGCGGACGGTGATGGACAGCAACGGTTCGCCGCCGGTGAGGGTTGGCAGGACGCTTTCGACCATTGCGTGGAAGATCGTTGGAACGCCGGCCATTACGTGAACATTGCCGATACGAAAGCCGGGGGCTTTGGAGATCGGGTTGTCGATCAGGTCTGCGCCGTCGGGGATGCGGGCCATGCGGAGGCGGGCCTCGTTCAGCTCCACATCAGGGTTTTTGTAATTGGTGGCAAGGATAGCACGAGCATCGGCGCGCACGCTTATGCCAACGTTGAAGGCTGTTGCGATGCAGTCGGCTGTTACGTCGTCGTGTGTCGGGCCAATGCCGCCGCTGGTGAAGACGTACTTGAAACGGGCGCGCAGGGCGTTGACGGCGGCGACTATATCGGAGGGTTCGTCGCCCACGACGCGGACTTCGCGCAGATCTATACCGGCTTCGGTTAATTTCGCGGCGAGGTGGCTGGTGTTGGTGTCTTGGGTGCGACCGGACAGGATTTCGTCACCTATAACCAGCATTGCGGCGGTGGGGTTTGGCATCTATGGTTCCTTGTCTTTCACGAAAGGTTGGCATGGACTTTCACACCCCCCTTATACGCGCAACTTTGCTTAGACGATACAAGCGCTTCCTTGCGGATGTTGTGCTTGAAGATGGGCGCGAGGTGACAACGCATGTGGCGAACCCCGGTTCAATGCTTGGGATGAAGGACGCGGGGATGGCTGTGTGGCTGGAACCGAATGATGACCCCAAGCGCAAGCTGAACTTTAGCTGGAAGCTGGCTGAGGTCGGCGATGCGATGATCGTGGTGGATACGGCGATGGCGAATAAGGTGGTTGGGGAGGCATTGCGGGCGCACGCGATTGCCCCGTTGGCGGCCTATTCCGATGTGCGAGCCGAAGTGAAATACGGTGAGAACAGCCGGATTGATTTCCTGTTGCAGGGTGATGGGATACCGGACTGTTATGTCGAAGTGAAAAGCGTGACGCTTAGTCGGCAAGCTGGATTGGCGGAATTTCCGGATTCTGTCACCAAGCGCGGGGCGAAGCATTTGCGGGAGTTATCAGCCATGGTGGCCGACGGGCATCGCGCCGTGATGTTGTATCTGGTGCAACGGGATGATTGCACGCGGTTCGCCTTGGCGGCGGATATTGACGCTGAATATGCGGCGGAGATGTCAGCCGCGCGCAAAATCGGTGTTGAGGCCTTATGTTTCGCGACGAAACCAACCCGCACCGACGTTAACCTTGTGGAAGAACTTCCAATTTATATATGAGCCGCCTATATGGTTGGTAATTCTTTTCAGCAGGAGGTCTGGCCAATGAAGGGTCAAACTCAAGGGCGTCTGACGAAAGACGGCATCACACTTCACGACCTATCGGATTTCGAGGGCATGCGGGCGTCTTGCCAGTTGGCGGCGCGCACATTGGATATGATCGGTGAACACGTGAAAATCGGCGTTTCAACACTGGAGCTGGACACGCTTATTCACGAGTATATCGAGGCGAACGGGGCGACATCGGCCACCGTTGGGTATCGTGGGTATCAGCATGCCTCCTGCATATCGCTGAACCATGTGGTCTGCCACGGGATACCGTCGGACAAACGGGTCAAGGACGGGGATATTCTGAATATAGACGTGACCTGCATTCTGGATGGCTGGTTCGGGGATACGAGCCGGATGTATAAGGCTGGCAAGCTGGCGCGGCGATCTGAACGGCTTGTTGATGTGACGCACGAGTCGTTGCTTAAGGGCATCGAACAGGTGAAACCCGGCAATACTTTCGGCGATATTGGCGCGGCAATTCAGCGGTATGTCGAGAAACAGCGGATGTCAGTCGTACGGGATTTCTGCGGTCACGGGTTGGGGCGGGTGTTTCACTCCGCGCCGAACGTACTGCATTATGGCCGTTGGGGAACGGGGCCGGTGTTGGAGCCGGGGATGTTCTTTACCATCGAACCCATGGTCAATCTGGGGCGTCCTGACACCAAAGTTTTGGCGGATGACTGGACAGCGGTGACGCGGGATCGGTCATTGTCAGCGCAATTCGAACACTCGATTGGTGTGACGGAGGATGGTTGCGAGATATTTACGCTGTCGCCTGCAAATAAATTCCATCCAACGTGGACGGATTAACTAACCGTTAACCACTTTGGTGCCATTAAGGTGGCATGAGTGACAAGTTCGATAATTGTTTTGCAGAAGCACCGGTTTCGGGATTGTTACCAAATTTCGAAGTTGCGGCCGTACATCCCCTTCCAGGAAAACCGCATTTCGTTAATCATCGCCAACGCTTGCGGGACAGGTTTATGAAAGCCGGAACCACAGCGTTGGCGGACTATGAATTGCTCGAATTACTGCTGTTTCGCGCGATTGCGCGCCGCGATGTTAAGCCTTTGGCCAAAACCCTGTTGGCAGAATTCGGGGATTTCAACCGTGTGATTTCTGCACCCGCCTCGCGGCTACGTCGAATTGATGGCGTTGGGGATGCTGTTGTGCAAGAACTAAAGATTGTCGAGGCTGCNGCGCATCGCCTTGGNCAAGCNCGNGTNATGGGNANNAATGCGCTGACCTCGTGGTCTATCCTGATGGAGTATTGCAAAATTTCCATGGCACATCGCGAAACGGAGCAGTTTCGAATTCTGTATCTGGATCGCAAAAATATTCTGATCGCGGACGAGGAACAAGCCAAAGGCACGGTCGACCATGTGCCGGTTTATCCGCGTGAAGTGGCGAAGCGAGCGCTGGAACTGAATGCCTCCGCACTGATACTGGTGCATAACCACCCGTCGGGTGATCCGACGCCCTCAGATGCCGATATTGCTATGACCAAACGAGTAGATGTTGCGTTAAA
Source organism: Paracoccaceae bacterium (assembly GCA_016765235.1). GTDB lineage: Bacteria > Pseudomonadota > Alphaproteobacteria > Rhodobacterales > Rhodobacteraceae > NORP23. The sequence goes on from JAESQH010000124.1 coordinate 9,077, forward strand.
CGCGCTTGGAATAACCTTGCACGATCACGTTATAATCGGCCAAGCGACAGACGCCAGCTTTCGCAGTTTGGGGTTGTTGTAGCTAGTTTAGTCAGTCACGATTATCAGATCATCCAGTACGACCTGCCAGTAGTGAAGGGATGTGATAGATACGCGTGTGATGTCGGAAATCATAGGTTGGTAGGATATGGGGCCATATGCCGAAAGCCCGATTGTATCGGTGCGGACCATTTTTTCACCCCGAAAATATTCGAATTTCACTTGCTCTCCCTCCCCCTCGGGCCAGGAAATTGTCAGGTTCGCTCCGAGAAAATCAAATCCGTCTTCCAGATAGATGTCCGCCGGATGACCTGAACTGGTGTACGCAATCGTCGTGCCGCTTGTCGCACCGTTTTGGTAACCAATGCTGCCCAGCGTCATCTGTGTGCTCATTGCATTCAGGTTAAACCAACCTAGGCCGCCGTAACCGTTTGGTATTTTTTGAAGACCAAGCGGGGCTATCCCTTCAAAATCAAGCACATTTGGCACATAGTCATTAATATTGATGTTCTGCATTAATCCTATATCGACTGGAATATTTTTGACATACACCGGTCGTTCTAAATCCGATATCCGGATGATATATTCCCCCGGTGCAATTGGAACAAGGAATTGGCCGTCCGGTTGAATGTTCGCAGAATTTAGCACTTCATCATTTTGCAGCAATGTAGCTTTTGCCGGTAACGCGCCCGAGAAAGTCCCGCGAACGAAAGTGTAAGGAGCAATACCGATTGGATCGGGCATACGAACAGCACCCAACACGCGACCAGTGTCTGGTATTTCAATCACTTCGATGATCTGTAGGGTGTTTCCGGTGGTAACTTTTGTCCCTGGCGGGGAAATTACGGAAAACTCGTAAAAACCGGTTTCCTTTATCGACGCATCTTCCAGGTAACTTGAGGTCGGAAAATTCGCGAANCCGTTTACGTTGCTTCGAATNGCAGCTACNGCAGCNCCGNCTTTNCCAACGGCAACAACGACATCGGACATGGACCGATCACCAAGATCATACACGCCATTNCGGTTTACATCGTGGAATATATAGGCCGAAATATCCAATCGTTCCCGGTCACCAATTTTATCGGTACCAATATTGTAGAGCGCATGTTTGAGGCCCTCTTCTGCGCCGGCCGTTCCGAAAAAGAACAGCGCGCAAATAAAGACAGGCAAAGCGCGGCTAGACATAGTGGCAAACACCAAAAGGCTCCTGTCCAGCATACCGCATCAACAATCTTTGCGATTTTAACAAGCGAACATCCTAGGTTTTAGGATTTTATCCGCCACCGTTGTTTAGGCCATTTGAACCGTTGGTCGATTGTGGGCTATCGTCAGTACCCGACACCGCAAGAGCCAGCAAACCAAGTAAAATCAGAGGTATTAGCCAAGCACCTGAACCGCCGCCCATTGGTGCATCGTCTTCGATAATTACTGCTTCGACCTCTGGAGTATACAGCAGAGTTCCGGCACTGGTTGAAGAGTTAACCGCAAAAGTTGGTGACGGAGTTTGTCAGGCGGCGTTTTTGTTTTGGGTTTCGATTATCTCTATCCCGTCTTTGAATATGATGCCTTGGATGACTTTTGGCAATTGATTTTTGCCCCTCAATCTCAACCACCGCTTCTCAGCCTCTTTTATGAGCTTGAATACCATCACCTTGGCGGTGTTTCGCTTCAGGCACCCCTTGGTTCTTCTGGTCCTGTGGCGGACGGTGGCAAAGGTGCTTTCAATGGGGTTTGTGGTGCGTATGTGTTTCCAATGCTCTGCTGGAAAATCATAAAATGCCAGAAGAGCATCCCGATCCTTTGTTAGACAGGCAACGGCTTTATCATATTTGAGCTCGTATTTTGCACAGAAGAGGTTGAAGGCTTTCCCGGCATCGGCCTTACTATCCGCCATCCATATTTGGTGTAAATCCGCCTTTGCCTTTGCTTGCAGAGCCTTGGGCATTTTATTGAGGATATTGGCTGTTTTATGAACCCAGCAGCGCTGTTCCTTTGTCTGGGGAAAAATCTTGCGCAATGCCGCCCAAAACCCCAAAGCACCGTCACCTACCGCGAGTTTAGGCGGGGCCTTCAAGCCACGGGCCTTTAGATCAAGGAGTAGTTCACTCCAGCTCTGCATGCTTTCACGATAGCCATCGGTAAAGCCGACAAGTTCCTTCTTTCCCTCGGGCGTTGCCCCGATAATAACCAACATACACTGGCTTTCCTGCTCCATTGGGGCCTGAAAATAGACCCCGTCCGCCCAGATATAAACGTAATTCCGGGCCGATAAATCCCGCTTTTCAAAAGCGCTGAGTTCTCCTTGCCAGACTTTTCGCAACCGCAGAACCGTATCGCCGGACAGATTGGGCGCATCGGCCCCCAGCAAGGCACTGAGCGCCGCCTGAAAATCGCCTGAGGAAACGCCCTTCAAATAAAGCCAGGGAATAAGCGCATCCAGGCTTTTGCTGCGGCGCATGTATTTGGGCGCGACTGTGGGCAGAAACAAAAGCCGATCCCGCGTCTTGCCAGCGCGATCCCGAACACGAGGCTGCCTGATTTTAACCGCCCCAATCCCGGTCTGAATTTCCCGCTCGGGTAAATGCCCATGACGTACAAGCCGGGCTCGCCCATCCTCAAGCTGTTCTTGAGCATGGCAGGCCATAAAGCTGGCAACCTCCGCCTCAATGGCCTGGGTCAACAGCGCCTGAGCGCCGCTGCGCAGAACAGATGTGAGCTGATCGCAAAATTCCCCTGGCTGTATGAGGGGTGTAACTGTAGTCTCTGTCATGGCGTATCTTTCCTTTCCTGGAAATATTGGATGCATGAATCACATCCATGATACGCCACCTGAAAATTATGCCATCACCAAGATTCGCGGTTAACTCCTA
>JAESQH010000007.1 GCA_016765235.1 Paracoccaceae bacterium
TTTAACAATGGTTCCTCTTGTGCCAATGTGCCGGCAACGGAGGAACGAACCTATGCCAATCACAACCTGTGTATTTGATGCCTACGGGACATTATTTGACGTAACTGCTGCTGCACGTATCGCTGCGGCTGAACCGGGCCGCGAGGCGTTTGCCGCGAAATGGCCGCAGATCGCGCAAGATTGGCGGCTGAAGCAGTTGCAATATACATGGCTACGAGCAGTTGCCGATGCACATACGGATTTCTGGGAAGTCACGCAAAACGGTCTGGATTATGCGCTTGAGGCGGCCGGATTGCAGGACGACGAGTTGCGCGAAAGGTTGTTAGCGCTTTATTGGGAGCTATCGGCTTATCCCGAAGTTCCCGCGATGTTGAAAGCGTTGAAAGATGCGGGGATGCAAACGGCGATCTTGTCGAACGGCTCGCCCGAAATGTTGAAGGGCGCGGTTTCTAGTGCCGGAATAACCGACCTTCTGGACGATGTGTTAAGTGTTCAGGATGTAGGTGTATTCAAGCCTCACAAGTTTGTTTACGACATGGTTTGTGATCGCTTCGTGGGTGAGAAATCCGAAGTTCTGTTCGTGTCATCCAATGGCTGGGACGCGGCGAACGCCTCGGGTTATGGGTTCTACACCGCTTGGGTCAACCGCGCTGGCGAACCGATGGATCGCCTGCCTTGGAAGCCACAAGAAGTGATGTCGGATTTAACCGGAATACCTGAACTGGCGAAGGCGCGACCATGAAGTTTACCACCAGCGATGGTTTACAACTGGCCTATGAAGACGCGGGCGAAGGGACAGTGTTACTGTGCTTGCCCGGGTTAACACGGAATGCGCGGGACTTTGATGATTTGGCGACCGCAATCAGTGGTGTGCGGCTGGTACGGCTGACATATCGGGGGCGTGGGGCGTCGGATTACGACTCGAATTACACGAATTACAATGTGCCCCAAGAGGCCAAGGATGCGCTGGAACTGCTCGACCATCTGAACATAGAAAAGGCGTTGTTTGTGGGGACGTCGCGAGGTGGGATAATTGCGATGTTGACGGCTGCGATGGCGAAGGTCCGAATGTCCGGTGTGCTGTTGAATGACATTGGACCGGAGATAATACTGCGGGCTTGAGCCGGATAATGGACTATCTTGGCATTCAACCCAAAGCGAAAACTTTTGAGGAAGCCGCTGCTGGTTTGCGCGCAAATATGGGCGCAGAATTTCCCAAACTGACGGACGCCGATTGGCTGGAACACGCCAAGCGGTGGATGGAGATGGGGCCGGACAGTTTGCGCTTGAACTATGATCCCAAACTGCGCGACGCGGTAATTGAACAATCGGCCAAGGAACAGCCAGATTTATGGCCGCTATTTGATGCAATGGAAGGTCTGCCGCTGGCGTTAATACGCGGGGCGAATTCGGATCTGTTGAGCGAGGTTAGCGTCGCTGAAATGCAGCGGCGGCGGCCGGATATGATTTATGCGAACTTGCCTGACAGGGGGCATGTGCCGTTTTTGAACGAGCCGGAAGCGGTAGCAGCAATTGAAAAACTGATTGGGCAGGTTGGATGAATATCGAGATGATCAAAGCGGCGGCAACAAGGTTGGCGCCTGTGGTGAGGCGGACACCGATGCTCAGCTCTCCGTTTCTGGACGAGATGGCAGGCCGCCGCGTGTTAGTTAAGGCTGAAAACTTGCAGCACACCGGAAGTTTCAAATTCCGTGGCGGATGGTCGGCGTTATCCGGCATGACAGAGGCGCAGCGTGCTAAGGGTGTTATCGCGTACTCCTCCGGAAACCACGCGCAAGGCGTAGCGATGGCGGCAGCGAAATTCGGGGTTCCGGCGGTAATCTTGATGCCTGCAGACTCGCCAATTTTGAAAATCGCTAACACAAAGGCGCTTGGCGCCGAAGTGGTGACATATGACCGACTGCGAGATTCTCGGGAAGATATTGGGGCGCGGCTGGCTGGTGCACGCGGGTTGACCTTTGTGAAGCCGTTCGACGAGCCGTTGGTGATTGCAGGGCAAGGCACGGTCGGGCTGGAGATTGTTGAGCAGGCAATGGCCGAGGGTGTCGAGCAAGCCGATGTTCTGATCCCTTGTGGTGGGGGCGGGTTGACCTCTGGTATATCGATCACGTTGGAGGGCACTAACCTGCGGGCGCGGACTTGTGAGCCGGAAGAGTTCGACGATGCGGCACGCTCGCTTGCATCCGGGAAACACGAGGTGAACGCGACGCAAGGTGGGTCAATTTGTGATGCGATTGTTACGAATTCGCCGGGGGAAATTACGCTTCCGATCATGATGAAAAATTGCGGTTCGGGGCTGGTGGTTAGCGATGCCGAAGCAATGCAGGCTGTGGCGTTGGCATACCAGCGATTGAAAATTGTGCTTGAACCCGGTGGTGCAGTAGCGCTGGCGGCGGCACTGTTCCACACTGATGAAATCGAAAGCGACGCCGTAATTGTGGTGGCGACTGGTGGAAATGTGGACACGGATGTGTTTGTGCGATGTCTGGAAACCCTATGACGGACATTATTATCATCGGTGGGGGGATCGCAGGTGGAAGTCTCGCAGCCGCGCTTTCACCAGACGCCAATGTAGTGTTGTTGGAGGCCGAAGATGTCTTCGGGTATCATGCCACCGGACGTTCGGCAGCAATGTACGAACCGAATTACGGCAATGCGGTGATCAACACGTTGACACGTGCAAGCCTTGCTGCCTTTGAAGAGGCGGAAGTGCTTTCGCCTCGTGGTGTGCTGTACTTGGCAGACGAAAGCGAGCGGCATTTAATGGATGCGATGGCGGAGGCTGACTTCAACGAACGAATTTCGCTGGAGGAGGCGCTCGCACTCGTTCCAATCCTGAATTTGGCGCATATCAAAGATGCAGTTCTAACCACGGCGGCTTTTGATCTGGATGTAGATAAGCTGTTTCAAAGCAGGCTGAAAGTAGCGCGCCGTAATGGGGCGCAACTTCATACCAAGGCAGGTGTTGAAAGCATTCACTTTGATGGCCAGTGGCATGTGCAAACGGCGATTGGTGCGTTTTCGGCATCCATTCTTGTGAACGCTGCGGGCGCGTGGGCTGACCAAATCGCGGCATTTGCGGGTGTTAGCCCGCTGGGAATCCAGCCATACCGCCGCTCAGTCGCGCGGTTGCCTGCGCCAGGTGGTTTGGATATCTCAAAATGGCCGATGCTCCTGTCTGCGACCGAAACGTGGTATGCCAAGCCGGACGCTGGAAAGTGGCTGGTTTCCTCGGCCGAAGAAGATCCGGTAGATCCGATGGATGCTTGGGCGGACGATATGGTGTTGGCGGAAGGTCTGGCGCGGTATCAGGAGTTTGTTACCGAAGAAGTTACACGCGTTGAAGGCAACTGGGCCGGATTGCGCAGTTTTGCNCCGGATCGCACGCCNGTTGTCGGNTTTGACGGGGCNGCGAAAGGGTTNTTCTGGTTGGCGGGTCAAGGTGGCTACGGAGTGCAAACTTCGCCCGCGTTATCGGCATTGGCGGCTGATATGATTATGGAACGTGCTTTAAGTTTTGACGCAAATATTATCGCTGGCCTATCGCCTGCACGGGATATGTAAATGGAACAGATTGAAGCCCTTGTCGTTGGTGCTGGTCCGGCGGGTTTGATGGCCGCCTCGCGGTTGGCCGAGGCGGGCGTGAACGTCGTGATCGTCGATGCGAAGCCTTCCGTCGGGCGCAAATTCTTGATGGCGGGGAAGTCGGGGTTGAACCTGACCAAGGACGAACCCATCGATGAATTCGTGAAAGTCTACGGCGGGGCGCAGGATTGGCTGGAACCNATGTTGCGTGCGTTCGGCCCTGCCGAGGTTCGGGCGTGGGCCGAGGGGCTTGGGCAAGAGGTTTTTACAGGCAGCAGTGGGCGGATTTTTCCGAAAGTCATGAAAACTTCGCCCTTGTTGCGAAACTGGATGGGTGTTCTTGCGGATAAAGGCGTGGAAGTTCGGACACGTTGGCGTTGGGTTGGCTGGGAAGATGATGCGCTTAGGTTTGATACGCCAGACGGCGAACAGGTGATCACGGCGAATGCCACGGTACTTGCATTGGGCGGGGCGAGTTGGGCGCGGCTCGGGTCAGACGGAGCNTGGGCGGATTGGCTCGATGGGCAAGCGGCACCGTTTANGCCTGCGAACATGGGATTTTTGCGCGAATGGNCGGATTTCATGAAGCCANATTTCGGGGCNCCNGTGAAACCNGTTCGNTTNACCGTTGGTGAANATNCGGTTAAGGGCGAGTTTGTNATTACCGCNCGCGGGATCGAGGGGGGNGCNGTTTACGCGGTCTCGTCAGCCNTGCGGGATGGCNGTGANNTGGCGATAGACTTGATGCCNGATATGGATTTNAAAAGTGTTATCGCGAAATTNAATCGCCCGCGCGGGAAGAACAGCCTGTCGAACCATTTGCGAAAAACACTGGGTTTGGAGGGTGCCAAAGCCGCGTTACTGCGCGAGGCAGGACCGTTACCAGAAACATTTACCGGTTTGGCAAAGCGGATAAAAGCGTTGCCACTGACGCTAAATGGGCCAACACCGATGGACGAGGCGATCTCGACTGCTGGAGGGGTTACGCAAACTGCCGTGACGGATGCGTTGATGTTGAAATCCCGCGCAGGTGTGTTCTGCGCAGGTGAAATGCTGGATTGGGAAGCCCCGACGGGCGGGTATTTGCTAACGGCTTGTCTTGCAACGGGGCTTCATGCAGGGGATGCGGCAGCGAAATACCTGAAAGATCAGTAACCGGTTTTGTCTTTGGCCCGCTGATAAGCTGGTCGCGAGGTTACCCGTTTGAAGTATTCCGCGACACGCCCTTCGGGCAGGTCGAATTTGGCGCCGATTGCCCAATTTGCGCAGTGACCGAGAAGTAGATCAGGGATGGTGAACGTATCGCCCATCACAAATTCATTGTCGCCAAGGCGGGCTTCCAGTGTCTTCATCGCGTTGGCGAATTCGTACTTTACCGTTGGTTTGATCGCTGGCACTCGTAGTTCTTCGGGGTGAATGAACGAGTTTTTGCCCGCTGTCCACAATGCCCCGTCAATTTCATCGCAGCAGAACTGGGTAAAACTGTCTTGTTGCGCACGTTCAATAGTTCCGGCGGGAAATGTCAGATGTTCATGCTTGTCTGCCAGAAACTGAATGATCGCCACGGAATCGATAATGGCGTCACCATCGACCAGCAAGCACGGGATTTTGCCAGATGGGTTCAGCGCGCGCACTTCTTCGGACCGTGGAGGGGCGGTGTTTATTTCATAGTCGAGCCCCATTTCTTCCATAGCCCAATAAACACGCATGGAACGGGTGCGGGGGGATCCGATAACTGTGTACATTCGTTTTCCTTATTTCGGGCGTAGCATGGCGATGCGGATGAAAGCGCGTTCCATCATTGCCATGGCGGGAACGGGGCGTGAAGATCTTAGGGCTAGGTCGGTGTCTGTCAAAACTTTTATCGCCATTTCCAGCCGCGGGGTCTGCCACTGGCGTGCTTGGCGTATCATGCGGTCACGGCGCGGGCCGAAAACTGGTGGACGGGCGCGGGAAAGTGCGGCCTCTGGCCCTTGATCGGAAGATGCCGCCGCATGCAATTGCCGGAAATGTCGTGTGGCCCCTATGCAAAGGGTTGTCGGGTTGACCCCTTGGCCCGCCAACCGGCGCATTTGCGGGACGATCGCGGCGGAGTTACCGTCAGCGGCAAAGTTAACGGCGTCATCCAGTGCGGCTTCGGATGTTAGCGGCGCGCAGGCGATGATATCGTCGGGGCTGACGGGGGTGTCGTCACCCAGCTTATAAAGCGCTAGTTTTTCGACGGTTTGGCGAAAGTCGCCAAGGTCAAGTTGACGGGACAGATTGTCGAGGTCGGTCATCGCGGCAGGGTCGATGTTGGCGATACCGGACTTTTTCAGCGTCGCTTCAATTTCGTCCCGTGTCGGGGGATCGGTGTAAATGCCGATTGCGACACAGGAACCCGTTCCCTCGAACGCTTTGCGAAGGCTGGAGCGTGCGTTTAACTGCCCTGCCGTGACTACCATCATTGCATCGCCCGGCAGCCAGTCTTGAATGGCGGCGAGGAAGGTTTTGGACAGGCCATCGGTTGCGTCTTCGATCAGAACAACGCGTTGACCCGAGAAAAACCCTTGGGCTTTTATCGCGTCCAACAGGCTTGCAGGGTCTTTGCGTACTTCGGCACCGCTGATGCGGGTCAGGCGCATCTCGTTTTCGCCCTCCTTGCCGATAAGTGTGGCAACCACATCTTGGCGTTTAAGCGCGATCCGCATGGCGTCTGGCCCAAACAACAAAACACCTGCCTTTGACAGATCAGGTTTGGCCAAAAAACGGGCGGCGTCGCGGGCGTTTAGTTTCACCTCAGCCAGTCCTCGGCAGAAGTGGCCAGTCGGGTGACGATTTTGTCGGCAATTGTAACCGCCATGCGGCGATTGGCATCTTGTTCTGCGATACGCGTGGCATAAGCCGATGCCGTGGCGTTATAGGCGGTAAATGCCTTAACAGTATCCCTGAACACGATGCCCCCGCCCAATTGGGTGATGGTGAATTCGGCGATACCTGACAGATTGTACCGCGTGATGGAACCGTCTTGCGTGATCGCGATACCATCGCTGTCGACCACTAAAGCNACATCNAGCCGNTGGGTCGCNGCAGTCGCNGTGCCAAGGCGNGAATCCAGTTGCTCGCGCATCTGGAANCCNTCGAGGCNGTCGAAAGACCCAAGNGCGATGCGCCCNTGCATTTGTTCNGCTGCGGACCCGTCGCTGTAGATNGGCGTNAANCCGCAAGCCGACAGGGCCAGCGGGGCGGCTGTTAAGGTCAGGAATTTGCGGCGGTTAAATAACAACATTGATGATACGGCCCGGAACTACGATCAGTTTCTTGGGCGCATTTCCTTGCAGCGCCCTGATTACAGCTTCGTCTGCCAGCGCCAGTTTTTCAACCTCGGATTTCGGCAAATCTTTAGCGACCTTGATTTCTGAGCGCCGCTTGCCATTGATCTGGATTGGCAACGTGATGGTGTCATCGACCAACATCGCAGGGTCGAGAACAGGCCAAGGGGCGGTTGTGACCATGCCTTNGCCGCCCATCAANGCCCAGACTTCCTCGGCCAGATGCGGGGTCATGGGTTGCATGAGCTGCGCCATGGCTTGCATCGCCGCTTGTTTGTCAGCCTTACCAGCCTTGGATTTCTGCAATGTGTTGGTGTATTCATACAGCTTGGCGATGGCTTTGTTGAAGGCGAACCCTTCGATCCCTTTGGTCACATCATCAATCGCGCGGTGCGTGGCTTTGGCGAGGGCGAGCGCCTCGTCGGGGGTTGCCACCCCGTCCTCGGCACTCTGGCTGATTTCATCAGCCATGCGCCAGATGCGCTGAATGTGCTTCCATGCAGCTTCGGCGCCTGCGGCTGTCCATTCCACATCGCGTTCGGGAGGGCTGTCGGACATGACGAACCAGCGGGCGGTATCGGCGCCGTATTGATCAATGATGTCTTCGGGGTCCACGACGTTTTTCTTGGACTTGGACATCTTGATGATCGGGCCGACGGTGACTTCTTCTCCCGTGGCACGCAGTGTTGCGCCCGTGGAAGTGCGATCAACATCTTCAGGAAGATAGTAGCGCCTTTTGGTAACAGTAATCGTTGCGGCATATGTTGTTATTTTAAATCCCGATTCAGCTTCTTGTTCAATCGGCGGTCCGGGTTCGCTAACGGTTACTTCATCTCGATAATAGAATTCATGCGTAACCATGCCTTGTGTGAACAAAGCGTTAAACGGCTCGATGGCGGATTTCGGCAGGTGACCGGTTTTTTGCATCGCACGGGCAAAGAAGCGGGAATAGAGCAGGTGCAGGATCGCGTGTTCAACTCCGCCAATATACTGATCGACGTTCATCCAGTACTCGGCCTCGTCCAGATCGGTTGGCGTTTCGGCGTTGGGCGAGGTGAAACGGGCGTAATACCACGATGAATCCACGAATGTATCCATGGTGTCAGTTTCGCGCTGGGCGCTCGCACCACATTTCGGGCAGTCAACATTCCGCCATGTATCGTGACGATCCAGCGGGTTACCGGGGCGGTCGAATGATACGTCGTCTGGCAGCTTAACCGGCAGGTTCTCTTTCTTTTCAGGCACAATCCCGCAGGTATCACAATGGATTACCGGAATCGGGCAGCCCCAATATCGTTGGCGACTGACTCCCCAGTCACGCAAGCGGTAGTTGGTGACGCCTTTGCCCATATCGCGGGTCTCGATGCGAGAGATCACCTCGGCTTTGGCGTCATCAATCGACATGCCGTTCAGGAAATCGGAGTTGATGATCGAACCTTCGTCAGTAAACGCCTCGGTCCCGACTTCGTAATCCGGACCTGTCGCGGAAACTACGGTTTTTACGTCAAGATTATACCTATGCGCGAAATCCAGATCGCGCTGGTCATGTGCCGGACACCCGAAAATCGCACCAGTGCCGTAATCCATCAACACGAAGTTGGCGATATAGACGGGCATTTTCCAGTCAGGATCAANCGGATGCGTTATAGTTAGCCCTGTGTCAAAGCCCAGTTTATCNGCTTTTTCCATCTCTTCCGCCGATGTCCCCATGCGGCGGCAATCGGCGTTAAACGCGGCGACCTTCGGGTCACTTTCCAGCGCCTTAGCCAATGGGTGATCAGCCGAGATCGCAGCAAAACTCGCACCGAACAGCGTATCGGGGCGGGTCGTGTAGACTTCCAGTTTGTCGAAACCGTCAGGCCCGCAGTTCATATCAAAACTGAACTGCAAACCTTGCGATTTACCGATCCAGTTCTTCTGCATCGTACGGACCTTTTCCGGCCAGTTTGGCAGATCGTCCAAAGCGTCCAGCAGTTCATCCGAATAATCGGAAATCTTGAAGAACCACTGTGTCAGCTCTTTACGTTCAACCGGCGCGTTCGAGCGCCAACCCTTGCCGTCAATCACCTGCTCGTTCGCCAAAACGGTCATATCAACCGGATCCCAGTTCACAACGGCATTCTTGCGGTAAATCAAACCCGCATCCAGCATGTCGATAAACATCGCTTGCTGTTTGCCGTAATATTCAGGGTCGCAAGTGGCGAATTCGCGGGTCCAGTCCAGACTGAAACCCAGCGGTTTCATCTGCTCCTTCATGTCGGCGATATTCTTGTACGTCCATGTGCCGGGGTGGGTGTTATGCTCCATCGCGGCGTTCTCGGCAGGCATACCGAAGGCATCCCAGCCCATTGGGTGCAGAACGTTAAATCCGCGCGCTGTTTTATACCGCGCCACCACATCGCCCATCGTATAGTTACGCACATGGCCGATATGGATGCGGCCCGAGGGGTAAGGGAACATCTCCAACACATAGTATTTCTCAAGCGAATCGTCGCGTTCCGCCTTGAAAACTTGAGCATCATCCCAGGCTTTTTGCCATTTCGGTTCCGTTACGCGCGCATTATATCGTGACACAGCCTGTGATTCCCTCTTTTTCACTCGGCCTATGCCGAAATTCGGATATTTGCTAAGTATAAGGTCACGAATGCGGGAACAAGAGGTATTGAGTCGCCTCTAACGCGCAAGAGTGTGACATCCCTGCATCACCCCACAGAACATTTATCACGGAATAGTCAGCTTGCTTGACCCGAACGGCAGGTTGGGTGATTACAGTGCCACTCCTTAGCCGGCAATCGGTGATAGGTGACCTTTTAACAATAATGAGAGAAAAAACGATGAAAAACGTTCTTCTTACGACTACAGCACTGGTTATCTTTGCTGGCGCAGCATCTGCTGAAGTTTCCTTGTCCGCTGGCGCTGACCTAGGTTACAATGATTTGGTAAACGGCGGCTTGTTCTATGACGTAAACATTGATCTAACTGGCACTTTCGATCTGGGCGACGGTTATGCCGCAACCATTTCTTATGGTTTTGATTTCGATAACAGCGGAGGCCTTGCTTATCCTGTTCCTTGGTCTGGCGCATCAACTGCTTCATTTGATACGTTCCCAACAATCGAAATCACTTCCCCATATGGTTCGCTTAAAGGCGGTGACTTGGGCGATAAAGGTGCTTCCGAGTACTTCTATAAAGACCGTGACGGCATGGCGATCGACGCAGAGAACCACGATTCAAGCACACGTTTTGACGTTCGCGCTCTTGTAGAATTCGGTAACATCGGTCTAGCCGTTGGTGGCGCAGGCGACGGCGCTGGTGGTATTGACGGCCTTTCCGTTGGTGCTGGTACTACATTCGGCAACATTACTGTTGCTCTAGCCTACGACGAAGCTGATGCTGCCTTAGCTGGAGATACTGTACTTGCAACTACTGGTGTAAGCCTCGACACAACAGTTGGTGGCGCGTCCATCGGCCTGTCGTACATCAGCGACACTGTAGACACATCGACTGGTGTTGCAGTTGGTTTCGACGTATCTGCTGATCTTTCGGTTGGTGTATACTACGCAAACAACTCTGGCGGCGACGACATGTATGGCGTAACTGCTGCCTACACGATGGGCGCACTTGCTCTAGACGTGTACTACGACAGCGGCAACGGCGCTACTGTTGACACAATGGGTCTGAACGTGTCCTACGACATCATGGCTGACCTAACAGGTTACGCTGGCGTATATAACGATAGCCTAACATCTGTGTTCTACGTTGGTGCTGTTTACGCGATCAACGACAACTTGACAGCTACTGTATCTTACGCAGACGCTAACGAGATTGATGGTCCAGATTTCAAAGATGGCACAACTGTTATGTTGTCTGCATCATTCTAAGCCTAACGGTTTAGTTTAGAATTAGAGAGGGCGGGCCGATTGGCTCGCCCTTTTCTTTTGTTCTCTTGAATGGGAACGCTGCGCGCTGTAGGCATTCACTTAACGGGGGATGACATATGGCGCTTTTAGATATTCAACAACGTATTGCCGTGGCTGCGAAAAAGGCTGATCGGGACGAGGCTTCGGTACAGCTGATTGCCGTGTCCAAAGTCCAACCGATTGAGCGGGTGGCTGAGGTTCTGGAACAAGGGCATCGCCTGTTTGGCGAAAACCGTGTGCAGGAAGCTGCTGGAAAGTGGCCAGATTTCCGCACTAAATTCACAGATGTGCAGGTGCATCTGATCGGCCCGCTCCAGTCAAACAAGGTGAATCAGGCGCTCGACCTGTTCGGCGCAATCCATACAGTCGACCGCGAAAAGCTGGCGAAAAAACTGGCGGATGCGGTGCAGAAACGCGGGAGCTGCCCTGAGTTATTCATTCAGGTCAACACTGGCGAGGAACCGCAGAAGGCTGGTGTTTTGCCTGCGGAGGTGGATGGTTTTGTGAAATCCTGCCGCGAGACGTACAACCTGCCAATCACCGGATTGATGGTAATTCCCCCCGTAAACGAGGAGCCTTCCTTGCATTTTGCCCTGCTCGCCAAGATGGCAACGCGCAATGGTCTGCACGGCCTTTCAATGGGGATGAGCAGCGATTTCGAGCGCGCCATTGCACTGGGCGCGACGCATATTCGGGTGGGTTCTGCGATATTCGGCGAACGGGTGCCGGGCGTTAACACTTAGGATTTGGGCCGAAATATCGCGTACACAACCCGTACACAATGCGTGCACAACCCGTACATACGATTTGATGCAAATCCACGTTAACCTTTTACGGTAACTGCCGAGCGAAGCGAG
>JAESQH010000125.1 GCA_016765235.1 Paracoccaceae bacterium
AAATGGTGTTTGTTCGTTAGCGGCTACCCCGTTTGTATTTCCAAAACACTCACTTGATCCAGCATGAAAAAGTCTGAAGGGTTTTTCTGTGATTCTGCAGGCTTCCAAGATGTTTAACGTGCCTACCGTAATACTCTGAACGGTTTCGACTGGAAGTTCGAAGGAAAGCCCCACCGACGTTTGACCAGCAAGAAAATAAACTTCATCCGGCTTGCATTGGCGCAATGCCATAAAAACACTCCGAAAATCTTCTGGACTCATTGATATGGTTTGAACACTATCGAATATTCCAACCCTAATCAAATTCGCGAACGATGCTCCAGCAGCATCTCTTGACGTGCCCCAAACTTCGTATCCATTTTCGAGAAGGAGTTTAGCTAATAGAGTCCCATCTTGACCACCCACACCACAAATTAGCGCTGTTTTTTTAGTACTGCCCATACTTCTAATAGTCCAAATTTTTCGTAGTCATTTTAGGTGCCCTGAATACGGATTGAACAAAATCATCTGTATTAACCGAAATCATTGTC
Source organism: Paracoccaceae bacterium (assembly GCA_016765235.1). Taxonomy (GTDB): domain Bacteria; phylum Pseudomonadota; class Alphaproteobacteria; order Rhodobacterales; family Rhodobacteraceae; genus NORP23. Next base: position 531 of record JAESQH010000125.1, read on the forward strand.
GAGAAATAATTCCTTCTCTTCATCGATAAGTATATACATACATTAGAAGAGTTTGAACAAACTAATTTACCTTATTCGGATTGATGAAACCCNACTGGTAATCCCGCCATTTTACATGGAGTCCGCTAGTAGAATTACGCAGCCATTTTAAGTTTCATAGCGGGTGTGATCCCGCCTATGCCCATGTTGGGGCGGTCGTTGTTGTAAGTCCAGAGCCATTCTGTGGCCTGTTTCTGAGCCTCCTCTATTGTGTCAAAGATATTCTGATCCAGCCATTCGTGCCGAACTGTGCGGTTGTAACGCTCGATATAGGCGTTCTGTTGGGGCTTCCCAGGCTGGATGTATTGGATGTGAATGCCCACCTTTGCGGCCCATGCCATCAACGTTCCACTGATGTATTCAGGGCCGTTATCTACCCGAATAATCTGGGGTTTGCCGCGCCACTCGATGATACGGTTCAAGCTACGCACCACCCGCTCAGCGGGCAACGAGAAGTCCACCTCAATGCCCAAACCTTCGCGGTTAAAGTCATCCAGAACGTTCAGTGTGCGGATCGAACGACCGTCTGAAAGCTGATCCGCCATGAAGTCCATTGACCATGTATGATTGGCCCTGTCCGGCACCGCCAGCGCGTCCGGCTTGTCCCGTTTCAGGCGTTTCTTTGGTTTAATTCGCATATTTAGCTCCAGTTCGCAGTAAATCCGGTAGACGCGCTTGTGATTCCAGCCAAAGCCTTTGACATTACGCAGATACAAAAACACAGACCAAAGCCCCAAGTCCGGCGGTTGTCCGTCAGCTTCTCCAGCCAATTTGCGATCTCGGCATTCTCGTCACTCAGCCTGCGTTCATAACGATAACAGCTTTCGCTGATCTGGAACGTTCGGCAGGCTAGGGCAATGCTAACCCCACGATCCACGACCGCCTGAACGGCCATCTCCTTGCGCAGGGATGGCCGCGCTACTTTTTTCCGAGCACTTCCTTCAGCAAATCATTCTGCATGCTCATCTCGGCATACATGCGCTTCAGACGGCGGTTTTCGTCAGCCAAAGCCTTCATCTCCGACATCATCGAAGCGTCCATACCGCCAAACTTCGCCCGCCATTTGTAAAAGCTGGCATTGCTCATTCCATGTTCTCGGCAAAGTTCAGATACCGGCACACCGCTCTCGGCTTGCCGTAGTATCCCCATGATTCGCGAGTCGCTGTATCGTGTCTTCTTCATCAAAATCTCCTCAGATCATTATGCCGAGAAAATTCTACTTATGAACACCACCTACTTTCGGGGGATTACCGAGTCATCTGCGAAAGCCAGCGATCATCCGAGATTTTAGACAGTGCCGCGTTAGTCAACGGAGCATCGATCCCATCCAAAACCGCATTGAAACTGCCTTTAAGTTCAGCAGATATTGCCAGAATTTCATCGAAACTTCTCATGCCGATGCCTATCGTTGTTTCCACTAGCTTACTTTTCTGGTCCCTGTGCGAAGGATTACACTCCGATGCTGTTCGTTTTTACCTGAGTCAAGCTAATTTGGATTTCTTGCAGTTATCACCCAAGAGCTTGAATCCATAACAACGCCGTCATCTGTAACATAGGGTGCTAGCAAATTCTTAAGGTCGGCCTCAATTGCATCGCGTTTTTGCTCACCCAGTTCGCCCGCCTCACGAAAAACTTCGCCTGCCGGGCCATGAGCCAGTTGGAACCCGATCGCGTCTTGGATCGTGTCACCCATTCTGACGGGTGCATCCACCCTTTGGAAATCGATGTCTACGTAACCTGCGGCCTTTTGTCGCGCTGTAACCATATCCTGCCTGCCATCGAAAATGGACCAGGGCCACACGTATCCGCATCTTCCTCAGGAAGTGGCAAATGTTTTAGTGTAATCTCTTTTGCAGATCCAAGCCACGGATTGTCCGACATGGTACGCCAAACAATCATCGTTAACCGTCCTCCGGGCTTCAGAGATGTACGCATGTTTTTCAAGGCAACTACAGGGTTTTCAAAGAACATCGTTCCGAACCTAGAAAAAATCATGTCGTGTACTGGCTCAAATTGTTGCCTCTGAATGTCGGCAACAACAAAGGATACGTTTTTAACACCTTGATCCGCAGCGTCCTTGCGACCGTAGTCCAAAAACCCATCGCAGCAATCGATGGCCATGACATGACCATTTTTGCCAGCGCGATTAGCCAACATTATAGCGGTGTCTCCAAATCCAGCACCAGCGTCTACAATCTTGTCGCCGAGATTTACTTCAAGCGTCGGAAATATGGCCTCGCTATGCTTTCCTAGACCACCAACCAAAACGTGTTTGTATTTTACGAATTTCGGGACAAGTACCTCGTTCCAAAATCTAACGAACTCTGTTTACTCTTCAGTTTCTGAAATACTCATGATCTTTCACCCATTACTATAGAAAAGCAGACTATAGCACAGTGTCGAATTCTGACCAAAATCTCGCGATCGTGAATGCTCAATTCTGTCCAATAGAAGCTTGTGTCATACATTGAGCGCCTGAAGATACTTGTAGACAGAACTTAACCGACCCTAACCGATGTCAGAATACCGGTTCAGGCTGTACGGGTCGCATAATTGCACCTGCGCAGGCCAGCATAAGCTTCAAGGATGAGAGTTTAAACTTAGGAGTTGTGCCCTAGGACCGGTGCACGGACCCATTTGGTGGGCACAACTCAATACTACAACTCGCGGTGCTTCAGGGCACGATGTTTTGGTTAACCCTGAAGAGGTTTCCTGGATCGTAAGCGCGCTTGATATCCACGAGCCGGTCATAATTGTCGCCGTAGTTCGCTCGCACACGGTCTGAGTCGTCATCATCCATGAAATTGATGTATCCGCCGGATTCAGAGTGTGGTGCCAGGGCATCTGAGTAATCTTGCACCCACTTTGTATTGGCCGCGTCATCGGCAGGATCTTCGGACGCAGCCAAAATCACCATCGAGAAGTTGGCGTCGCGGTGCCCGAACGCTGTGGCATCCGACGCTACTCGTTGGCAAGCCCCGTTAATCGGATAGAGATGCATGGTTGAACTTGTGTTTGGCGCGTTCGGGCCGTGTTGAACATGCGCCGCGATAGCTTCATCCGTCAGTTCCTTGACAAAGTTGCCCTTCCAGTATTGACGAATTCCCGGCGGGAACAGACCGTCGAAGGCCGCGTTAATCGCCGGATATGGAACCGGACCCACCATCTCGGCCTTGACTTCGGCTACATCGTGGAAGGCTTTAAATTGGCGCTCCCCGTCCTCAGGATTGCCTGACCAGCAAGCTATCATTGCGATAAACATGTCGCCGTGTCGGTCTTCTGGAATGAAAGGCAGCGGTGGGGCCACCTGGAAGGCAGGAAATGCACCCATCTCTTCTGGTGCGTCCTTTATGTACTCTCGGTAGAATTTGAGGATGTTTTCAGTTTCTTCTATTTCGAAAAACATTGGTCCCCAATACACGTTCTTTACGGGCTGCAACTTGTATTCCAGCGAGGTGCAAACGCCGAAGTTTCCGCCACCGCCTCGTATCGCCCAGAACAGGTCAGCATTTTCATTCTCGTTCGCGACAAGCAATTCTCCGTCTGCCGTCACCACATCCGCCGAAATCAAGTTGTCGAGCGACAGTCCGGATCCACGCGACAGATATCCGATCCCGCCACCAAGCGTGAGACCGGCAACACCGGTTGTGGAAATAACGCCCCCGGTAGTGGCGAGACCATATGCATGTGTGGCTGCATTGAAATCGCCCCAGGTAGTGCCCCCCTCGGCCCTAGCTGTCTTGGCGGAAGGATCGACGCGAACACCCCGCATTTTCGAAAAGTCAATGACGACCCCGCCATCGTTGGTGCCCAACCCCGGTCCACTGTGACCGCCACCTCTGATCGACAGCTCGAGGTGGTTGTCCCTTGCGTAGTTGACTGTGGTCATTACATCTCCGGCATTCATCACCCTGACAACCACTGCGGGTCGCTTATCTATCATGCCATTGTGGACTGAACGGGCGTCGTCGTAATTGTCATCACCTTCGACAATCACCTCACCACGCACCAGATCAATAAGTTCACTTGGTGTTTTTACACTCATGTCTTCCTCCTGATATGCTTGGTTTGTAACCGCCGAACGGGCGGCTTTACAAAAAAGTCGACCAAGCTAACGATGGGCGCAAATCCGGCGCGACTATAGGTCAAAAATATACGTATCAATTCGCGAGTCTCTGTCCCTATGTAAACTATAGCACATATTGGTCGAATCGCAGAATTGGGCGTCGGATTTAACCGATCACAGGGAAACACGCCGCAAGCTCCGTTGCTGGATTTGACCAACCTTGGTCAATTGAGCCATTGGCAAGCATCACAGAAGGTGGTGCTTACAATTCACAGCAAAACACTTAGTCGGCGAACTCATTTGAGACGAGGCCCCACAATGCTGACAACGAAACGATGTGGTTGTCAGGGCAGTTGCCAAAGCTCTCTCCGTGGATTGACGCCATCTTTGTTCACACCTTTGTAGTGCCGGCGAGACGGACGATTTGGGGCAGTTGGCTTTGAACCTGACCTTCTGCGTCTGGGCCATTGAGCAAGCATCCACACGTAGTTAGAGTCGTCAAGCGGATATAGTGGAAATGTTGTGGAATGTTTGTGGGTGGCAAAGAAGGGGAGCGGATCGCCCAAAGCTTTTGCCTATTCTCAACACAGATGCGGAAAAGCTGATGATGTACTTCACTTCGGAAGCAAAGCTTCCTGTACCGCCTCATCCCAGCCAAGGTGATACGCATCACCATGCTGGATCACCGGGCGGGCCATCAGCTTGGGCTTGATCGCGAGCAGATCTTCTGCCTCCGAATACTTCAACAAGTCGCTCAGCGCTCGCCAGTCATTCGACTTTCGATCTACTAGCAGATCCCCAAATTCCGCGATCAGGACGACCGATTCCGCCTCACTTAGAGGCTCTGCTCGGACGCCACGGAAACTGACTTCATTGCCTGCTTCCTCCAATGCTTTGCGGGCTTTTTGAGTATTCGCACAGGTGTTCAGTCCATAGATTATCACGTTGCAATCTCCTGTCATCGCTGAACTCGTAATTTCCCCTATCAAGTGCTCAAGTGCAAGTGCCTAAGGCTCTACGCGGTCCCCGTAATGTATTCTCTCGAGCACGATAGCCAGCTTGCCTATCCATATCTGCAGGATATTGAACGCAAATTCGCCTCAGCTAGTGTTCGCCGGATCCTTCCGAGAAGAAAACTACTGCGATCCGTGATCGCTATTTCTGGTTCATGCAGTGCAGATAGTTGTTTAGCTTTTTCCACCACTATGAGCATTTTCTTCAGGATAGCTTCACGCTTCAGGTAGTCAGATTGGACCTGTCGCGGTTTAGTGCCGCTCCATGAACTCATTTAAGCGGCCTTTTGTTCAAAAGCCAATGGACTTTTCCAACCTAATGCCGAGTGTTTACGGCGAGGATTGTAGAAGCCGTTAATGTATTCAAAGACAACCGCTTCCACTGCCATGTCTTTGCGCAGAGATGGCGTTAACGCTTTTTTCCAACGGCCTCTTTCAGCAAATCGTTCTACCGAAATAATTCTACGCCTGAATGCCACTAATTTCAGGGGGATTGCCTCAGTACCTCTTATATTCTTCAGTTTTTTGCGTAACCAAGTCGCTAAGTAAGGGCGTCCCGAGGAGTGTTCCCTTTATAATATGCATCGAGGTTATCCAAGGCGCGAAAACCCATTGCGTCCCGTGTGGCACGGGTTGCACTGCCGACGTGAGGTAACATGAACAAGTTTTCATATTTTGAAAATGCAGAGTTGCCGCCGGGTTCGGTCACGAAGCAATCAAGACCGGCTGCACTGACCTTGCCGGAATCCAGCGCCGCCAACAGGGCATTTTCGTCTACTAGGGCGCCTCTTGCTGTGTTAACGAAGACGGCACCATCGGGTAGCATCGCGAAACGATCCGAATTCATCATGCCAGTTGTTTCAGGTGTTGAAGGACAATGGAGGGATAAGAAATCGGAGACAATCAGCAAGTCCTCGACGGTTTCGTGATAAGTCGCTCCCTGTTCAAAATCTTCTGGAAGGCGTTTGCGGTTGTAGTAGTGGACATCCATTCCAAATCCGCGAGCGCGGCGTGCCATAACCTGTCCAACACGCCCCATACCGATAATTCCCAACCGCGCACCGCTAACCTGCTTGCCAACCATGAATGAGGGACTCCAGAAATCCCATGAACCTGTACGCATCAGACGGTCACCCTCGACACAACGCCGGGCAGCGCCGAGCATCAACAGCATAGCAATGTCGGCAGTTGCATCGGACAAAACGTCCGGCGTATTGGTGACCACGATACCACGCGCTGCCAAAGCAACCAGATCACAGTGGTCCACACCGACGGAATGATTTGCTATTATTTTGACTCTGCTGTCCAACTTGGCTGAAACCGCCTCGTCAAAAATTTCGGAGTGACAAGGTAAAATTGCATCAACTTTAGGGGACATTGCGATGATATCGTCGGCTGTGTGCAAGCCGTCTTTGTGATTAATGATAACATCATAATCGCGCGATGCCCGTTCAAGCGTCGCATCCGAAAGCTTTCGGGTAATCCACAGGACAGGTTTTTGCGTCATAACTTACTTCTTTTTAATAGTCTCTTCGTAGAAGTTATATATCGCAAGCGCTAGCACCGTCATCGAGATGATCCAGAACGGAAGGCCGCCCCAGAAACCAGCGAAACCTGTCGAAATACTATACGCAAGCCCGGTAATGAAAGCGACCAGACCGCCAGTAGCAATCAAGCCCAGTATGAAATTAATCTTATTGCCAACCATGTTCTATTTCCTCCGTTTTCAATTGTTATCAGATTGAAGTGTATTTAGCATCCAGTTTGCTGTTCTCAGCAAACGGTCGTCTTCTTCTATGGAACCTATCAACTGTACGCCGATCGGTAGTCCGTTCGCACCTACCAATAAAGGCAGGTTCAATGAGGGCAGGCCAACGAGCGTCCAGATCGTACAGAATACCGGATCACCGGTACCATCGCCAAACTTCGGCGCTTCGCCAGTTGCACTAGGTGAAATGATTGCGTCGTAGTCGTGGAAAAACTCGTCGAAATAGGTTCTGCCGGATGCCATGACCTCCAAGGCATCGTCGTATTGTGCATCGCTGATCTGGCGGCCGCGCTCTACAATCGGTTGAAGCGAGGTGCTTAGCTGATCCCAGTGATCCGTGAATTCTTTGTCCAGATGTTTGCAGATTTCGTATTCATGAATGATACGCTGCACATCGACAAGATTAAACATATTCTCGGATATTGTCACCCGCTCGACCCGTGCGCCCAAGGCGTTGACGACCTCGTCAAAACCGGCGTGAGCATCTTCGGACAGACGATCATTATACGGAGCTTCGAACCAGACCAGATCAGGCTCAACACCGATTTCGGCTGTGCTGCCTGCCTGCATTTGCGGGCGTGGGCGGGTATAACTTAGCGGGTCGGACGGGTCATACCCGCCGATAACATCAGTCAAAAGCGCAACATCTTCTAGCGAGCGGCCAAAGACACCTACCTGATCTAGAGACTCGGATGTTTGCAAAACACCTCGGCGCGAAATCACGCCGCGCGTCGGTTTGAACCCGTAAGTGCCACAAAAAGACGCGGGACGGATAACCGATCCGTTCGTCTGTGTGCCGATAGCCAGCGGTACATTAAAGGCCGCGACAGCCGCAGCCGAGCCACTGGAAGACCCCCCCGGAGAGTGGTCAGGATTATGCGGGTTGCGCGTCTCGGCCGGATGCATGAAAGCAAATTCCGTCGTGACGGTTTTACCCAGTATTACGGCGCCAGCTTCGCGCAGACGTTCCACCAATGCGGCGTCACTGTCAGGCTTACGGCCGGCAAAGATAGAAGTCCCGCGCTCTGTCGGGAAATCCGTGGTATCGATGATGTCTTTCAGCCCTACCGGAACTCCGTGCAATGGCCCGATCGGGCGTCCTGCGCGGCGAATCTGGTCCATTTCCTCAGCCTGAGCCAATGCATGTTCGGCATCAAGATGTGCCCAAGCGTGCAATTGGCCTTCGGTTTCGTCTATCCGGTCAAGACATGACTTTACCAAATCAACAGAAGAAAGTGACCCTTTGCGGATTTTA
>JAESQH010000126.1 GCA_016765235.1 Paracoccaceae bacterium
GAATGATGGATTGTGTCATTCCACTATCCCCGCCGTTTCGACAACCGCATGCAGCAGAACATCTGCCCCCGCCGTGGCCCATTCGCGCGAAATATCCTCGGCCTCGTTATGGGATAATCCATCGACACAAGGGCACATTACCATCGCGGTTGGCGTTGTTTTGTTGATCCAGCAGGCGTCATGCCCCGCGCCGGAGATCAAGTTACGATGCGAGTATCCCAACCGCTCTGCCGCATTACGAACGGCGCTCACGCAGCCTTCATCAAACGTCACCGGATCAAATCCGCCGACTTTTTCAAGCTCGATCCCAAGCCCCATTTCCTGCGCAATCCGCTTCGCGCCAACAGCGAACTGCGCTTCCATATCCTCAATCGTCGCAAGATTGGGCGAGCGGAAATCAAAGGTAAACACCACTTTGCCGGGGATCACGTTGCGCGAGTTCGGGAACACATCAATATGCCCCGCCGCCCCAACCGCGTCGGGTGCATGCGACCAAGCGATCTTGTCCACCAGCTCCAACATCCGCGCCATGCCCAGCCCTGCGTTTTTGCGCATCGGCATCGGTGTTGAACCGGTATGCGAGTCCTTGCCGGTCACCGTCACTTGCGTCCACGACAGCCCCTGACCGTGTGTCACAACACCAATTTCCTTACCTTCAGCTTCCAAAATCGGCCCTTNTTCGATGTGCAGCTCGAAGAACGCATGCATCTTGCGGGCACCGACTTCTTCTTCGCCGCGCCAGCCGATCCGCTTTAGTTCATCGCCGAACTTTTTACCCTCGGCATCCTCGATTTCATACGCCCAATCTTGGGTATGAACGCCCGCGAAAACGCCCGAGGCTAGCATCGCAGGTGCATACCGCGTGCCTTCCTCGTTCGTCCAGTTTGTCACCACAATCGGATGCTTGGTTCTGATGTCCAGATCATTCAACGTGCGGATAATTTCCAACCCGCCAAGAACCCCCAGAACTCCGTCATACTTACCGCCCGTAGGCTGCGTATCGAGGTGCGAACCTACATAAACGGGCAGGGCGTCAGGGTCCGTGCCTTCGCGGCGCGCAAACATGTTGCCCATCTGGTCAAGGCCCATCGCGCATCCAGCAGCCACGCACCAGTCCTGAAACAAATGGCGGCCTTCACCGTCTTCATCCGTTACCGTCTGGCGATTATTGCCACCCGCAACACCCGGGCCGATTTTGGACATTTCCATCAACGAGTCCCATAGGCGCTCGCCATTAATTTTCATGTTTTCACCGGGTGCTGCCATTGGTTCTCTCCTTAGTCTAGGTTTTTCAGAACATCGGCCAGTTTGCCGATCAGTTCGTCTATATGGGATTTGTTCATGATTAGCGGTGGTGACAGCGCGATGATGTCGCTCGTCGTGCGGATCAGGATGCCAGCGTCGTATGCATCAAGGAAGGCCTGGAACGCACGTTTCGTTGGCGCGCCCTCGATTGGCGACAGTTCTACCGCGCCGATCAGCCCCTCGTTACGGATGTCGATCACATGGGGCAGACCACGCAGGCCATGCAGCGCATCCTCCCAGTATCCGGCCAGATCACGGGCGTTTTCGAACAACCCGTCTTGTTTGTAGGTTTTCAGAGTTGCCAGACCCGCAGCCGAAGCAATCGGGTTGCCGGAGTATGTATAGCCGTGGAACAGCTCGATCATATTCTCCGGTCCGTCCATGAATGCGTCATGGATTTCGGAGCTGGTGATGACGGCGCCCATCGGAATTACGCCGTTGGTTAAGCCTTTAGCTGTGGTCATCATGTCAGGCGTCACACCGTAATGGTCTGCGCCAAAAGCCGAGCCAAGACGGCCAAAACCAGTGATGACTTCGTCAAATATCAACAGGATACCATGTTTCTTGGTGATAGCGCGCAGGCGATCTAAATAGCCTTTAGGCGGCAACAGAACACCCGTAGATCCTGCCATAGGCTCGACAATCACAGCGGCAATGTTGGAGGCATCCCCAAGGGCGATGATTTTCTCCAACTCATCCGCGATTTCGGCGCCGTGTTCGGGCTGACCACGTGTGAACACGTTTTTAGGAATATGCGTGTGGGGCATATGGTCAACGCCGTTCAGAAGCGTGCCAAAAGCCTTGCGGTTTGGCCCAATGCCACCGACAGAAATACCGCCAAAGTTCACGCCGTGATAGCCACGCTCGCGCCCGATTAGACGGGTTCGTGTGCCTTCACCGCGAGCACGGTGGTAGGCGATAGCGATTTTCAGGGCGGTTTCGACAGCCTCGGAACCGGAGTTCGTGTAAAACACATGATTCATACCGTCCGGCGTCATATCAACCAGACGATTGGCCAACTCGAACGCTTTGGGATGGCCCATTTGGAAAGCCGGGGCATAGTCTAGCTCGCTCGCTTGCTTGGCAATCGCCTCGACAATACGTGGTTGGTTGTGGCCAGCATTGCAGCACCAAAGGCCAGATGTTCCATCCAGAACCTGACGGCCATCAGCGGTGGTGTAATACATCCCATCGGCAGCCACGAACATGCGCGGGTTCTTTTTGAACTGACGATTAGCCGTAAACGGCATCNAGAACGCGCTTAGGTCATTGGGTGCGATATTTGTGCGATCAGACATGCCTGTCTCCCTAGAAAGAATTCTTTTGACCAATTGGTCAGGTTGACGCTAGCATAGCTGACTAACTAGTCAAGAATTTGTTTGGAAGATTGATCAATGCTTACACCTGATGAAAAACCGAAGTCGAAACGCGAGGGGCTGAGGCGTGAAACGCTGGCCCTAATCCTTGCCACGGCGGAACGGATATTCGCCGATCACGGCTTTAAGGGTGCCACAATGCAGGCGATTGCGGATGGCGCGAACCTGCCCAAAGCAAACCTGCATTACTATTTCCCAACAAAACAAGACCTTTACCGCCAGGTTGTCGAGCGCATATTTAATATCTGGCTGGACGCCGCCGAAAGTTTTGACACCCAAGCCAACCCGGAAGAGGCGTTGGGAACCTACATTCGCAAGAAGATGGAGATCAGCCGCTCTCATCCCTATGGCTCCAAAGTTTGGGCGAATGAGGTGATACATGGAGCGCCGATCATCCATGATTATCTGGAAACGACGCTGCGCGAGTGGACGGATTCGCGAATCGAGGTTATCGCGCGATGGGAGNCTGAAGGTCTTATCGACCCCGTAAATCCGCGNCATTTGCTGTATATGATNTGGTCAACGACGCAGCATTACGCCGACTTTTCACACCAGATCGCGACGCTGAATAACGGTGTTCCATTCAATGATGCGCAATGGGCACAGGCGACGGAGTGCGTCACGTGCATCATTCTGAAAGGGATCGGCGTTACGCGCGGCGACCCCAGTTGATCTTCGACCAGATGCGCTCATAAGTNATGTAAGTGACGATCNCGACAGCAGTATTTGCNAGCGCCANAGCGCCACCAGCTATGATCGAACCGGTGATGGCGTATCCAACTGCGCTCATTGTGATTATTCCNACGATTTGCCAAATTATCGTTTTAACAAGGGTTCTTTTGCCCGTTTCCATAAGTATTCCAGTAATATGAGTNATATTCTTAANCCAATATANACTTGACTTTCNACGATGGGTATTGTGGATNTANTCAATATAAACTCNGCNNNATNGGATATTATCACCAATGACGATAAATATGGANAAACNCGAACGCTCCGCGATATTTCGTCAACGTCTGCAAGACGCGATGGACAAGTCTGGCCTGAACAAGAGTAGCTTGTCCGTGGCTATCGGGGTTGACCGCTCCACCATATCGCAACTTTTATCGGATAATCACGCCCGCCTGCCAAACGCTCAGGTGATTGGTGAATGTGCGCACACGCTGGGTGTGTCGGCGGACTGGTTGCTGGGATTAAGTGCGCGGCCCGAACGCGCGAATGACCTTCTGGATGTGGCATTAAGTATGCCGGAGGCGGCGCGCTCCTCGGTGGATAAACAGTTATTCGCGTGGCATCAGGAGGCCACGGGATACAAAATTCGCCACGTCCCCGCCACCTTGCCCGATTTTTTGAAAACACCGGATGTTCTACGGTGGGAATACCGGCAACACCTTGGCAAAACTTCCGACCAAGCCATTAGTGCGATGGAGGAAAGCCTGACGTGGTTGCGCTCCCGTCATACGGATTATGAAATCGCGATGCCGCGCCATGAACTGGAGAGTTTCGCCGCCGGTACAGGGTATTACGCNGGACTACCGGTGCAAATTCGCAAAGAGCAAGTCACTAGNTGGATCGAGAANTACGATCACCTTTANCCNTCGTTAAGGATNTTTCAATTTGATGCNCACCAAGTATTCAGCGCCCCNTTAACCATTTTCGGGCCGCTAATCGCGATGATCTATCTGGGCCGGCACTACATCGTCTTTCGGGATTCAACGCGGGTTCAAGCGATGACTAACCATTTCGACTGGTTGATACGCGAAGCCAGCGTTGACGCGCGGGATTTTATTGCCGATCTGGAAGCGCTGGATATTCGTTAATCTTTTAGTAACATTAGAAGGGCCACGACAGTTAAGCCGATGCCGGCCAGAACCGGCAGCGCCACGAGCCCGTTCCCCATCGCATATTCCCACACAATCACCCATGCTGGGACCAAATACGTATACGCCATAACCTTGGCGCTTGGCAGGTGCAGCGTGGCGAATTGCAAAAGGAAAAACGTGGTGGCGCTGGCGAAGACCGCTACATAAAGGATGGTGATCCAGACAATGCCGGGCAGGTTGGTCCAATCCGTCGCAATGATGTCTTTGGCGCCGTAGATGGACAATACCAACAGCCCCGCTAGCAGAGTTCCAAGGGTGAAAACCAACGTCGGTTCCCCCCGACTCAATTTGCGAACAAGTGGGGTGTAAATTGCATGGGCTATGCAGCCGAAGAAGAATATCGTTTCGCCCTTACCGATGTTAAAGGCCAAGATCGCGTCGATGTCACCGCGGAATATGACCCAAACCGCGCCCACGCCCGCCAGCGCCAATGCAGCGGCCATACGAGGGGTCGTGATCTGGCGCAACAGCAGCCAACCAAAGCCTGCCGACATGACAGGGGTCAGCGTGAATACCGCACTGGTGGAAACAGCTGGCGCAAGCTTTAAACCTTCAAACATCAGCACAAAATATATGGCAAACAATCCGCCCATCAGCAGATAACGCCAAGGTGCCTCGAGGTGCTCGCGCTTGATGCCGGGGCCAAAAAACACCAGCGTTCCGATGATCGCACTGGCAACCAGAAAGCGCAGTGCATTTAGCGCCGCTGGTTCAATCAACGGGGCCGCAATGCTGCCAAGTGNAAACGATCCTGCTACGAGAACCGAAAACAACAACATCGCCGCGTGGCCGCGCATGGCTTGGGGGGTGGAAGATATCAAAGACGGGTCCAATCGGCGCGGTTTATTTACTTCGGGTTTGGGTGGCCAGCATGCTGATACCAAAATTCGCCATTGCAACGATCAGGGCTTCCAACTCGCGGCCAAGCGGGGTCAACGTGTATTCCGTTTTCGGTGGGATACAAGGATAAATCTTTTTGCTGNCGATATGATTGTCTTGCAAAAGTGTTAACCGTGCTGCGAGCATCTTGGGGCTGATGCCGGGCAATCCGCGCATCAATTCTGAATACCGCTTTGTGCCCGGTAATAGTTCCCGAATGATTAACGTAGTCCATTTTCCATCAAGAATACTGGCGGCGAGCGCAACGGGGCAATCGTCATTACAGGTGTTTTGGGCAGATAATTCAGCGCTTGGAGATAAATCTTGCATATTTTCCATACTTACAAAAAGGTAACTACTTACAAAAATATAGTGCCTAGTTTAACTCTCTGTCAACCGAAATGGTTCAATCATAAAAGTGGAGACAGAAGATGAAAAAGTTACAAATTGTTTGTTATGTGATCGGGGTATCGCAACTGGCGCTGGGTGGATTGTACCTGTTCGCACCGGCCTTCTTTATCGCATGGCAGGAACTTGGGCCAATCACGGCAGACATGGGTTATCCGCTGGCAATGCTGGCCGGACGGTTCCTTGTGTACGGTGTTGGCATGTTTGTAATCGCACGTGCGCCAGAAAAGAACGCGTTTTGGCTGGATGGCATGATCGCGATTCAGGTAGTTGATCTGGCAGCAGGGTTGTTCTACGTGGCAACGGGCATTGTACCGCTTTCATCCGCNATGGTTCCGATGTTTAACGCCACGCTGTTTACTGTGTTAATGCTATGGGTCCGACCCGCTACGACAGGTGAAGTTGTAAGTGCTTAAAGTGTTTTACAAACTCGGGGTGTTGGGGCTGATGGTCACCAACGCTCCATTAATGTTTCAAAAGTTGCACCAGTTCGAATGGTATGGCGGCACGTTGCGCGCTTGGATCAAGGGTTTGGGATTGCCACAAAACTCAAAGGTTCTGGAGCTTGGTAGTGGCTCCGGCGCGTTGACAGCTAATATGCTGGATATGGGATATCGGGTCTGTGCAGTTGATTCTTCGATGGCGATGATAAAGCGCGCGGGGCGGCTGGTAGGGTCACGGGATGGGTTGACGNTTACACTGGCCGATGCATTGAATTTGCCGTTTGAAGATACCTGCTTTGATGCGCCGGTTGCGGCGTCACTGCTGAATGTTGTGTCCGACAAGCAGGCACTTTTAACCGAGATGTCACGTGCAACCAAAGTAGGCGGCACTATTAGTGCATTTTTCCCGTCCGACGACTTCACTAAAGAAGGAGCCGACGACTTCTCTCGATCTAATGGATTGCCAAATAATCAACGCGCCGCGATTGAAGTTTGGGCGAGTGCAGCGCGAAAATTATCGGAAGATGAGGTGGTGCAGGCGTTTGAAAGGGCTGGGTTGATTGATGTAAAAGCAACCCGTTACCTTGATCAAATGCTGGTGTCAGTGACCGGAACACGCTCGGCCTAAGCGGTTTCCCCACCTTGTGGCAGGGAAACCGGCTGTCTTATTCCGCGTCCGGCATCACGTTGCACATCGCGCCCGTCGGGTTGTTCGGGTGGGTCGTCCAGTTGGCATATTCTGCCTCGACCACCTTTCCAGTACGCTCGTCCACCGTACCAGCGGCCTGTTGTTCCATCGAGATACAATTCTCGACCGGGCACACCAGAACACAGAGGTTACAAGCCACGCATTCGTCATTTTCAACCTTGAATACACGATCCTCAGACATGCTGATTGCTTGGTGCGAGGTGTCTTCGCACGCCGCAAAACAGCGACCACAGGCGATGCACAGGTCTTGGTCGATCTTGGCCTTGGCGATGTAGTTCAGGTTCAGATCTTGCCAGTCTTTGGCATTGGGAACAGCGCGACCAACGATCTCGGGAATCGAGGTCATGCCGCGTTCATCCATATACTGCGATAGGCCGGAGATCATCTCTTGCACAATTTTGAAGCCGTAGGTCATGGCCGCCGTACAAACCTGCACGTTGCCAGCCCCAAGCGCCATAAATTCCGCCGCATCACGCCAGTTGCTAATACCGCCAATGCCCGAAATTGGCAGGCCAGCGGTTTCGGCGTTTCGGGCGATTTCGGCGACCATGTTCAAGGCAATCGGTTTCACCGCAGGGCCACAATAGCCACCGTGCGCGCCCCAACCGTCAATCGTGGGTTCTGGCGCAAACGTGTCCAGATTAACGGATGTGATCGAGTTGATGGTATTGATCAGACTAACCGCATCGGCCCCGCCACGCATCGCGGCCTCGGCTGGCATACGGATGTCGGTGATGTTTGGTGTCAGTTTCACGATAACGGGCATGCGGCTGTATTGCTTGCACCAGCGTGTTACCATTTCGATGTATTCAGGCACTTGGCCCACAGCCGCTCCCATGCCGCGTTCCGCCATGCCGTGCGGGCAGCCGAAGTTCAGCTCAATCCCGTCAGCGCCGGTTTCTTCCACGACAGGTAGGATGGCTTTCCATGCTTCTTCCTCGCACGGGACCATAAGGGAAACGATCATCGCGTGGTTGGGGTAATCCCGTTTCACAGCTTTGATTTCCCGAAGGTTCTGTTGCAACGGGCGATCGGTGATCAACTCGATGTTGTTTAGCCCGATTAGTTTGCGGTCTCCGCCATAAATCGCGCCGTAACGGGGGCCGTTAACGTTGACGATGGGCGGGCCTTCTTCGCCCAGAGTTTTCCAGACGACGCCGCCCCAGCCCGCCTCGAAAGCGCGCCGGACGTTGTATTCCTTGTCCGTCGGCGGGGCAGATGCCAGCCAGAACGGGTTAGGGGATTTAATGCCAATAAAATTGCTTGTCAGATCAGCCATGGTTTAGCCCTCCGCCGTTAGATAGTTGTTAATAGATTCAGCCGCGTCGCGCCCTTCGGCAACTGCCGTCACAGTCAAGTCATCACCGCCAGTGGCACAATCACCGCCCGCCCAGATGGCCGGATCAGACGTTTGCCCAAGCTCGTTAACCGGAATTTTACCACCCATCAGTTCTAACCCGTCGGGCGCGCCGTCCAGCGTCTGGCCAATAGCCTTGAACACTTGATCGGCAGCAATCGTAAAGACTTCGTTGGTGTTGGTTAATTTGCCGTTAACGTCTTTGGTATAGGCAAACTCCACCGCTTGCGCCGCGCCGTTTCCGGTGACACGCACGGGGGCGGCGTTATAGATTATCCGCACACCCTTGCTGGTTGCCAGTTCTTGTTCAAATTCGGATGCGCTCATGCGGTCTTTGCCGCGCCGGTACACCATCGTGACCTCGTCCGCGCCCAGAAGTTTGGATTGCACCGCGGCGTCCACCGCCGTCATACCACCGCCGATAACCACAACGTGGCGACCAACCGCGACAGTGCCCATATCGGACGCCTGACGAACCCCTTCGATGAATTCTACGGCGTCAACGACGTTGTCTTTGTCCTCGCCCTCGGCCCGCAGCGCGTTCACGCCACCAAGACCAATCCCGAGGAATACTGCGTCGTAATCCGCTTTCAGCGTATCAATCGACAGGTCATTCCCGAGTGGGCTGTCGTATTTCACGTCTATACCGCCGATGGACAAAAGCCATTCAACTTCGGTCTGTGCGAAACCGTCGACCGATTTATAAGCCGCGATCCCGAATTCATTCAGTCCACCACCTTTGGCGCGGGCATCGAATATCGTGACCGTGTGGCCATTCATGGCAAGACGATGCGCACAGGCCAGACCGGCAGGGCCGGCGCCAACTACCGCGATCTTCTTGCCGCTGTCTGGTGCACGGGTGAACGGATGGGCTTTAGCCATCATTCCGTCGGTTGCGTACCGTTGCAACTGGCCGATCAGAACCGGTTTACCTTCGGCGGTTTCGCGAACGCAAACTTCCTCGCACAGGGTTTCGGTGGGGCAAACGCGGGCGCACATGCCGCCGAGGATGTTTTGCGAAAATATCGTATTGGCCGCCGCATCTGCCGTTCCGGTCGAGATTTGCCGGATGAATAACGGGATGTCGATTGTGGTCGGACATGCGTCCATGCAGGGCGCATCGTGGCAGAAATAGCAACGGTCGGCGGCAACTAGTGCCTCGTGATCTGACAGCGGCGCGTGTAGATCACTGAAGTTGTCGACATAGTCCGACGGGGACAGACGGTGGTCTGTGATCCCGGATGTCTGCATATCGTTTGGCATTTCGCCCTCCTGTAGTGAGTTGTTTTTTTACAGGATGACATAGGTTGGAAATTTTATCAAATGGTAAATTTTTGAGTATTTAGGCAAAGAAGAAGTTCAGTTATTCAATGGTATAAGGCAAAACGCCGCGTGCGTTATGGTTAACAGATAGTGAACGCTCCAATGGAGGGACCGCCCGTTGGTGGCAGTTTTCGCGTGAACAGATGCGGCAGGAAATGCCGATCGGCTCGAACGATGCGGTGTTTTTGATGTCTAGGTCATCCGCATAAACCAACGCGTTGGCGTGGGTGACCTCGCAGCCGAGGCCGATGGCGAAGCGTTGTTTTGGCGCGCGAAACGAGCCGCCACTTTTGGAGATATCGCGGGCAAGGCACAGGTATTTGATACGGTCCGGGGTCTCGGCTAGTTGGCGCAGTATCTGGCCAGGGGCCTCGAATGCGCGGTGTACGTTCCAGAGCGGGCAGGCGCCGCCGAAGCGGGCGAATTGCAATTGTGTGGCCGAATGTCGTTTGGTGATAGTTCCGGCTTGGTCTACGCGGACAAAGAAGAATGGGATGCCCTTCGCACCTGCGCGTTGCATGGTTGACAGGCGGTGTGCCACTTGTTCGATGCTGGCGGAAAATTGGTTGGACAGCATTTCCAGATCGTGCCGGCATTCCTTGGCGGCGTTAAGGAAATCTTCATAAGGGAGCATTGCGGCACCGGCGAAATAGTTGGCTAGACCGGTTTTGCAAATCGCTCGGGCTTCCTTTGTGCCGAAACGGGCGAAGTCGAGGGTGGCTTCGAGTAGTTCGCCGTACTCAAGCAATGCGATCTGGTGCGCGATCTGGAAGGACTGCGTGGCGACGGGTGCTTGCGCGGATACCGTCAAGCGTCGTGTTTCGGGGTCGTACTGGCGCATTTTCGTATCGGCCGAGATGACCAGTTCCACGCGATGTCTGGCGTTCAGCCAATCCCGCAAGGCGTCGATTTTATCGGGCGTATTCAACCCTACATTCACATTGAAGTGTTCGGCGGCGCGGTCGATTGCGTCTATGTAGTTGTCGCAGTAATGGAAGAAATCGCGGACCTCTTCCCAAGGCAAGGGGGCGATGCCGATGTCTTCGCGGCCCAATGCCTCGTTTAATGTGGCGAGGCGGTCTTGGTTTTGTTTATGTGCGCGGTGCAGGGTTAAGAACGCACGTGCCAACGCGGGTGCGTTCGAGGCGGTTAGTTGTAGGTCCGCTAATGGCGGTGTATCGGCTCCGAAAACCGGATCGGCGAATGCCTCTCGCATATCCGTCACAATGCGTTCGCTGTCGCTAACCGATAATTGCGTTACATCGAAGCTGTATTCTTGTGCCAACGCCAGTACCACCGTTGCCGATATCGGTCGGTGATTATTCTCCATCTGGTTTAGGTAGGACACGGATACGCCCAAAGATTTCGAGAAATCCTTTTGGGTGAGGCCGATTTTCAATCGCGTTTCGCGCAGGATTGTACCTGCGTATAATTTCTTTTGTGTTCCCATGATTTCGCAAGTTTGCAATTTGCAGATGGTATTTGCAATAAGTTTTGCAAATTTGCGAATGTTTGGTTCTAATTCGTTAACAACTTCCTTATGGTGCATTGCAAACATTTGGGAGACGGACGTATGCAAGACATTCTCGAACAACTCGAAGCGCGCCGCGATTCTGCGCGCCTTGGTGGCGGGCAGCGGCGCATTGATGTGCAGCATTCAAAAGGCAAGCTAACCGCGCGGGAACGGATCGAGGTGTTGCTGGACGAGGGTAGCTTTGAGGAATTCGACATGTTCGTCGCCCACCGTTGCGTGGACTTCGGGATGGAAAAGCAGAAATACCCCGGCGATGGTGTGGTCACTGGTTGGGGGACGATCAATGGCCGGATGGTTTATCTGTACAGTCAGGATTTCACGGTATTAGGTGGATCGCTATCCGAAACACATGCCGCGAAGATTTGCAAGATCATGGATATGGCGATCAAAAACGGCGCGCCTGTGATTGGGATGAACGATTCCGGTGGGGCGCGTATTCAGGAAGGTGTCGCGGCCCTTGGTGGATATGCGGATGTGTTTCAGAAAAATATCATGGCCTCCGGCGTAGTGCCGCAGATCAGCGTAATCATGGGGCCTTGCGCGGGAGGGGCTGTGTACTCGCCTGCGATTACGGATTTCATCTTTATGGTCAAGGACAGTTCTTACATGTTTGTGACCGGCCCTGACGTGGTGAAAACTGTAACCAACGAGATTGTCACGGCTGAGGAACTGGGCGGGGCGCGGACGCATACGTCCAAGTCTTCCGTCGCTGATGGGGCGTTTGAGAACGACATGGAAGCCTTGTTCGAGGTGCGCCGTCTGGTTGACATGTTACCGTTGAATAACCGCGAGAAACCTCCGGTACGGCCGTATTTTGATAGTCATTCAAGGGTCGAACACAGCCTCGATACACTGATCCCTGACAATACCAATGCGCCTTATGACATGCACGAGCTGGTGCGAAAACTGGCGGACGAAGGGGATTTCTTTGAAATTCAGAAGGATTTTGCCAAGAACATTTTGACCGGATTTATCCGGCTTGAAGGGTCCACCGTTGGAATTGTTGCCAACCAGCCGATGGTTCTGGCAGGGTGTCTGGACATTGATTCCAGTCGCAAGGCCGCGAGGTTTGTGCGGTTCTGTGATGCGTTTGAAATTCCGATCCTGACGCTGGTCGATGTACCGGGGTTTTTGCCCGGAACAACGCAGGAATATGGTGGCGTTATCAAACACGGTGCGAAACTGCTGTTTGCATATGGCGAGGCGACGGTTCCCAAGGTCACCGTGATTACGGGCAAGGCGTACGGGGGCGCATATGATGTGATGGCCTCCAAGCACCTGCGCGGTGATTTTAACTATGCGTGGCCCACGGCGGAGATCGCGGTGATGGGTGCGAGGGGCGCGACCGAGATTATTCATCGCTCCGATCTGGGGGATGCGGATAAGATTGCCGCGCACACCAAGGATTACGAGGACCGTTTCGCTAATCCGTTTGTCGCTGCCGAGCGTGGTTTTATTGACGAGGTGATCATGCCGCGCAACACCCGTGTACGGGTCGCGCGTGCGTTTGCCAGCTTGCGGAACAAACAACTTAGTAATCCGTGGAAAAAACACGATAACATTCCTTTGTGAGGACGAAATGGCACAACTCTATATGTTAAAACATCGTGGATTTCCGGGGCGTATGCCAGGGTCAGACGCGCAATTCACTATTCGTCGACCTGCCACCAAAGGTGTTACGCCATTGAAAGCGCGCGAGCGGTTTAGGGATCGCCGCGCGATTGACCGCAAGGCGGACGAGCTGTTTTTAGCGGCAATCTGGCGGCATTTCGGGGAGGAACCGTTTGAGCGCGGTAATTTGGATGCTGGCCGTATCAACTGGTTGTTTGGTCGCGAGATAATCGCAGGTGAAGACCCGTTCGACAATGCGAATTACGAAGCAATGTTAAAGCTGGACCTTGATGCGGTTCGCCGAAATTACCCGCAGATTAATCTTGAGGCGGAAATGTGATGTTTCAGGATCGGTGGAAAACCGCTTGTGCGAAACTTAAAGTAGCGGAGCGCGATGTTTATAGCTACGATACGGCAGTATCGGGCGGGGGACACCGTCGGTCACGAAATACAGGAGAATTAAAATGCAAAAGAAATTCGTTGTTCTCACATTGGCGGCCTTTGTGCTTGCCGGGTGTGCCACGCTTGGTGAATCCGTTGGCCTTGGCGCGGGCGTTGGTGCAGCAGGGTCTGCGCTCGTTGGCGGTGATCCCGTTACAGGCGCGATTATTGGCGGCATCGCAGGGTATGCTTGCGATTCAGGCTACATTTGTAACTAACACAACACTTTCTGCGCTAATGCGCAGTTCTGAAAATCTCAAAGGGATGCGGCCGCTGTGCTGCGTCCCTTTTTGTTTGTCTAAAGCATAGACGGGGAAAACCATGTTCAAGAAAATCCTGATCGCAAACCGTGGCGAGATCGCCTGTCGTGTTATCAAAACCGCCAAGCTGATGGGCATTAAAACGGTAGCGGTGTATTCCGATGCTGACAAAAATGCCCTGCACGTTTCAATGGCGGACGAGGCGGTGAATATCGGCCCACCCGCGGCGAACCAATCCTATATCGTGATCGACAAGATTATGGACGCCATCAAACAAACAGGGGCGGAGGCTGTTCACCCCGGCTACGGTTTCCTATCTGAAAACCCCAAATTTGCCGAAGCACTGGAGGCCGCTGGTGTGGCTTTCATTGGGCCACCTGTTGGGGCAATCAAAGCGATGGGCGACAAGATCACCTCCAAAAAACTGGCACAGGAGGCGGGGGTGACCACCGTACCCGGCTACATGGGGTTGATCGAGGACGCTAATGAGGCTGTCAAGATTTCCAATCAGGTTGGCTATCCCGTGATGATCAAGGCGTCTGCGGGGGGTGGCGGCAAAGGCATGCGGATCGCGTGGAATGACGAGGAGGCGCGCGAAGGTTTTCAGTCTTCCAAGAACGAGGCGGCATCATCATTCGGTGATGACCGGATTTTCATCGAAAAGTTTATAACCCAGCCGCGCCATACCG
>JAESQH010000127.1 GCA_016765235.1 Paracoccaceae bacterium
GCGGATATATGCGCCCCGAACGCTCCCGCCAACGTCACTCGATTAACCGTATCGACGCCCATCTTATCCATTAACAACCGTGCGCCCGCATAAAGTGCAGCTTTGGCCAGCTGGATTGCCCGAATATCGCCATTGGTGACCGTAATCAGCGGCCCGCCATCGGCTGTGGCATCGTGTAGAACATAGGAATTCGTGCGTCCATCAACGATGCACCGCTCGGTTCCGGTTTGTACGGCAGACCCAATCAGGCCGCCCGCATCCAGCAGACCTGCTAGGCGCATCTCTGCAATCACTTCGATAATACCGGAGCCACAAATACCGGTGATACCGCTGGATAGGGTCGCAGCCTCGAAACCGTCCTCGTTTGACCATAGATCGCAGCCGATAACCTTGAAACGTGGCTCTTTGCTCACCGCATCAATTCGCACGTTTTCAATCGCCCCGGGGGCGGCGCGCTGGCCAGATGAAATCTGCGCGCCTTCAAATGCAGGACCCGTGGGGGAGGAGCAGGCCAAAACTTTGTCCTTGTTGCCCAGCAAAATCTCGGCATTCGTTCCGACATCGACAATCAGCACCAATTCGTCGGAACGATAGGGGGCTTCGGACAATGCCACCGCTGCCGCATCCGCGCCAACATGGCCTGCGATGCACGGCAGAATATAGAGGCGGGCTTCGGGGTGCATAACCATATCCACCTCGCTCGCCCAAAGCGATACCGCGCCCGAGCTTGCCAAAGCGAAGGGCGCTTGGCCAAGCTCAACCGGGTCAATACCAAGGAACAGGTGGTGCATGACGGGGTTGCCGACCAGAACGGCCTCCACAATCAGTTCGCGGTCAATCTCCGCCTCGGTCGAGACCTGCACGATCAACGCGTTCATGGATTCGCGCACGGCGCGGGTCAGTTCAACCTCGCCGCCGGGGTTCATCATCACGTATGAAACGCGGCTCATCAGGTCTTCGCCAAACCGGATTTGTGGATTCATAATGCCGGAGGAGGCGACGACCTCGCCACTTTGCAAATCGCACAAATGCGCGGCAATCGTCGTGGACCCCAAATCAATCGCCAGCCCATAGATGGAACCTTCATAGTATCCCGGCCAAACCTGCATGATGTGCAAGGAACCGCTTTCGCCTTGATGGATGGCACAGGTAACTTTCCATTTACCTTTACGCAACGCAGGTTGCAGCAGTTGCAAGGTTCGCAGATCACTGCCCGCGACATCCAGATCCCACTGTTCCTTCAATGCCTTTTGCAGGCGTTCCAAATCACCGGAGGGTTCATGCATATCGGGTTCTTGCACCTCGACATAATACAACTTCGTGGCTGGTTCCATCGTGATTTCACGAGCTTCGGCGCGTTTGCGTACGACCTGCTTGTGAACCTGCGATTCAGGGGGCACGTCGATCACAATGTCCGATTGCACCGTCGCCTGACACCCCAAACGCCGCCCTTCGGGCAGGCCACGCAAGCGGTCGTATTTTTCTTCAACGGAATTCCAGTCCGACAATGCACCAGTCGCCACAGTCACTCCGTGCTTGGCAAACTCGCCGTAAGACGGGGTGATCTGGCACTTGGAACAAATCCCGCGCCCNCCNCANACACTGTCNAGATCAACGCCAAGTTNGCGCGCAGCCGTCAGTACGGGTGTGCCGACAGGGAAACGCCCGCGTTTGCCGGATGGGGTGAATATAACCAGAGGATCGTTGCTCATTTTAGTATCTCGCAAATCGTTTAGCGAGTATTACTATTTCTGTGCCGATGATTGAAAGGCTAATACGACGTTTTGAGTGATTGTTTTGCGCTTAGCTGGAATTCGAAGTCCATTCGCAGCGGTCAAAATCGGAGTATCTGATCATGCCCTCATCGTTGCCAGCGGTGATAAGGCGGGAACAGCCCTCGTCTTTTTCAATGGTTTCAAACACGCTCACGAACCCGTTTTGCGGGGTGCTGGATTCGGCTGTGCATAACGACTGGCCGGGTGTGAGTTCTTGCACTTTGCGCCCAGCATCCCCCGCGTCAACCGCGAAAACGTGGGTTAATTCAGACTGGTTCGTGACGCAAAATCCGTTGGTCGGGGTGGCCATCGCAACTGTGAAGCTTGATAGATAGGCGACCACATCGCGGCGATCTTGTTCATCTTTCAAGCGGAAAGACATCTTCGCTTTGGCTTTTGGGTCATCCAGGAACGCACGCAAGAAATCCTTCGGGCTAAACAAGTAATTGAATAAGTTTTCTTCCGTCCAGATGAGGCCGTCCTCGCCAGCGGCCAACATGGATTTCCCATATTTATACCCCTCAAAGCTGCCTGCCGTGCTGCCAAACACATCGGTGAGGACTGGCCCAATCCGGTTCTTTGCGCCGTCACCAACTTGATGGCACGACGCGCACTTACGAAAAACCTTCTCGCCATCGGCGGCGCTTTGCGCGAGTGCGGGCAGGGCTGTGGAAAGGGCTATGGATACGAAAACGGCAATGTGGGAACGACGCATGCGGGAACCTCCGAAAATGAATTCATCAGCAGTCTGCACATTTGTGCCCCCTGTTGAAATAGACCGCTGATCACGTTTTTATCACGTCTGCTCACAGGTTTTGTGAAATCGCGTGTTCTACAGTTTACCGCAAGTTGTAATTCCTTGGGCTAGGGTGGGGCCACCAATTTAACGGAGGACAGAATGAATAAATTTATTGCAGGTTTGGCGCTGGCTGCATCGTTGACGATGACGACCGCAACTGCNCAGAACATGATGGAATTTGGTTCCGAAGATGATATCGCTTACGCAGCCTTGCTATGGAATGTGATGGAAACATCCAATCTTGCAGGTGAAAATGCCATCCAGACTTACCCTTACGAGGGGATGGCGCCTCACGGTATGATGTTGCAGACGTTTTATACAACCGGCACAATCAATGGTACCACTGGCGATTTGATCGTGAAACGCAACTACGGCCCTGAGGGCGTGACCGAAGACGAGGTCTTGATGAACCCCGCCAAGCACCTTGGCGCGATCACTGTGATGTTCCGCCGCGAGGCCGGATATGACGACGATAACCAAGACTGGTTCTGGGCAAAGTTCTTGCCGGATGGATCACTGGATAAGAACGCTATGGGGGGCGCGCTGGCTGGCCGTGTCGCCAAGGGTGCGGACGTTGGCTGTATAGCATGCCACAGCGGCGTGGACGATTATGTGTTCACGTCCGATGCGATGACGATGATGAAATAAATCGAATAAATCATGCGAAAAGGCGGGCTGCAGGGTCCGCCTTTTTTTACACGAATGTTGCGCTTTTCAATTTTTCGCGCGGATCGTAGGCGTGGTCCTCTTTCCAACTTTCCAGAAATGCGGTCAAATCGTCATCGGGTGCATTGGGCATTTGTACGGACAGGGTAACCATCTGGTCGCCAGTCTTGCCGCTGCGCATCGCGATACCACGACCCTTAAGGCGCATCGTCTGACCCGATTGAGAACCCTTCGGGATTTTCAGTCCGACCATGCCGTGGAGTGTAGGCACCTCGACTTTGCCACCCAAGGCGGCCTCGTAAAGGGTGATTGGCAGAGTGAGGTTAATGTTTAACCCTTCGCGGCTGAAAACCGGATCAGTGAGGACTTCGATCTGGATTAGCGCATCGCCTGCTGGGCCACCGCCATATCCGGGTTGGCCTTTGCCTTTCAGGCGAATGGTTTTACCGTCTTCAATTCCTTGCGGAATAGTGACACTCAGCGCCTCGTCCGCCATTTGCACCTGCTTCTTGCCACCAAGAGCCGCCTCGATGAATGTAACACTCATGTTGTAGCGCTGGTCTTGTCCGGCAAAAGACTGGCGTGATTGCGCCTGACGGTCACGGAACATTTGCGAGAAGATATCGCCCATGTCGCCCGTATCACTAAACCCGCCACGGCCTTGAAAACCATGCGGTTGGCGTGCGTGCTGTTGCGAATATTGTGGGGCTTTATCGGCCCCGTTCTCGTCGATCTCGCCACGGTCATACTGGCCGCGCTTTTTGTCTTTTCCCAGAATGTCATAGGCTGCGGAAACCGCCTTGAACCGTTCCTCGGTTTTTTGGTCACCGGGGTTAAGATCAGGGTGCAACGATTTGGTAAGCTTGCGATAAGCCTTCTTGATTTCGTCAGGTTCGGCGCCTCTTTTGACGCCTAGTACGTCATACAGGTTCTTAGCCATTTGATTATCCATTAATTGTTCGCCCTATATCTAGGCATTTATGGATAATTCACAAGTATGATTAAAGCGTTACGCGCGGCGGCGGCGACGCCCACCACGTTCACGGCCTTCACCCTCCGCAAGGGGGACGCGGTTTACCTTGATCCATGTACTGCCATGCGGGTCGTTATCGGTCAGGAAGTTGGCCGCGCGGATGGCGTCCATTTCCAGTGTGTGCATGGGGTTCATGATCGCGGAGGTCATGCCCGACGCAATCGCCATGGGCAGGAACGCGGCATTTATACCGTTGCGATTGGGCAGGCCGAAGCTGATGTTAGACGCGCCACAAGTGGTGTTCACACCCAACTCGTTGCGTAAACGACGAACGAGTTCAAAAACTTGCAGCCCAGCCGTGCGCATGGCGCCAATCGGCATCACCAGCGGGTCGACGACGATATCGTGGGCTGGAATACCGAAATCAGCGGCACGTTCCACGATTTTCTTGGCGACCGCGAAACGGACCTCGGGGTCCTCGGATATACCGGTGTCATCGTTGGAAATCGCCACCACAGGCACGTTGTACTTTTTCACCAGCGGCAAGATCAGTTCCAGCTTGTCTTCTTCGCCAGTGACCGAGTTCAACAACGGGCGGCCTTTGCAAACCTGAAGACCAGCTTCAAGGGCGGCAGGAACGGAGCTGTCGATACATAAAGGAATGTCCACAAGTTCTTGAACCATCAAGATAACTTTCTGCATCAACGGGGGTTCGGTTTCATTCGGATTGGGGTTCGAATTGTAAACAACACCGGCGTTGATATCGAGCATCGTAGCACCCGCCGCGACCTGTGCCAGCGCGTCCAGTTCAACGGTCGAGAAATCGCCNGCCTCCAGTTCGCGTGCCAGCNTTTTGCGGCCCGTGGGATTGATACGTTCGCCGATGACGCAGAAGGGTTGGTCGAACCCTATGATGGCGGTTTTGGCGGCGGATTCAACGATAGTGCGTGTCATAAGCGTGTCCTTAAGCGTGAGCGGCGAGGCTGGCAGGGTTGCCGTGTTCGCTGGTGTATTCGGCTGTCTTGTTGATCCCACCTAGCGGAAAGAAGTGGACAGATTCAATGTTGAAATTCGGATTGGCGGCTTTGTGACGCGCCAATTCGCTCAAAACTTGTGTCGGCTCGAACGGCATAACCAGCTTGGTCACGTCCTTCGCACGGCGCGTCAGGACACGCAGGGAGGGGCCAACGCCGCAGGCCATTGCGAACTTGATCATCGTTTGTAATTTCGCGGGTCCGGCAATCCCGATGTGGATAGGGAGGCTGATGCATTCCGCTTGAAGTCGGTTGGCCCATTCAATCACCGGTGCACTTTCGAATACGAACTGTGTGGCCAAGGCCATGCTTGCATCGGTGCGGTTCTGGAAACCGTTCTTCCAGCGAAGCGCATCCATCACGGCTTGATCGCCACCGTTCGGGTCAATGTCTTTATTGCCCTCCGGGTGGCCTGCGACGTGCAGATGGGTAAACCCGTGTTTGTCGAATAATCCGGTGCCCAGCAACTGCATGGAATCGGAGAACTCGCCGTGCGGGTTGTCGACACCACCCGCCAGCAGGAGCGCTTGGGAAATGCCGACATCGGTATAGCGTTTGATCCAGTCTTCCAGTGTAGCTTTATCTTTGATGATGCGGGCAGGGAAGTGGGGCATGACCGGAAAGCCCTCGTCTGTGAGACGTTTGGCGGTGGTGACCATTTCATCAATGGGGGTTCCGTCGATGTGTGCCACGTAAACGCGCGTACCTCGGGGTAATATCTTGGCGAAACTCTCGATTTTGGCAGCCGTGCGGGGCATAACCTCGATCGAGAATCCGTTTAGGAAACTGCTCAACGTGCCGTCGATAACGGGTGCCGCGGGTGTTTTACGCTTGAAGTTCAGGACTGCCATGAGGTTCTTCCAGTTCATGCCGAGGGGTTTTACGCCCAGCCATCATTGTTGATCAATGCCTTGATTCTGGTTTGATCGTATTCGGCCTCGATTCGAGCGACTTCCGCGATTGCGACCTCTTTGTCGTCACCTTCGACAGAATAAGGTTTCGCTTTGCGCCATTCGGCCAGATAGGCGTCCGCATCCTTCGCGCCTACCTTCATGGCGGCGCGGTCAATCGCCTGTTCGAATCTTTCGGGTAGCTGGATTTTGTGGCCACGGCGACCTTTGCCGCAAATCACCTGAGCGGGGATGTCGCGCCAGTATACTATGGTTACATTTGCCATTCTCGGCCCTCCGGTTGTTCAATTTCGCAGTAACCCCCCTGCGCAATGCGTATGGGTTGTTCGGCGACATCAAGGGCGCAATTCGCGACATTCTGCAAGACCGTATCGTGAATGCGTCGTTTTTTCTCCTTGATTAGTCGTTTCTTTACTGTATGCAAGGGGCACTGCAAAACTCATTGACGGTATGGACCGACGCAACATGACATATAAAACACAACAGACCACGAGTCTGTCTTTTGAATTTTTCCCTCCACATAATGCTGATGCAAGTGCGCGCCTTTGGCGTTCAGTTGAACGGCTAGCCCCGCTGGGTCCGAAATACGTTTCGGTAACTTACGGTGCTGGCGGCACGACGCGGGAACGCACGGTTTCAGCCATCAAAACCATTCAGGACCGTGCGCGCCTTTGCGTCGCGGGGCATCTGACGGTGGTCGGGGCAAGCAAGGCTGAAACCTTGGCGGTAGCGCGCGGGTATGCCGCCACGGGCGTGCGCCGCATTGTGGCCTTGCGCGGCGATGCGCCCAAAGGGCAATATCAATTTACCGCGCATCCGGACGGATTCAAGAACGCGACGGAACTGGTCGCTGGCTTGCAAGAAGTCGGCAATTTCGAGATTTCGGTGGCGGCCTATCCTGAAAAGCACCCCGATTCCGCTGATATGAAAGCCGATATTGTTAACCTGAAACGTAAGATTGATGCGGGGGCCAGTAGCGCCATCACGCAATTTTTCTTCGAGAACGAGGATTTCCTGCGTTTTCGCGATGCGGCGGCGGATGCAGGCATTACTGCTCCGATCATCCCGGGCATTCTGCCGGTGGAAAACTTCGCAAAGATGCTGCGCTTTGCCGATATGTGCCGAGCCAAAGTACCGGACTGGATGCATCAAGCATTTCGCAATGCGGGCGACGATGCGGAGGTTTTGGCCACCGCGATTTGCGCCGAGCAATGTGACGAGCTGCAAGCCGAGGGCGTTGATCACCTGCATTTCTACACGCTCAACAATCCTGATCTGGTTTATAACATCTGTCGGGCCTTGGGGTTTGAAGCGGTTGGTGTCGATCTGGCGGCGAGTGTGGCCTAGCAACACGTTCAGGGCTGCGCCCGAACGAGCCCAGTGGGCAGGGCGCTGTCTTGACGTTTTCTATCCCGGCGTGGCTCTGAGTTGATTTCCAATTCCCAACCTGCCATTGAGGTTGAATCAATTTGCAACGGGATGCTTTATGTCTTTTACCAGAATACTGCTCACTCTTTTCGCCGTCGCTTTAGGGATACCAGCATTTTACGTCGTTTTTTTTGGATTAAACTTGTTTGTTGTTGGGCCACTAAAACACGTTTGGAATACGCATAGGGCCGAGAGTACCAATCAGACTACTTGGGAAACAGGTTTCGCCGATGTTTATACCATTGAGGCCACTATTGAGATGAATAATGAAATGTATTCGGCATCAATGGATGTGAGTTGTGTCTCCAAAGTAGAAACCAAAACCATTAACTTCAAGGATGGCGGGCCTTTTGTATGGACGACATATCAAAACCTTAATCAACAAGGCCTTTCCATACCCCTCCCTGAAAACTATAGCGTTGTATTTGACACTAAAAGTGTTTGTGCAGGGATAGTTTATCAAGTGGAGGAAAAAGGGTTTCCTTTTAGTTTTAGGCGTTACCAGATAGTGGATATCCAACAAATTGTTGAGCCTTTCGCATCTTGCCGGATTTCTCTTTACGAGGATATAGTCCAGACTAAAATGCTGCGGCTGTTCCCATTGACGGTTTTATCAATGAGAACGGAGCGTGTCCGCGATGTACTGACGAGAGACGAATACGGACCAACTGACCGTGCCGTTGCGCGGGAGCGTGCTCGGGTCGAACCAATTGCAAACAAATTTTCTGTGCCGAATGAGAACAACAGGGGTTGGTCTAGTGATGCCATGTGTTGATTTGGCGGCGAGTGTGGCCTAGCAACACGGTTCCAGAATTTGGTGAAGACGGCGTTTTATGCTAACCGTTGGTTTTTAATCAAAGGTTAGGATTTTCCAATGACGCCTTCTGAACACGACTGGATTACGTTGCATCGCATTAAATACCCCAAATCTATTTCCGCCGAAGATCAAGATTTCGACTTTTCTACAACTCCAAAACACCTGCGGTTTTGTCCTAAATTGAGTCAGGATTCCAACGGCATGCCACTTTGGGATTCCGATACATGGTGCGCGTTGGCTGTTCACAGCACGAAGGCCGAAGCCGAAGCGATGTTTAATGCCCCCGAAGATTATATACCGCGCCTCTCCACCGCCATCGAGCAATGGCACGCCTTGGCTATTCCGGTCACGCATCGTGGATCGCTGAACTGGAGTGGCGAGGTTGAGGATAATTCGGCCGTCAAAACCGCGCTTGAAGATCCAAATGGGCCGTTGATGGTCGTCACGACTGCCGGCTACATCACAAGAGACGCCAAGACGTTGGCTCGAATCCCGCGGTTCTTGACCCGTGTCGTTGATGTTTTGGCGTTCTTTGATGAAATGGACGGAAACGTTCGGCGGGATGCTTTTAATGGTGGTTTTGACAACAAAGAAGGATTCACTCTTTCCTTGTGGGAGGACGATGACGCCATGACTAAAACGGCTTATTGGCAAGGTATCCATCGGACATATATGGATGAAAGCCGCGATGGGTCCTATTTTGACCGCAGTTCTTTCACCCGCGCACGGATAGTTTCCAGCAGTGGAAGCTGGGACGGGGACCCGTTGTTGTCAATGTCTTGATCGGGGTTGCGCACATGTCTCGTCTTGCGCCGCAACACATTCCGCTCTATCTTTAGTCCAAACACTGCGCCGAGTTCTGAGCGCGGAGAGATTGGCTGAAAATAATGACGGATCGTCATTCCCACAATCCGAGGGGGAACTCGGGTGGCAAGCGGCGCAGTGCTGGCAGAAATGCTGTGCTGTCGCGAAAACCGCTTTATGCTGCGCTGGACCTTGGTACGAATTCTTGCCGGATGCTTATAGCNGAACCGGACGGGGCGCATTTCAATATTGTCGATGCGTTCTCTAAATCTGTGCGCCTTGGTCTTGATCTGGAACGCACAGGTGCGCTTTCCAATGCGGGCATTAACCGAACCCTTCAGGCGTTACATGTGTGTTCGCGCAAGCTGAAAAAACTGGGCGTAAAGAACTCGCGTCTGGTGGCGACAGAAGCCTGTCGCCGTGCCAAAAATGGCGAGCAGTTTATGGACCGTATTCGCAATGAAACCGGCCTGAGGCTTGAGGTTATTAAGCCGGCGGAGGAGGCAAGGTTGGCGGTTGTCAGTTGCTCGCCTTTGCTGGAACCAATGGCGGAACACGTGCTGGTGGTCGACATCGGCGGCGGCTCGACCGAGCTGGTTTGGATAGACCTGACGGAAGTGGCACCGCAGGATAAAATCAAGGCGATGATCGACCTTCGCCCCGGTGAAGTTTGTGCGAACATGCTGCCGGGTGCGCGAATAGTGGACTGGATATCTGTGCCTTTGGGTGTGGCGACTTTGATGCAACGCTTCTCCGATGTGCAGGAAGATGGAGCGAAATTCGCCCTGATGGCCTGCCATTTTGAAGATGCGTTGGAAGCGTTTACGCCTTATCACGAGCTGGTAGACCCCTCGATCCTCTCAAAATTGCAGGTGATCGGCACGTCTGGCACGGTGACGACTTTGGGCGCGATGCATCTGGGGTTGCGGCGTTATGATCGCAACAAGGTTGATGGATTACGGATGCGGGCGCAGGATGTGAACGTGGTGATCGAGCGGTTTTTGGAGCTTGGACCGGAAGGACGGCGGCGTGAACCCGGCATTGGCAACGATCGGGCGGACTTGATTATGTCCGGCTCTGCGATATTGCAGACGTTGTTGCGGATATGGCCGACGGAATCGGTTAGGGTTGCGGATCGCGGTTTGCGCGAAGGTATGTTATTTTCGATGATGAACGCTGACGGTGTTCTGGAAAACAGGTTTGAAAACGATGGNTGAGAAAAACAAATCAGGGCGCGGGCANCGCGATCTTAAGGTTCGGGTGAAATCGGCCAAGGGGCGCAAATTGTCATCCACCTTGTGGTTGGAGCGCCAGTTGAACGACCCTTATGTGCGGCGCGCNAACGAAGATGGTTATCGTGGCCGTGCGGCG
The DNA here is from genome assembly GCA_016765235.1 of Paracoccaceae bacterium. Lineage (GTDB taxonomy): Bacteria > Pseudomonadota > Alphaproteobacteria > Rhodobacterales > Rhodobacteraceae > NORP23. The sequence continues at coordinate 10,579 of JAESQH010000127.1, forward strand.
TTCAAGATCAAGGAGNTGGACGAAAGGTTTCACTTTCTNGTACCCGGCGCGCGGGTCGTNGACCTTGGCTGTGCGCCCGGNGGCTGGTGTCAGNTTGCNGTGAAAAACGTGAACTCNNTGGGGGAGCGTAAGGGCAANAAGGTCGGCACGGTTCTNGGNATTGATTTGCAGGAAGTGGAGCCGATTCCGGGGGCCGAACTGCATGTTCNCGATTTTCTAGAGGAATTCGCTGACGATAAAGTTAAGGAATGGCTGGGCGGCAAGGCGGACGTGGTGATGTCCGACATGGCCGCGGCGGCGTGTGGGCATAAGCAGACGGACCACATACGGATCATGGCGCTGGTCGAGGCCGCGATTTACTTCGCACTGGACGTGCTGGGCGAGGGCGGCACGTTTGTCGCCAAGGTGCTGGCTGGCGGCGCCGAGGAACAGATGTTGTTGATGCTGAAGACTAACTTCAAGAAAACCGTGCATGTTAAGCCGCCTGCCAGTCGCAAGGATAGTTCCGAGAAGTTCGTGATTTCTACGGGGTTTAAGGGACGCGGGTAGGGCTAAGTGAGATACTTTATTGTAATATTGTTGTCGTTTCTTCCTGCTCTTGCCATGGCGCAGGACGAGGGTGCCGGTCCTATTACCGAATGCGCAGAGGTTCTTGCTTCGCCGCCCTTCGACGATATTCTAACCAGAAATGAAGGTAATGATTTTCACGAACTCTCTCCTTTGAGAAGCGGGCGGGCGTTGCTGGGGCTTGAGTGCAGCGTCGATGAGTTGACCGAATTTTTCGAAAATGCCGGGTGGGAATTTCTTGATTTCCGAGAGCAGCGCCTGGCTGGGCCTTTCGGGGGGCAAGGGGGCATTCCGAAATATTATGTCGATGCGGTGGCAGATTTCTGCCAAAAACGACCAACGCTTTTCGGAAGGTTTTTTTACAGCTGCCGACCAATCGCTGCGGTTTTGTTCCACGAAGGACGAGTTTCCAGCATAATTGTTTTTATGTCTAAATAGCAACCGTAGGGTGGGTGATTCACCCACCACTCCGATCTGAACCCTTGCAATGGTGGGTGAATCACCCACCCTACGGTCGGAACACGGCACGAAAAAAGAGGCGTTCNGGTGAAACCCGCGCCTTTATCGTCTGAAATGCTCGGGGAGGGCGGTTGCCCTTGGGTTTCGGCGGTTTGGGTTAGAAACCACCTGTAAAACTGAGACTGCGGGGATACCGCGCCAAGGCCCAATCCTTGAGAATGTTGCTGACATATGCCGGNNNTTAGGCGGCGCAACGATTGGGCGGTTTAGTGTGGTTGTTGCGAATAAATGCAACGGTAAATTAACAAATATATTGGCGCGATAAACCCGTTGAGCCTTGCGGCCCGTCTCGCTCAGTGAAACCCGTTATACGGCGGAATGGTTAAGGAGTGGTTTACGGCGGCACGTTGGTGCCTCTATTTGCGCTCGTGAAAGATGAAGCCAAGGAAGTTCAGCAAAAGCTGGGCGGCCAGAATGGTGGTGGAGCCGCTTTGATCGTAATCGGGCGCGACTTCGACCAGATCAATCCCGACGACGTGATGCCGTTTGGCGACTTGCTGAAGNATTTCCAGAACATCGTAGTATAGGAACCCGCCGTGNCTGGGCGTNCCNGTGCCGGGNGCGATGGAGGGGCANAACGCGTCAATGTCTATTGTGACGTAAAGGCGTGCGCCTTTNGGGATGCGGTNTACGACACCATCTGGNCCAAGNGCGCGAACCTGCCGGACGGACAGGATNTCNGAGTTGACGGAGCGGGCGTACTCGTANCCCTCNTTAGCGGTGGAGGATACNTTNCGGATGCCCAGTTGNGTCAGTCCNGTGACGTAGTCNTGGTCNGCGGCGCGGCGCATNGGNTTNCCGTGGCCGTTNCGAACACCGTGGCGNTCATCNACNAANTCGAGGTGGGCATCGATTTGNAGAATNTGAATCGGGCCTTGGTCGTCAAANGCGTTNACGCANGGGATGTTGATGGAATGGTCGCCTCCGATCGTTACGGGNAGGGCGCCGCCTTTNAGGGCTTGGCGCACGGCGTATTCGATATTGGCNTGGGATTTCACNGTGTCTGTGTGGATGATATCAGCGTCGCCCATATCCACNATGTTTACGTCTGCGCCTAGATAAGTTGCGTCGTCTTCGTGGTCATAAGCCCCCGCATGCCCGAATGAAAACAGGGTGGAGGCTTCGCGAACACCGCGTGGGCCAAATCGCGCACCGGATCGATATTGGGTGCCCGCATCGAATGGCGCGCCGATTATCGCGACGTCGGCATCAATACGGGACCAATCCTCGACGTAAGGTTTTTTGGCGAAGGTGGCGATGCCGACGAAAGGCAAATTAAGGCGGCCTGCTTCATAGCCATGGTTGCTCATGCGATCACTCCTGTTTTAAAGAGCGTGCGTCGAATTTTCAGGCTTTACAAGAGGGGTTGCTTTACGAAATATATTCACGAATAGATATGTAAAATAAAATGGAGCGTGTCGTGTTAACCAAACAAAACCTGTGGCGTAGTACGCCGCCCGCGATTTTTCCTGTTTCGCTTGGTTTTATGGGGCTGGCGCTGGCATGGCGCAATGCATCCGGCGTGCTGCCGATTCCGCAGGAATTAGGCGATTTAATGCTTGGTTTCTCCACAGCATTCTTCTTGTTTTTCGCGATTTCGTATATTGCAAAAATCATCGCACGGCCTGCGGCAGTGTTGGAAGACCTCAAAGTTCCACCTGCGCGCGCCGGTGTTGCAGCGTTCCCGATGTCGATAATGTTGTTGGCTGCCGCACTATTACCGCTAGGGGTGCAGGTTCCACTGGTTTGGTGGACCGGTGTTTTCGTATCTTACATAACTACGGGGTTGGTGGCTTGGTCCATACTTAAAGGCCCACCGGAGGCGCGGATGTTTTCGCCTTTTCAATACCTTGCGTTTGTGGGGCCAACGGTTGGCCCGATTGCCGGTATTCCGCTTGGCTATGTGACAGCCAGTTTCTGGCTACTTATGGCGGCCCTTATTCCGTACGTGACGATTACGATTGGGTATGGCCTTAGACTTATAAAGGTGCGTCCGCCGGTCCCGCTGCGGGCTTCGATTATGATTGTTCTGGCCGCGACCAGCCTGTTTGCGCTTGGGTTCGGAGAACTCGAAATTAATTGGGCATATGATCTGTTTTACGGATTGGCCTGGGTTTTTGCGATCGGGCTTTTGATATTTGCTCCATGGTTGGCCACGGGGGGATGGAACCCTGTTTGGGGCAGCTTTACGTTCCCTATCGCCACNTTTACCAACTTGCAGATATTGGCCATNGGCAAAGGAACCGGNATTATCGCNATGATGGGGCTTGTCGGTGGGCTGATTATCGGCACCCCTTTGATTCTGTATATCATCTGGAAATCATCAAGCGCATGGATACGCGGAGATCTGGCGAAAAAGACCGCTGCGGCGGTGGCTTAACATTTTGCCTCTTCCAATTTAGTGCGCTTCATGAGATAGGGACGTGCCAACAGCGACCCCCATGTAGGAGAGAATCCATGGAAATTCGTGAGGCCCTTACCTTCGNTGATGTACTGCTCGTTCCAGCGGCGTCCAGCGTTATGCCGACGACGGCGGATACGCGCACGCAGGTGACTAAAACCATTTCGATGAACATTCCGTTGATCAGTTCCGCGANGGACACTGTAACCGAAGCTAAAATGGCGATTGCGATGGCGCAGGCTGGTGGCATCGGGGTTATTCACCGCAATCTGGATATTGACGAACAAGCACAGCAGGTTCGGGCCGTGAAGCGGTTTGAGAGCGGGCTGGTTGAAAACCCGATCACGTTGCAGGCGAACCAGACATTGGCGGATGCGAAGGCTTTGCAGGAACGGTACAAGATCACCGGATTTCCTGTCGTAGCAGAGGGTGGCAAAGTTGTTGGTATTCTAACCAACCGCGATATGCGGTTTGCAACGGATGATGCGACGCCGGTTCACATTATGATGTCGTCCGAGAACCTTGCGATGTTGCGCGAACCTGTCGATTTGCCGAGCGCCAAAAGCCTGATGCAGGCGCGGCGGATTGAAAAGCTGTTGGTGGTTAATGAGCGGGACGAGTTGACGGGGTTGTTGACTTTGAAAGACTTGGAGCAAGCGGTGTTGAACCCGTCAGCGTGTAAAGACGAGATGGGGCGTTTGCGGGTTGCTGCGGCCTCTACCGTTGGGGATGCGGGGTTTGATCGGTCTTGTGCGTTGATTGAATCCGGCGTCGATATGGTGGTGATAGATACGGCGCACGGACACTCGGCATCGGTTTCCGTGGCTGTGGAACGGGTTAAAGCCTATAACGCCGATGTGCAGGTTGTGGCCGGCAATGTGGCTACGGCTGCCGCGACACGGGCCTTGCTGGATGCGGGCGCGGATGCGATTAAGGTCGGGATTGGACCTGGTTCGATTTGTACGACGAGGATGGTTGCTGGCGTCGGTGTTCCGCAGATGACCGCGATTGTGGATTGCGCGACGGAAGCCTCCAAAACCGGTGATCATGTGATTGCAGACGGTGGCATCAAGCTGTCGGGCGATTTCGCTAAAGCGATTGCGGCGGGCGC
>JAESQH010000128.1 GCA_016765235.1 Paracoccaceae bacterium
CTTGGCGAGGTCGGCCAACGATACGCCGCTATGGATTTGCCACCGCGCGGGGCTGGACAAAGCCCGTCTGAAAACATGGCGTAAAATCGGCGCAACTCTGATCGAAGTCACCCACAGCGATACCGGTGAGCTGGACCTTGCAGACATGGCGATCCAGCTTGGCAAGCGCGGTATCACGCGGGTGCTATGCGAAGGCGGGGGGCGTTTAGCGTCCTCTTTGATTGCAGCGGAACTAGTGGACAATCTTGTAACATTCACCGCAGGTCTGGCGATAGGATCCGAGGGCGGCGCTGTTTTTGGCCCCCTTCAGATTGACGCGTTAAAGGATGCCCCGCTATTCGATCTGGTTGAAAGTCGAACTGTTGGCCATGACATTATGACGACATGGAAACCTACCGCCAGATAGCGGCGTACCCCGCGAAAAGCCCCTGAAGTTTTGACAACACCCGCAGCCTGATTGGCTTGTCGGTCTGCCCCGCCGCCAACCGATCCACGATCAACTCGGGCGTGCAAGGCAGGTTCGAAACGGGGTCGTGGTAGCGCGGATAATCAATCAAAGTCGCATGAACCAACTGGTCCAATGTAATTTCTACGCTGCGCCGTTCGCACTCTGGGCCAATATCGCGCGTCAGCCCCCAGCCCGCATAAAACGGCAGGCCGAGGCACGTAACCGGCTTGCCGCGCAACAAGGCTTCGAACCCCAACAGCGAGGTCATTGTCCAGATTTCATCGCTCGCCTCGATCAGTTCCGGGACGTTTGCGGCTTCTATAATTCGGTCACAATACTCTAAAGCGGCTTGCTGCCCAACCGACCCGACCCGAAGCCCCGCCAGAACATCAGGATGCGGCTTATAAACAATATACGACAACGGATGCGCCGCCCGCGCGGCTTGTAACAAACCCATATTTGTTCGCACCTTCCCCGCCCCAAGTTTGATCGAGGCATCATCCTCAACCTGACCGGGCACCAGAATTACGTGGCGATCGACAGGGAAATCCAGCGCCTCGGTCCCTTTCAAGTTATACTTCGAAACTCCGCTCGTAAGGATTTGCGAGCGCAACGCGGCTGCCCTTTTTGAGGCACATGCGGGCAAACCACGGGAGGCAGAAATTAGCGCTTCAAGCTGGCTAGGTTTGGACGGATCATAATAAATTCCGTGATCATCCAGCACCAAAGATGCCGCAGGTGCCAATTCTGCGCCCAATCCGGAAGAGCGCAAAAAACCGTCTTCCATCCGAAGCAAAGGTACGTTTGCGGCAACGCACATATCCGCCAAGCCTGCACTCTCGCGGCTAGCCCAGACGACAACCTGCCCGTTGGTTACGCCGGCCTTTTCCACAGCCTTTGCATCCGTTTTTGCGAAGCTCACCACGTGCAAAAACCGCGCCACATTCCAGCGTTTCCACAGCCGCATCCCCAGCGCTTGCACCGGCAGCGCACCATCCCAATGATGCCGCGCTTGGGCTAACAACTGCTGCGCAGCCTCTTCGAAATCACATGTGCGGCGGCGGGCGTGGTTATACCAGAACGGATAAACCAGCATCGCGCCCGCAAAAAGATCATCGACCGTTAACTTTCTGGTTCGACGCAGCACGGTTTGACGATCTTCGCTAAGCCCCCAACCCGCGTAAAACGGAACGCCGAAAACTTCGGGCCGATGCCCTGCCAATATCGCCTCGAACCCCATTTGCGAAGACACGCAATAGACCTTTGCTGCCCCTTCCAGCAAAGCCCACGGGTTTATAGGTTCACAAGATAGAATCGTATTTTCGTCCTCGTCCGCAGTTGTAAAATGTCCTTGTTTATCGCTGTTCCGCACCGCCGGATGTGTCCGGATAACAATCCGCGCCCCCGGATTTTCCGCCCGTGCTGCCGCCAACATTTCCGCAAAACTGCCGGCATCCGCCAACCCGCCAACAATCGAGGCATCACCTGCAACTTGATCAACTACCAGAATGTACCCCGCCGCCAGCGCCGATCCACACGAGACGGCGTTATATTTCGACAGACCGTAATGGCGCAAAAATGCCCGCCCTTGCGCGGCCCGCACCAACAGGTCCGCATCAAAATCCGTCGATTGCAGAATTTCTTCTAATCGCGACGGTCCTCGACCCTCGAAATGCACACCGATATCGTCAATGTTTAACCCAACAGGCGGGGAGCCTAATCCCGGTAAAACCGAGCGTAAAAATGCATCCTCGAATGTCACTACCCCAGAGGTCGGCCAGCGCGAAAGCACGCGACGTGACATCGCAATACGCCCCCAAACGCCGATGTTTCGACCGTGAACGCCAAACCACCCCGTTGATATCGAATATCCAGCGGCGCGGATTACGCGGCGCAAAGGTCGTGAAAACACAAGTCCGGTCGAAAATACCGCTACATGTTGCCGTGTGGATTTACTCAAAGATACTCGCGGTACCGGTTAGCGCGGTATCAAGTGCAGCAGTTGCATTCAACGCGCCAATCACCGTGAACAGCAACGTGCGCCATTTCACATACGGAGCTTCGGTCACATAAATCGTGTCCTCGTCCTGAATCGGGAATTTACCGGCCACCAGCATGCTGGATTGCGATGTTAGATCGACCAGATACGCAAATTTTTGCGGCCCGACAAGATCACTCCGTCCCAGAACGCGATTGGCAATCGGCGCTGGTTCTTCGCGAAACACAAAAATCCCTTTGGCGTTCGACTGGTTCGCGCGAAGGCCACCCACCGCGGCCAATGCCTCCAGCACAGTCGGGTTTTGGGTTTCAAAACTTATGCGTCGCTGACCTGTGGTCCCCATAGAGATAAAATACCGTTCGTCTTTTTCCAGAACAATCTTGTCACCTGCACGCAGCGGGATGTCGTCTGCCGGATTGTCTAACAAATTCTGGAACCATATCTCGCCAACTTTCGCCCCCCGCCGCACCGTGATTTTCACCACACTTGGATCAAGCGTAATACCACCCGCCCGCGCCAACATGCCCGTCAAACGACGGCTCGAAGCATCAATCGGGTATATCCCTTGCCCGCCAACGCCACCAAGAATGCTAACGGTCGCGCCGTCACCCGGTTCGCGCCGCACCTCGATCTGTGGATCAGGCGTTTGATCTTCCAGCATGCTGGTGATTTTCAAACGCAGCTCATCCGGCGTATACCCGCTTGCCTTAACGGAGCCGGCATAGGGGATGAAAATGTTTCCTAGCTGATCAACCTGCATCGCGGGCAAGGTTGTTACCTTGCTTCCGAGTGTCGAGAACAGCCCGTTTTCGACATTCTCCCAGATGGTTATCGTGAGCGTATCACCCGCGAATATTCGATCGACCGAAACAACGCCTGCATTGCGAAAGGATTGACTGAAACCCGATGACCGCTGCCGCGTGCTGGCATTTATTACCGATTGGTTAACATCCACAATGAACAAATCGCCACCGTTTTCGACGCTGCTATTCTGAATATCCTTCACGCTTGGACCGGAGGAGGGCAAGCCACAAGACGCCAAGACCATAACACCGGCGGACAGAACGGCCAGCCGGAGAGCGCGCGAAAACTTGTTGGTCATAAGAATCATCCTGTCCGTGTAACGAACCGCGAAAATACCAACACACACCAAAGGAAGCAAACCTTATGTAGTCGGGCTGTCGCCGCCCACAACCAATTTCAGATCGGCACTTGCTGATTGTGTACCTTCCAACTTGGTTAAGTACGGATCGTCTTTTGACAACATCAAATCTACCAACCGACGCAACAGCTCCGCCCGACCACGTTGCGTGTAATATCCACCGCCGATCTGCGAGGTTTCCGACAGAAACTTACGGTAATAATTGTACGACTCCGCGTCTGGTGCATCGGGTTCGGCAAAAAACTCGGCCAAGGATTTTCCGGATACCAACTCGGGCTTGGAAAAGACCGACCGGCCCAGCGCAAATACAGGCAGATTGCGCCACAATGCCTGCTGTGCAGCGGTGGAGTTCACCGTAACCGTGCTGTTGGCACTATCCAGCAACGGCCCCAATTTTCCACCCGGAATATATAAGGTTCGCGCCGAAATTTCCGCCTGCATCGCGAGCTTGCGTACAATAGAAGGCAGCGGTTCGCGACCATCTTCAAACGGGTGCGCCTTAAAGACCAGCTTGTGATGCGAGGCCGCACCAACAGCAAATTCAGCGATAACTTTCTCGATGAATTCTTCAACCGAGTTGAAATCCGAATGGGCTCGCAAAGACGCATCATGGCTAAGTTGCAGCAACACCAGATGATATATCGCCCCGCTACGCAACAACCGCCGCGTGCGTATCCGCCGCTGAAGCCCGTGCAGCGGCATCCCGATCAGCTTGTTAATATAATACCCCAACTCAGTCAGAACCGAGACTTCGCGGTGCGGTCGATAATTCCTGAACCGCCGTGTCGGAACCGACAAAAACAGATGATACAGGAACCCGTAAAACGCGTGATGCCAAGCTGACCCCCACTGCACAGGAACTTCCGGCAGTTCCGCTGGATGGGCGTCAACTGCGCGGCGGATATCGTCCATGCTCAGGTCCATCAGAACCGAGTGCCCGTTGGTTCCACCCCGCTCGTACGTCGCCCAGCAAGGCCGCAAATAGCCTTCCTCGAAGCAATGCGCCGTGATCCCGCGTGCCTTCGCGATCGCGCGCGCCGTTTTATGGATCGGTCGGCTGTCGCCGTACAAAACTATATCGGTAATGCCTTCGCGCGTCAGGTAATCTTCCAAAAACGCCGACCATTCCTCGGGCTTACCGTCAAACGGTTTGAACCACGAATTCCGCATCCAGAAAACCGCATCGCCGCGATTAAACCCGATCCGCGACACCGACGCGCCCGTCGCCGCAATTTTCGCACCAAGCTGGCGGAAAAACGGGCCGTGCGGGCCTTGCAGGAACAAAAACTTCCGGTGCAGTGTCAAAATGGCGGTTTCCAGAACGATAAACAATCGCGCTTTGATACGCGAAACGTCGCGTTTTCGCAATTACAAATGCCTTGCCCCTTCGCGCCCGCCGCGCTACCACAATCCTTGAAGCATAAGGAGAACGGCGTATGTTTACCGGCATTGTTACAGACATCGGCACCATCCAGAAAACCGAAGAACGCGGCGATCTGCGCGCGCGGATATTATGTTCTTACGACATGAGCGGCGTGGACCTCGGCGCCTCTATCGCCAGTGACGGCGTTTGCCTGACAGAGGTTGCCAAAGGCGACGACTGGTACGACGTCGATATTTCAGCCGAAACAGTATCGAAAACCACCCTCGACGGTTGGAAGGCTGGCAAACGTGTAAACCTTGAACGCGCGCTTAAACTGGGCGACGAACTTGGCGGGCATATCGTGTCTGGCCACGTAGACGGCCTCGCCACTATCACGAAGATGCAAGACGATGGCGACAGCACCCGCGTTACCTTGACCGCGCCAAAAGATCTCGCGAAATTCATCGCCCAGAAGGGTTCCGTGACGTTAAACGGTGCATCTCTGACGGTTAATGACGTGACGGGGTGTGATTTTGATATCAACTTCATACCTCACACAAAGACCCACACCACTTGGGGCGACGCTGCCGTTGGTGATCGGGTGAATTTGGAAATTGACACGCTGGCACGCTATGTGGCGCGACTGGCCGAAATGCAGGGCTAACCATGACCGACTACACAACCGCCATTTCCACCATCGAGGACATCATCGAGGACGCCCGCAATGGCCGCATGTTCATCCTCGTTGACCACGAAGACCGAGAAAACGAGGGCGATCTGGTGATCCCAGCCCAAATGGCCACACCCGACGCGATCAACTTCATGGCCACCTATGGCCGCGGCCTGATCTGCCTGACCCTGACCGGCGAACAAATCGAACGCCTAGGCGTACCAATGATGACGTCCAACAATTCATCGCGCCACGAAACCCCGTTCACCGTGTCGATCGAGGCCGCTGAGGGCGTCACTACCGGCATCTCCGCCCACGACCGCGCGCACACTGTTTCAGTGGCTATCAACCCGCAAGTCCAGACCCGCGACATCGCCACACCGGGCCATGTTTTTCCGCTAAAAGCCCGCCCCGGTGGCGTGCTGGTACGCGCAGGCCATACCGAGGCCGCGACAGATATTTCCCGCCTCGCAGGATTAAACCCCTCGGGCGTGATTTGCGAGATCATGAACGACGACGGCTCCATGGCTCGCTTGCCAGACCTGATCAAATTTGCGCAAAAGCATGGCCTAAAGATTGGCACAATTTCCGACCTGATCGCCTACCGCCACCGCCACGACAATCTGGTCCGTGAAACGGCCCAAAAAACCGTAACATCGGCGTTTGGCGGCGAATGGAACCTCCGCGTATTCACAGACGAAACATCCGGCACCGAACACATCGCCCTAACCAAAGGTGACATCGCCAGCCCCGAACCAGTGCTGGTCCGCACCCACGCGCTCAACCCGCTGGAAGACGTGCTGGGATTAGGTACAACATTTGCGAACAAGCTTCCAAAAGCGATGCAAATCATCGCAGACGAAGGCCGAGGCGTCGTTGTACTGTTCCGCAACCCCAGCCAGAAACTTGCGCTAGACGATCAGGAAGCCCCCGAAACCCTGCGCCAAACCGGCATCGGGGCGCAAATCCTGTCCAGCCTAGGCCTGTCCGACATCATATTGCTAACCGACAGCCCCATGCCCAAAATAATCGGACTGGACGCCTATGACGTCACCATCGTCGGCACTCAACCCATCTATGAGGGCACGTAAATCATGGCCAACACCGAATCCCACCACATCCTGCCATCCCCGAAATTCGACACGCCAACACGCGTGCTGATTGTGGTTTCACCCTACTACCAAGACATCGCGCAAAAACTGCTGGCGGGGGCCACCGCCGCGATAACCACCGCCGGTGCAACGTGCGACACTATCAAAGTCCCCGGTGCCCTCGAAATCCCTACCGCCATTAAACTGGCCAGCGGCGCCTACGACGGCTTCGTCGCTCTTGGCTGCGTCATTCGCGGTGAAACAACCCATTACGACACCGTCTGCAACGANNNNTCCCGCGCGCTGACCNTGATGGGGCTTAGAGGGCATCTGCATCGGCAACGGCNTCCTNACNGTCGAAAACCGCGANCAAGCCATNGTTCGCGCCGATCACACGGGNCAAAACAAAGGCGGCGGTGCNGCGGATGCGGCCATGCACCTGATTGCGATAAAGCGNCGCTTTACAAAGACAGGCTCGGGGCGTATTGCACCGACTTCCGAACACATCCTGATGGCTGGTGAAGCTTACGGGGATCAAGGGACTACCTGATGTCAAAGACGCCTAAACCAACGCAAGCAGAAAAACGCCAAATGCGATCAGCGGCGCGGCTTTACGCCGTCCAAGCCCTGTTCCAGATGGAGGCGTTGGGCGAAGCTTTGGAAGACATCCAAACCGAATTCGAAACCTACCGTTTCGGCGCAACAATTGGCGAAGACACCTACGCCGAGGGCGATCTGAAACTGTTCCGCGCCCTGATTGGCGAAGCCGTAACCAACCAAGCCAAGATCGACCAAATGACCGACCGCGCACTGGTTGCCAAATGGCCCATCGACCGCATCGACCCCACAATCCGCGCCCTATTCCGCGCCGCCGGATCCGAGTTGCTGACACAAACCACCCCCCCCAAAGTCGCGATATCCGAGTTCGTAGACGTCGCCAAAGCCTTCTTCCCCGATGGCAAAGAATCCAAATTCGTGAACGCCGTACTCGACCACATGGCACGGGAAGTTAAACCGGAAGCCTTCGCCTAACGGACTTTCACATCAAAATAAACGGTTTTTAAAACTTAGAAATTGGACTTGAATCAACCCCAAGATTAGTTAAAGTTCCGTTACTATTGCAAGTGGAACAATTGGGGGCCCGCATGTTCAGAATTATTTTCGGCTTGGTAATGTTGGCGCTCGCGCTTTCCGCAACCACGACCAGTGCGGGAATAATCGACTGCACATTTGACAATCAAACATGCAAATATTCCTGGGACTTCGAAAGTGGCAACATGCCGCCAAACAACGGGTTCGACAATCGACACCTACAGAAGCGGCAGTTCCAGATATTCTCGGGCGGGGCTTTCGACGGTGATCGGTTTGGCAGAATAACCGTGGGTTCAGGCGATAATGCCATGGTAGGACGGGATAATAGTTCCACCGAACGCGCCGAAATAATGTCAGACAGATTCAAAAACCTGAGTGGAGTGATTCATTTCGGTATCGCAATTCGATTTGGGCCGGGTTTTAATCCGCATGATGAGCGCACTTTAATTTTACAGATCAAATCGGAATTCGAGCGTGGCACGAAAAACAGCCCGCAGTTTGCCATTTACAATCAAGCCAGCGCCGACCATTGGAAGGTTTGTAATAACTTTCGAAAACTTGACGAATGTGATTACCAAAACGGAAATATCTTCCGCGCAAACACATGGCATCGTATTGTAATTTCCCAAAATGCTTCAAAAGGGCCTGATGGTTGGCTGAAATTCTACGTCGACGGAAAATTGATTTACTCTCATAGCGGAGCGACAAAATACAACGCCAGAGAAGCATGGACAACTTTCAGAACCGGTATTTATCGAAACAACGTACCGGCCTCACAATCGGTCGATGTAGACAATTATATTATTTCACGGGATTTGAACGCAGTTGCAAACTTCCTGAAACTTGACCCTGCAAAACTTCAATAATCGCCAGCTACCGCCCTCCTGCCCGAACCAAGCTCGCCTTCGGCTCGGCGGTTGCGAACATGTCTGGTGTTTCGAACGCCTAAATCCTAAACTTCCACAAAATGTTTTACTGGAGACGATGATGTTCGCAAAACAAGACCTGAAGTTCGACCCGATCGCCCTGCCCGACCACATCGATATGCCACCCGAGGAAATGCAAAAAGCCGCGGCTGATTTCCTTGCCCACATGCGCAAACGCCACTCCGTACGAGATTTCACCGACCAACCCGTCGACCAAAGCGTGATCGAGGAATGCATCCTGACCGCCGGTTCCGCCCCAAGNGGCGCAAACCATCAGCCTTGGCATTTCGTCGCCGTGAAATCGTCCAAAATCAAAGCCCAAATCCGCGAAGCGGCAGAGGTCGAAGAAGAAAAGTTCTACGCAGGTGGTGGCGGCGACGAATGGATCAAAGCCCTCGAACCCCTCGGCACAGGCGTGGACAAACCCCACCTGACAACAGCCCCGTGGTTGATCGTGGTGTTCGCGCAACGTCACGGAAAATTCGCCGATGGCAGCAAGTTCAAAAACTACTACGTCCCCGAAAGCGTCGGCATCGCGACAGGTTTCCTGATCGCCGCACTGCACACCGCAGGCCTGTCCTGCCTGACCCACACCCCAAACCCGATGAAGTTCCTGAACGGCTTGCTAGGTCGCCCACCATCAGAAAAACCGGTGATGATTTTGGTTGTCGGCCACGCGGACAAAGATGCCACGGTTCCCTCGGTCGCAAAACTGAAGAAATCGTTAACGGAAATCCTTACCATAAAGTAAGGCACAACCGCCGAGCGAAGCGAGGCCACCGAGTGGTCCTACTTACCCTTCTTGAAACGCCGTATACCCTGCGCCACCCGCGTTTCTTTATGGAATTTCTTGTTCCGCGCACGGCTTTCGGCGATGGTCTCCACCGCTTGATCTTCCTCGCGCACCAGCTTTTGCCAACGCCCGATCCGCGCCTCGTCCAGCGTGCCCGCATCCACAGCCGCGCGTATCGCGCAACCCGGTTCGCTTTCATGCGCGCAGTCATTAAACTTGCAGGTCAGCGCTAGGTCCGAGATATCCTCGAACACCGCATCCACGGCCTGTCGCGCATCCACCAGCCGCAACGCCCGCATCCCCGGCGTGTCAATCAGCCAACCGCCCGAAACCATGCGATACATGGAGCGCGCCGTGGTCGTGTGCACTCCCTTGGCATCANCCTCGCGGATGCCACGCGTCAGGATATCCAACCCTGTCATCGTGTTGGTAATCGTCGATTTGCCAACCCCTGACGACCCCACCAGTGCCACCGTTTGCCCAACGCCACACCACGGCGCCAGATGTTCNANNGNNTCCGCCAGCCGTCGCATCAATCGTNATCGTAATCNCATTNTGCAANTCGNNNGCNNNNTCNATANANTCCGACGGNTCATCGCACATNTCNGCCTTGGTCAGCACCACNACGGGTTCAACGTCGCCCTGATGGGCCAGCGCCATATACCGTTCCAGCCGTGCAATATTGAAATCTGCATTGCACGAAGACACAATAAACAACGTGTCTATATTGGCGGCAATAAGCTGCGCTACGGCCTCTAACCCAGCCGAGCCACGCTTGATCAAGCTTTTGCGGTCCAACACACGTTCAACCTGAACGCTGTCCTGTTCGGTTAAAACCCAATCCCCCACCGCCATGCCGTGTTCAACCAGATCGCGGTGCATTGGCAGCCGGATGGACCCATCCACCCCCATCGCTTCCAGCGAATTGCGATGGACTTCGACGATGCGTAAAGGGCGCATGCCCTCAACCTCCTCGATTGAAAGTTGCGATTGGAAAAAAGCGCCCCAGCCCAGATCGGGCAGCGTTAATGTTTCAGTATTCATTACAATTTAAGCCTTGGACAAAATTCGTGCAAAC
>JAESQH010000129.1 GCA_016765235.1 Paracoccaceae bacterium
AATGGCCACAAACAAAGTGACATTGAAACCCTGCTGCCGTGGAATTTTAGGGGTTAGGTGCCAGCGGGCCACCGCTTACGCTGTATAGTCAAAAAAATAATTGCAAGTGTCACCCCGCCCAAACATCCAAAATGGATATCGGGACGGGGTAGGATTGTTGTGGTTTAGTTTGGGGTTAACCACCCCCCCCACCCAATGCCCCTTTGAGACATCGAGTGGAGGTTGGGTTAGCGCTCAGGTGATTTGCTTTCCCAACACATAGTCAGCAAGCCACTGCCAGTAGTGGGCCGCATCCCGGAAGCCCTGCGCCTGGGCGGCCAGATCCTCAGCCTGCTTACGCGTGAGACCCCCATCATACTCGATGATGGCGGCGCGCTCCTCAAAGGCTTCGATGTCAGGGATTGAAGGGGTACTCACGGTGTTACCCCCTGAGGCAGCCTGATCCCATCAACGATTTCCCGCTTCTGCGCATCGCTGATACCCGCAGAGTACAGCCCGTAAGTCAGCTTGTTCTGCGACCTGGCAGAGTGATGCCCCACGAGCGTAGCCGTAAAGTGCTCTGGAACCCCTGTGCGCTCACACTGTGTGATGAACCACTTGCGGGTGGAGTGGAACACTGTGCCGTGGAGTTCGGGGTGCCTCCGCCTGAGCTTTGCGTAGCCCTTCACAACCCTGTCCACACTTAACCGGGGAAACAGCCTGCCTTCCCGTGGCAGGGATGTATCCAGCAGTTGCTCAAGGGCCGGGTGCAGGGGTATTTCGCGCTCTGCGGCTTTGGACTTCAGGAGACGCAGAGCATTAGGGCGGAGGTGGAGGAAGCGGCCAAGGTTGCCTTTCTGTGTGACCTCCTCTGCCAGGAGCCCGCAAAGCTCTCCAGACCGCATACCTGTAAGCAGACCAAACAGAAGAGCGTTGTGCAGTACCCGGTCTTTTGCACCCAGGAGAATGCTGACCTGCTCGTCTGTCAGGACCCCGTGAGGGTTTACCTCTGGGCGCTCTCTGACTTTGAGGGCTTCCCAGGGGTTCCCCTGTAACTCCCCTTGTCCAACACACCATTCAAGGAACTGCTGCATCTGCGTCAGTATCCGTTGCTGGGTTTGGGGGGTGAGGTAGCAGTGGGGCTCCAACTGCGAAGAAAGCTTAGCTAGTAGGGGCAAGGAAGCGTCCTTCGCTTGGCTGTACTTCCTGACGTTAGGCGATAGGGTTGCAATATACCCAAGGACCTCTTTGCCTAGCTCTAGGGTAACGTCCCCGACCTGCTTATGGCCAAGGTGGGACACCAGCAACCCCAACGCAAAGCGAACCGACTTGTAGCTCCCTGGACGCAGCCTGCTGGAGACTTCAGCAAGATACGCTGCGGCAAGGTCTGCTACTATCCGCTGTCCCAAGAGACGAGCACGCTGATACCTGGGAGCAACAACGGCAAGGGTGTGGACTTCGTTTTCACAGTCAACGCTTGCACTCACGCCTGCCGCCAGATGGGCGTCTGCTTCAGAGACAATGTTAGCGTAGGTTTGGTTCATCTCAATACTCCGCCGCTTAGCTTCCTTTGCGTCGGCTGTTTTCAAAGAGCGCTTGAGACCGGAGCCCAGTAGCTCCTGGAGATGTTTGGGGTAAATTCTGCGGTAGACCCAGGTGTTGTGGGCTTTGTAGGCGTATTTGATCTTCGTAGACATAACGTCTCCTTCCAAGGGCAATTGCCCCGGTTTGATGGTGTGATTGGATTTTTGTGATTGGATTCACTGAAGGTCAGGGAATAAGCCCTTCCCTGACGCCTCTTGATGGCTAGCTTTAGGTGGACAGGACCCGGACAACTAGTTCGAGGTCGGGTTCCCCGTATTCCCCAGCTAGGGACCCAGACAGGGCCATCCCCGTGACGAAGTCCTCAAAGACCTCATCGACACAAAAGCTATGCTCTGGAATGTCATCAAAGCCAGCAATCAGCACGATGCATCCAGGGGTGATGTTAAGCTTTGCCATTCCTAACTCCTTCTCATGAAGAGGTCTGGCAGCAGCAGCCCCACTGTCATCCCAAGCGGTATCGGGAAAGATAGTGGCTGCAGGAAGTCGGGTAGCCCGGCCAGCACCACAAGGGCACCAGCAAGAGCCTGTGGAACTGAAAGACCAACGGCGAAACGTCGCCTTAATATCCAGTTAAGGGCCAGCCGCAAGCTGCACCCAACTGCAACAAGCAGTGTGAAAGTCGTAAACATCTATACATCTCCATGATAAGTTTCTTTGTATAGATGCGGGAAGTTTCTCAGTTTTTGTGAGCCATTCGATATGCCTTGGGCCGTATGTCCAAAACACAACCTTACCTCGACAACTGGTTCCTTGAGATGGACAACAATACTGCCGAACGCGCCATGAAGCCGGTCGTCATTGGTCGCAATCGGACACGGATCGTCAAAAACAGTAAAACACGCAAGCAACCGAAGGTTGACTTTGGGTGAGCAAAAAAGGAACACCTAACTATGACAACTGAACCGCCCCTTGTTTTCCGGAAGGTAAATCTCTCAATCATGGGTATATCTAGGAATACCACGTGATACGAAAAATTGCCCGTTCGATACTTATCACCTCGATGATTGGGACATTTGGTATTACGGCGTTTAACTTTCATGCACTTTGGCGGAACCCAACCGCTACGCTATTGGTTGAGCGCGCAACAGAAGATGTTGCTGCTAGAATTGAAAAACAACTTTCAACTCATGTGACTCAAGAAAGCATAGAAACTCGGATTGCCGAGTTGCTCGACGAACAACCTCGAAACTGGTTGGTGATTAAGGCCGTAGAAGAAGTCGCCGCAGATCAAGATATTTTTATCGGCACCGAATTACAAACTAAACGAGATATCGCTGACAACGATGATAATGGGGTTCTTGCCTTTACCGGAAAATGTGCTGCTTGCGCTTGGAACCCAGCTAGATGCGATTTGTCTGCTGTAGTGATCTGTCGTGTACCTGTCGATTTGACACCAATCGGTGATGTTGTGGGTGTAGTCCGTGAAAGCAAACATTATGTGTTCGGTGAAGAAGTCGATATGTTTGAGCTTGGGCTATCAGCGGTTGGCCTTGGGGCTGTTGTGTTGGTTCCTTTAACAGGAGGAACATCTGCTACTGTGAAAATTGGTGCATCAATGGCCAAAACTGCAAAACGAATGGGTCGTATCTCGGACCCGCTGTTGCGCCTCTTGAGGCGAACCTTCACGGGAGCAATTGACAGGGATATTATCGCAAAATCCAGTTTTGGAAGCTATTTTGCGGATGTCAGACGGGCAATAAACCCCGATGCGATTAAGCCAGCCTTGATGGTAGTTGACGATCTGGGGAGCATTCGAACTTCAGTTGGTATTCCCCATACTCTGCACCTCATGAAAAACATTGATACACCCTCAGATGCTCGTGCAATTGCTCGCGTTGCAGATGTGACGGGTGATCGAACTGTTGGTGTATTCGAGGTTTTGGGAAAGAGTAGAGTTTTCCGTTCGACGATGCGATATAGCGATGAGATCATCGCTGGGATTGTTGGTGTATTTGGTTTTTTTGCAACACTTCTTGGATTGTTTGGGTCCTTGCTGGGTTCATTAAGTATTCGAATTCTGCGGTTTTTCGCGAAGCTATAAACGGTCGAGTAATAAATAGAATTTTGGCGGCATTTCGACCGAGAGCAGCAAACCGCTTTCCGATGAAGCCAACTGATCAACCCAAGAACTCAACCAAATATCCCCCTATAATTTCCACAAACCAGCATCCCAGTAATTGACTCACTTGTCAGCACCTCGAGAGTAAGTAAAAGAGGTGCATGACTAATAATGATATACCGCTCATAGACACCGATGACATTTCATCGCTNATAGACACCGACGACCTTCCACCTTCCATTGAATGGCAAGATGTTGGGCAAAGCGCGTGGCAAGAAATTGAGCAAAGCCGGTTGGAAAAGGACCTCCAATCTGGTGTGGCATGGCAGCCAGCCGCTTTAGGTCACCGTGCCCCGATAAAACCCTCTGCCGAAGACAGGAAAAGAGAAGTCCTGATGGAGGTGGCGAGTTGGTTCCTTTCTGCTGAAAAGAAGTTCATCAAGGTAGATGACCCCGAAATGCGCTTGGGCATAGAAGATGTCGCTAAAGTGGCAAAACCTATGATGTTGGATTACTACAAAGGAAGCGCGTTTGAAGAGATTGTCTTAAAACACGCCGGAAAAATTATTCGATCCTGCTTAGAAGCGGAACCAATGGACCCAAGGTTGGCGTTCGGAGTTTGGTCGGGAAAAACTTACTCGGCCCCGGGGAACACGTCTCCAAGGCTATATCGCAACTATTCCTGGGACCTAGGGTCAGGACCTATTAATATCTTGCCTATCAGACAAAGTTCTGAATCAATGCCCTCCAAAGCATCAGGAGGGCACTATGTCAGATCAATTTTGGCTCAGCGAAGAACAGATAGCGCGGATCAAACCGTATTTTCCTTTGTCGCACGGGGTGCCNCGGGTGGATGACCGCAAAGTGATCAGCGGCATTATTCACGTCATTCGCAATGGGTTGCGCTGGCGGGACGCACCGGCGGTCTATGGGCCACATAAGACCTTATATAACAGGTTTATACGGTGGTCGAAGATGGGGGTATTCGACAAGATTTTCACGGCTTTGGTAGCCGAAAACGGCCCGCCGGACCGCCTTATGATTGATGCTACCCACCTCAAAGCACACCGCACGGCTTGCAGCCTGCTAAAAGGGGGGGTATTCCCCGCGCTATTGGCCGCACCAAGGGTGGACTGAATAGCAAATTACACGCGGTTTGCGATGGTGAAGGCCGCCCCGTGCGGCTTTTACTGACCGAAGGTCAGCAATCCGACCACAAAGGTGCGGCGACATTGCTGCCGGATTTACCTGCAGCAACCGAGATGCTTGGTGATAAAGGCTACGACAGTGACGCCTATCGTGCGGCCTTGATCGAGCGCGGTATAACCCCGTGCATCCCACCCAGAGCCAAACGCAAACACCCCGCAACATACTGTAAAACCTTATATAAACAGCGACACAAAGTGGAGAACATGTTCGCTAAACTCAAGGACTGGAGGCGCATCGCTATGCGGTTCGACCGCTGCGCACATGCTTTCCTATCAGCAATTCAGATTGCCGCAATCGTCATCTTCTGGATTTAACGAGTCCTGACCCTA
>JAESQH010000130.1 GCA_016765235.1 Paracoccaceae bacterium
CCGTGATCGACAAAAACGGTATGGGTGCGGCGTTTACCCTTTCGAATGGCGAGGGGTCAGGACTGATTGTTCCGGGCACGGGTATTATGGCCAACAACATGCTTGGCGAAGACGACCTTGTACCTGATGGCGTGAATTCGTGGCACGAGGATCAACGCCTCGCCTCGATGATGTGCCCGATGGCGTTGCGAGATAACGGGATATTGACGATGATGGGTTCGGGTGGGTCCAATCGTATTCGCTCGGCTTTGGCGCAAGTCGCAATAAATCTGATCGACGGCGGTTATGCGATGGAAGACGCTGTGCGCGCCCCGCGTTTGCACATCGACGAAACGCCCCAGATTCTGGATTTCGAAGACACCGGAACCGAGGAGCGGCGCGAAGCCTTACTGGCAGAATTTCCAAGTGCCAACCGGTGGCCACAGCAATCAATGTTCTTCGGTGGCGTCCACGCCGTACGCCAAACCAAGAATGGGTTCGAGGCAGCAGGAGACGATCGGCGTTCCGGTGCTGTATTAACCAAATAACCCACGTCGCAGCAGGTTCAGACCAGCAATAGCGAGAACCGCTAGCGTAATTTTACGAAACTTCTCTTGGTCCAGTTTGTCCTGCACATTAAATCCGATTGCCATGCCAACCAAGGCTGGAATAATCAGCCATGCCGACAAGGGTGCCGTTACTTTGTTTAGTAAACCGGATTGAAAATGCGCCCCCGTTAATACGATGGCACCAACAAGGAAAGATATTCCTTGAATGCGGATCATCTCGATTTTCGGCGTTTTCTGTGACAGAAGGTATAACAGGATTGGTGGGCCCCAAACGCCGGACAAGCCCCCGAAGAATCCCGCAATCAATCCCACGGGCACTTGGATTTTCGTGGCTAAACGCGCGGGAATATGCGGTATCCACCCAATGATTTGCAAGCCTACAAAGAACGTGATCCCAATACCCAAGATAATGAACAACGCAGTTTCTGGTATGATAACAACCAATTGCGCGAATGCGTAGATCGAGATTAACAAAACAAGGTTCAACCTCCAATACAGCTTCAAGGAAGCCCAAGCCGCGCCAAAGCCATTGCGCAAGGACTGCCAGATATTTGTGATCAAACCCGGTAATATCAGCGCCGCAATCGCTATTTCCGCCGGCAATACTGACCCAATTCCACTAATGCAAATCATCGGTAAACCAAACCCGACGGCCCCTTTGGTGAAGCCAGCGAATAGCATTACGACAAAAGTCACGGCCATCGCAAATAGGCCGTACTGCGTGGTCAGGATGTTAAGTGCGTCAAACATAAGGATATCTTATCTGTGTGAACTCCAAGTTTGGCAATGCAATTCGACAACAACAATATTACATTTAATTGTAATTTTACGAATTATTATTGCGCGACCATTGACGCCCATCATTGGAAATCCTAGGGTCTTCGCAACCGCACAAAACCTAGCGTACAGCGCAACATNTCNTGGNCGTNCTTGAGGCCGTCAATAAGGTGAATTTAATGACCNACGAAACGCAAAACGACNCAATCTTCCCTGACCTGTTGGAGCGNTGCCAAACTGCGGTTCCGGTGATCGAAAATATTCTGGATACNGCCNGNAATNTNATGNCNGACCGNGTNACAATNGATGGCCGTGTATCGGGCAAAGCAGTGGAGCAGGAACAGTTCGCCGCCCACGGTTTAAGCTGGTTGGCGACCTATGTCGAAAGTCTGCGGCAAATGTTGGCGTGGGCTGAAAGGTTGCACGCTAGCGGGCGTCTAGGCGAGATGGAGCGCCTACTTTTGCAAATCGGTTTCGGAGAATACCTAAGCCAGATTCGCGGTGGAATCCCAATGGCACAAGGCGAAATCGTTCGCTTACATGACTTGGGGGTGGAGGATGCGTTGGATTTCGGCGATCTCTTGCATGGTAACACGGATGCCGCGCGAAAATGTCTGGTAGAGTTGATGATCGAACGGGATGGGGTAGCGACTTTCGGTGACACAGGCCTAGACGAAGAATACGAAATGATCCGCGACCAGTTCCGTCGTTTTGCTGATGACAAAGTTGTTCCTTTCGCCCACGAGTGGCATCTGAAAGATGAACTTATCCCGATGGAAATCCTGACGGAAATGGGTGATCTAGGCGTGTTCGGCTTGACGATTCCTGAACAGTATGGCGGCTTCGGAATGACCAAAACCGCGATGTGTGTGGTGTCCGAAGAACTGTCGCGCGGCTATATCGGGGTCGGGTCCTTGGGCACACGGTCCGAAATCGCGGCGGAGTTGATTATTTGCGGCGGGACTGAGGCGCAAAAGCAGTACTGGCTGCCCAAAATCGCCTCCGCTGAAATCCTGCCAACGGCAGTGTTTACGGAACCAAATACGGGGTCCGATTTGGGCAGTTTACGGACGCGCGCGGTGTTGGACGGGGACGAATATACTGTGACTGGAAACAAGACGTGGATCACGCATGCGGCGCGAACGGACGTAATGACTATGTTGGTTCGGACGGATCCCGACACTGAAAATTACTCAGGCTTATCAATGCTTTTGGCGAAAAAACCGCGTGGGATTGAAGGTGATCCGTTCCCTGCGGAGGGGATGTCGGGAGGCGAGATCGAGGTGCTCGGGTATCGCGGGATGAAGGAATATGAGTTGGGTTTTGACGGTTTCAAAGTGAAAGCGGAAAGCTNGCTTGGCGGCGTTGAAGGGCAGGGGTTCAAGCAATTGATGCAGACGTTTGAATCGGCCCGTATCCAGACNGCNGCGCGTGCGATTGGGGTTGCGCAATGCGCGATGGAACTGGGGATGGAATACGCGATTGATCGCAAGCAGTTTGGTAAATCTCTGATCGAATTTCCCCGCATTTACAGCAAGTTAGCGATGATGGCGGTGGAGATTATGATCACCCGGCAACTGTCCTATTTCGCGGCGCGCGAGAAGGATAACGGGCGGCGTTGTGACCTCGAAGCGGGCATGGCGAAGCTGTTAGGGGCGCGGGTTGCGTGGATGTGCGCGGATAATTCTCTGCAAATTCATGGGGGTAACGGGTTTGCGTTGGAGTATCCGATCAGCCGTGTTTTATGTGATGCGCGAATCTTGAGTATTTTNGAGGGTGCGGCAGAAATTCAGGCGCAGGTTATCGCGCGCCGCGTGTTGGAAAAGGGCCGAAATTAGGGCGTTAACCTTTGGTGAAACGCGGAAAATTGGTGTGCACAACCCGTACACAATGCGTACACAACACGTATGCACAAATTGTGCAGCGACGGTGTTAACTATTTCCAGCGCTGTAATGCAGAAATCAAGCGTTCGCGCGCTGCCGGCAGGTTTTCGCGACCCAGCGCAGGCATTAGCCATTTGTTAAGGAAATGTCCCGTAATGTGTAGGGAATCAGCAACGTCCGTGCTTTGGGTCATCGGCTCGTCCATCCGCAGGAACCTTGGCAACGGCAACATTAGGTCGGCGTAATCCGCGCCGCCCGTACGGCTGACGGCGCGACCNGATTTNGGNGAGACGTAGATCAGTTCCTGTGTCGATCCGGTGGCGGCGCATTCGGATAGGTCTAGACCGAATCCCATATCGGTTAACAGCGCGTTTTCCCAAAGCGCGTATCGGGCTGGCCAGTCGTCGGTCTCGCCCAGGGCATCGACAAGATCAATGGTGCGTGCATAAAGGCGTGTGTGTTCTTCGCGTTCCGGTAGGCCGAGGCACAGCAGCGAAGATATCGTGCCCATTGCGGCCAAGGCTGCGCGGTCGCCCATGATCTGGACGGCGCGGGATTTTATCGGGTCAATGGTATAGCTGCCTAGGTGGTCTTCGAGACGCGCTTTCCATTCAACGGATAATTGCGCACCCGGTTGCAGGATGGGGGACATCTTGCGCGATCCACCACCGCGCACGAGGCCTGCGTGGCGGCCGTGACTTTTCGTAAATACTTCGATGATTGCGGAGCCTTCGCCGTGCTTTCGCACCGACAGTAAAACCCCTTCGTCGCGCCATTCCATTTGAGGAACCTAGCCCGAAAGCCCGTCTTGATCCAGTAGGCTTCGACCTTGTTTATCTTCTACCTCGATGGTCCAGATATCAGGGTCATATTTGCGTTGCCGCGCGAGCGATTCGTCAACGTCGGCTTCGGTCCCCTCCGCTAGGGGGACCCAGATGCGGTTGCCTTCTGTGTCGTAGCTGCGCTGAAAGGCCTGCGCGTTACCATCCAGCGTGTTGATTTTCACCAACACGGCGCCAGCCGTTGCATCGCCACGGGACGTTAGAAACGCGGGAATGTTCATCACCCGCAGGCGCGTCAGATACGCCTTAACCCAGAATTCGGAAGTAACGCGCGGGGTCATAGACCGTCTTTGAAGTTTAGCCCCATCTCGGTGAAACGTTCGGGGTCGTTCAGCCATTTAGGGCGCACTTTAACCTGTAAGAACAGGTGGACTTCGCGGCCCAGAAATTCTTTCAATTCTTGGCGAGATGCGACGGAGACGGACTTGATCGTTTCGCCTTTTGGCCCCAAAAGGATACCTTTGTGACCGTCGCGCAAAACGTAAATCAGCTGGTCAACACGAACGGAGCCGTCTTTGCGATCGGTCCACTTTTCCGTTTCCACGGTCAGCTGATAGGGCAGTTCCTGGTGCAAGCGCAGGGTCAGTTTTTCGCGTGTAATCTCGGCGGCCAGCAGGCGCAGGGGCAGATCGGCGATCTGGTCTTCGGGGTAGAGCCATGGGCCGTCGGGCAGTTCCCCGGCTAACCATTTTTTCAAATCCGCGGTGCCGTGGCCTTTTTCGGCAGAGATCATGTAGGTGGCGGTGAAGTCGAACAATCCGTTCAACTCGGTCGATAACCCGAGAAGTTTGTCGCTTTTTACGCGGTCGATTTTGTTGATCGCCAGCACGATGGGGCGATGTTGAACGCGCTCTCTCAACGCTTCCAATATGGCTTTTACGCCTTCGGTAACGCCGCGGTGGGCCTCTACCAGCAGGACAACCATGTCTGCGTCGGCGGCGCCGGTCCACGCTGCTGTCACCATCGCGCGGTCTAGGTTGCGGCGCGGGCGGAACAGGCCGGGGGTGTCGACGAAAACGATTTGTGTGTCGCCTTCCATCGTGATGCCGCGAATGCGGGCGCGAGTCGTTTGGACTTTGTGGGTGACGATGGATACTTTTGCGCCGACCATTTTGTTCAACAGGGTCGATTTTCCGGCGTTCGGTTCACCGATCAGGGCGACGTATCCACATTTGGTATCAGCCATGTCAGGCCTCCAGTTCTTTGAGTAATGCGGTGGCCGCCAATTGTTGCGCGGCCCGTTTGCTTGGGGCGGTTGCGCGGGCGGATTTGCCGTTTTTCAGTTGTGCTTCGATAATGAACACTGGCGCATGATCTGGGCCGCTACGTTCGATTTCTGCATATATTGGCGGGGGCATGCGGCGGGCTTGTGCCCATTCCTGCAAGTCTGACTTGGGGTCAGCGGCATTTTCTTCGGCGGTTGCGATGCGTCTACCCCACAAGCGCAGGATCAGGGCTTTGGCGGCGTCGTATCCGGCGTCCAGATAAACGGCAGCGATTACAGCTTCCATTGCATCGCCAAGTAAGGCAGTTTTCTTGCGACCACCGGATAACATTTCTGAGCGGCCGAGCATTAATGCGGCGCCTAGATCGACGCCCTCGGCCACTTCGGCGCAGGTTTCTTTGCGTACTAATGCGTTCAGTCGAGGTGCGAGTTTGCCTTCTCGGGCCTCCATGTCGTCGATCAACAATGCCTCCGCGATCACAAGGCCCAAGACGCGGTCGCCGAGGAATTCGAGGCGCTGGTTGTCAGGGCGGGTGTTCGTGGACAGGGATGAATGGGTTAACGCTTGGTGCAGCAATTCGGGGCGGGCAAATTTGTGCCCTAGCCGCTGGATGAACGCTGTGGTGGTTGCCGAAAGCTTCAATCGATTGCCTTTAGGTAACGGTCCGAGCGCCAATCCCAGAATTTCCACAATGCGCTGCCAGCGGCGGAAAATACGATGCGGTCAGCGCGGCCAATGATGTTTTCGGCCGGTACGAAACCAACGCCGGGGTTATAGCCACGTTGGGAGAAGCGGCTGTCCACGGAATTGTCGCGGTTGTCACCCATGAAGAAATAGTTGCCCTCGGGTACGAGGAATTCTTTTGTGTTGTCGGCACGTGAATCTTCGATGTTCAACACTTCGTGGACCACGCCGTTTGGTAGCGTTTCCAGTGCATTTCCTTTGACACAATCGCCACCCAACGCCGGTCGCGGATTTGCGCATCGCGGGAAACCTTGCTGTGGTCCTTGCTTTTCATACACTTCAACGAAGGGTGCGATTTCCGTTTGCGGGGCGGCGACGTCGTTGATGTAAAGAATGCCGTCTTTCACCTGAATGCGATCGCCCGGAAGGCCGATCAGGCGCTTGATGTAATCCGCACCGTGCACGGGGTGTTTGAATACTACAACGTCGCCGCGCTCTGGTTCATTGCCGAACAAGCGCTCGTCTGAACCTTTGGCGAATCCGCAGAAGTCAGTGCCGAACAGGGTCGGGCAGGAGGCGTAGGAATACCCGTAGGTGTATTTGTTAACGAACAGGAAATCGCCGATCAGCAATGTGGGCTTCATCGAACCGGACGGGATCCAGAACGGTTGGAACAACAGGGTGCGGATCAGGCCCGCGAGGAGAAGCGCAAATACGACCGTTTTGACGGTTTCCATCAAGCCACCGTCTGTCGAGGATTTAGATGCCATGGTTAATAATTTTCCTGTGTTCAATTTCCGGCAGCTTTTCGCTGTTGCGGTGCGCAGTGTCAAGCTATGTAGGGGTTTTTGGTAACGCCTCGATGATAACAAAGGCCTGCGCCCACGGATGATCGTCGGTCAGGGTCACATGGATATGGGGATGGTGCCCTTCGGGTGTCAAGCGGGCGAGGCGTGCTGCCGCACTTCCGGTCACATGCATGGTCGGCTGGCCGGTGCGCAGATTGCGAACCTCCATCTCGTTCCAGGCGATTCCCATGCGAAGGCCGGTGCCAAGGGCCTTGGAGCACGCTTCCTTCGCGGCCCAGCGTTTGGCGTAGGTTTCTGTGCTCAAAAGACGGCGATCAGCGGTGGCGCGCTCAATGTTGGTGAAAACACGTTTCAGGAATCGATCCCCGAAACGGTCGATCGTACCTTGGATACGTTCGATGTTCGCCAGATCAGAGCCGATGCCGATGATCACGCGACACCTATTCCAAACGCCTCATTACGAGATTCATCCATTAACGCCCGCATGCGGCGGATGGCGGAATCGAGGCCCGAGAAAATCGCCTCCCCGATGATGAAATGGCCGATGTTCAGCTCCATCACTTCGGGAAACGCGGCGAGGGGTTTGACGGAGTTATAGGTAATCCCGTGCCCTATATAAATAGTCTATCGATTGGGCTGTAGAAAATGAGATTCACGTTCTTTACATACGACATGAGTTCTTGTCCGAAAAAATGAGAACATT
>JAESQH010000131.1 GCA_016765235.1 Paracoccaceae bacterium
CCGGCGGCATGTCTCGCGCTCTGAACTTATCGGAGTAATGCGGCCACGTGTCGAAGAAATTCTTGAAGAGGTGCGCGAGCGCCTCGATGCATCCGGTTTCGAATATTTACCGAGCCAGCAGATCGTTTTGACGGGCGGTTCAAGCCAAATTCAAGGAATTGACGAGCTTGCAACGCGTATTTTGGGGCGCCGATGCCGGATCGGTAAGCCAATTCGTGTTATGGGATTGCCACAAGCAGCGACGGGCGCGGGATTTGCCGCGGCAGTAGGTCTGGCGTTACACGCGAGTCATCCCCAAGATGAATGCTGGGATTTCGAAATGCCAGCTGACCGAATTGGTACACGCAAAGTGCGCCGTGCCATGCGCTGGTTCCGAAATAACTGGTAATTTGCGATTTAGGTGTAATGTTGCCCATAAACACCAAATAAGGGGGTACCTACAGGATATTGTAGGAAAAAACACGAAAAATGGTGACGAACACTTAAGTTTAGGTTACGATTAGGAATCAGCAGTAGTATATTTAGAATCCCCACATCAAGGGGAAACATAACAGGCGGAACTTATCATGGCTTTGAATCTTAGCATGCCGGATCAACCCGATCTGAGACCTCGTATTACAGTATTTGGTGTCGGTGGTGCGGGTGGTAATGCGGTCAATAATATGATCGAAAAAGAACTCGAAGGTGCGGATTTCGTAGTTGCGAACACTGACGCACAGGCTTTGCAGCAAAGCAATGCTACGACCAAGTTACAGTTAGGCGCAAAAGTAACCGAAGGTCTTGGCGCTGGGGCGCGGCCGGAAGTCGGGGCCGCGGCGGCTGAGGAAAACCTTGAAGAAATTGTCGATCTGCTGGCCGGCGCACATATGTGTTTCATCACAGCGGGTATGGGCGGCGGCACCGGAACAGGCGCTGCGCCGATTATCGCGGCTGCAGCCCGTGAGTTGGGTGTTCTGACGGTTGGTGTTGTAACCAAACCATTCCAGTTCGAAGGGGCACGCCGGATGCGGCAGGCCGAAGAAGGCGTGGCGGCTTTGCAAAAAGTAGTAGATACGCTGATTATTATTCCAAACCAGAACCTGTTCCGCTTGGCGAATGAGAAAACCACGTTCACCGAGGCTTTCGCGATGGCGGATGACGTTCTTTACCAAGGTGTTAAAGGCGTTACCGACCTGATGATCCGCCCGGGTATTATCAACCTAGACTTCGCCGATGTGCGTTCCGTGATGGACGAGATGGGCAAGGCGATGATGGGTACTGGCGAGGCGTCTGGCGAAGATCGCGCCATTCAGGCTGCCGAGAAAGCGATTGCCAACCCGTTGCTAGACGAGATTTCGTTGCGCGGCGCGCGCGGTGTGTTGATTAACATTACCGGCAGCCACGACCTGACGTTGTTTGAATTGGACGAAGCGGCAAACCGTATTCGCGAAGAGGTGGACGCAGACGCCCACATCATCGTCGGCTCGACACTCGATCCATCAATGGAAGGTGTTATGCGCGTTTCTGTTGTTGCTACGGGAATTGACATCGCCGAAGGTGTTAGCCCTGTACACACCCCGCGTCGCAGCATGGCCGAGCCGCTCGTTTATGAACAGCCCCAAGCAGCGGACGCTGAACGCGAGCCTTTCACGGGACCTGTTGACTCTGCACCTGAGCCCACCGTTGCTAGCGAAACCACCGAGCCGAGCCTCGGAACTTTGTTTGATGATGCGCCCATAGATGAAACGGTCGAAATCGCAGAGGCTGTTGACCCGTCAGTGGATGCCTTGCGCCGCTTGCGTGCTGCCGTTGCCAAAGTTCCGGATATGGAAGAAGAGGCCGAGGCCGCGCCAGAACCAATTGCCGAAGCGCAAGGGCGTTTTGCGATTAACAATTTGATTAACCGTATGACTGGTCACGGCCCTAATACCGACGCGGCAGCGGTCCGTCGCCAGCCACCGCTTCATGAGCAAGAAGTGCAGACTTATGAGGACGTAAACGACGAAGAATTGGACCGCGTAGAGATACCGGCTTTCTTGCGACGTCAAGCTAACTAATTATCTTATATTTCAACTAGATGGGCGCTTGAACTTCAAGCGTCCGTTTTCGTTATCTGGCATGATATTGCTGAATATTACCGATGTTGCAAAACGTCACAAAGATTGAGTTGCCCTGCGCGTCAATCCGCATTATTCCGGCGTAAACAAATTTACTCATGGATAATCNTGTGCAAACGACACTGAAATCAACATTTGAATTGGTAGGTGCAGGACTTCACTCTGGCCGGCCAGCGCGCCTGCGCGTAACGCCTGCGCCCGTGGATTTCGGAATTGAGTTTCGGCGTGTTGATATCACAGGCAAAGACAACCGAATTCCGGCGCGGTTTGATCTGGTGAATGACACGCAGCTTTGTACAAGTTTGTGCAACACGGCAGGCGTCGAAATCGCAACGGTTGAACACCTGATGGCAGCATTGGCCGGATGTGGTGTGCATAATGCGATCGTTGAAATCGATGGACCAGAAGTTCCGATAATGGATGGTAGCGCCGACCGATTTGTTAAAGAAATCCTTGCAGTAGGCGTTGCTGAATTGGAAGCACCGGTTAGGGTTATGCGCATACTGAAGGCGGTCTCCGTAACGGNTGGCGAAGCTTTCGCCGAACTCTCCCCAAGTGATGATTTTGAAATTGATTTTGAAATTGCNTTTTCGGACGAGGCCATAGGNCGNCAACATCATACACTTAACATGAGAAACGGCAGTTTCGTGCGAGAGCTTAGTAANTGNCGCACCTTTTGCATGCTCTCGGATGTTGAGTANATGAAATCNATTGGNNTAGCGCGTGGTGGTTCTTTGGCCAATGCCGTGGTTGTTGATAACGGCAAAGTAATGAACNCTGAGGGGTATCGGCGCGAGGATGAATGTGTCCGGCATAANATGCTGGACGCGCTTGGAGATTTGGCCCTAGCAGGCGGACCGGTTATCGGGCGTTATCGCGGGGTTCGTGCGGGCCACCGGATGACAAACCTGTTGTTACGTGCTGTTTTTGCGTCGCCAGAATCATTCGAAATTGTAGAAGTAAATGATCGTCAATCCGCGCATTTACCCGGGGTTGGCCTAAGCTATAGCGACTTGGAATTGGCGGTTTAGCGTTATCTGCGTCGTTTGTTACGTAAGAATCCTTTTTCCCGTCAAAATCATGTGGTAATCCTTCATGCAAGGAAATGGTTTCAGACGTGAAACCACGTAATTTCGAGGATTAGTATGTCAGGCGTATTTCAAGGTTTTCGCGGCTTAGCGCTCATTTCGGTTTTGTTCATTGCAGCGTGTTCAGGTCGTGGACCAGAGCAGGTTGGCGAAGGTACACCTGTTGCGCAGATTATGGCACTGGCCGAGGCTAAAGTGGCGCGTGGCGATTATGAGGGTGCTGCGGAATTCTATAACGAAGTCGAACGGTTGCATCCATACTCCGTCGAAACGAAATACGCAATTATCGGTGCTGCCAAGGCATATCGCGAAGAACAGATGTATCCCGAAAGCCGCGCTGCGGCGGCGCGGTATCTGGATTTCTATCCAACCACAGCGGAAGCACCGTTGGCAATGTATTTGGTTGCCTTGTCCTACTACGACCAGATTATTGACGTCGAACGGGATCAACGAAACACGTTCCGGTCATTGCAAGTGTTCAGCGAGTTGATCGAGACGTATCCCGGCACGGAATACGCCCGCCTAGCCGAAGAAAAATTCGGCATCGCGTTGAACCAGTTGGCTGGTAAAGAAATNGATATTGGTCGGTACTATTTGAAGCGTGGGCACTATGTTGCAGCGATTGAGCGTTTCCGTGTCGTGGTCAATGACTACGGCAACACCGCGCAAACACCCGAGGCGATGTTCCGACTGGTGGAGTCTTATCTATCCCTCGGCCTGACTGGTGAGGCCGCCGCAGCGGCTACATTATTGTTAGCGCAATATCCGGGTAATTCGTGGCAGCTTGATGCAGCCACATTAATGTCCGGCGGCTGATTTCGGTGGGCGTTGGGGATAAATAGACATGCTCCATGCGCTATCAATCCGCAATATCCTGCTAATCGAATCCCTTGATCTGGAATTCCAGTCCGGCCTTAACGTTCTGACTGGCGAAACGGGGGCAGGTAAGTCGATTTTGCTCGACTCGTTGGGTTTTGTACTTGGGTGGCGCGGTCGTTCAGACATTGTTCGACAGGGCGCGGCGAAAGGTGAGGTTACTGCCGAGTTTTCACTGCCAAACGGACACCCCGCGAATTCGGTTTTATCCGACGCTGGGTATTCCGCAGAAGACGGGTTGATCCTGCGTCGAACCAACAGCCCAGATGGGCGCAAACGGGCGTATATCAACGACAAAGTTTGTTCTGGTGAATTGCTCCGTGCGTTGTCCGAGACGTTGGTTGAGATACACGGTCAGAACGATGACAAAGGGTTGCTCGATGTTAAAGGGCACCGGATGCATCTGGACAATTTCGCAGGTGTCACAGAAAATGTGACTGCCGTGCGGGCCGCTTGGCGGGATTTTGCGTTGGCGCGTAAAACCTTGACCGATGCTGAAATCAAATTGGAGGAGGCATCGCGCGACGCGGAATTTCTGCGCCATTCGGTCGCTGAACTAGACGAGTTGTCGCCGGAAGTTGGCGAAGACGAGGTTCTGGACACACAGCGTCGTTTAATGCAGGCCGCCGCACGTATTCGCGAAGGAATATCGAAAGCGTTGAATGCCGTATCGATGGACGGGGCCGAAGGGTCCATGTCAGACGCGATCCGTTGGCTGGAGGACGCCTCACCGCAAGCTGGTGGGCATCTGGAAGAACCGGTGGAGGCATTGGGGCGCGCCCTGTCGGAAATGGCTGACGCGCAGCGCGGGATTGAGGATGCGCTGACCGCGCTCGATTTTAACCCCGCCGATTTGGAGCATCTGGAAGAACGGTTGTTTGCGATCCGCGCGTTGGCGCGAAAGCATGATGTTTTGCCTGATGATCTGGCGAAAACCACCGAGGAATTTCGGGCGCGATTGGTGGAAATTGATACTGGCGCGGGCCATATTCTGGAATTGCGCGGTGCGGTCACGACGGCGGAGCTGGATTACAACACGCTCGCGGATGATCTTTCGGCAAGCCGTCGTGCAGCGGGCCTGCGGCTTGATAAGGCGATGATGGCGGAGCTGACGCCGCTTAAAATGGAACGCGCGGAGTTTACGACGGAAGTGACCGATGCTGGCCAACCGGGGCCAGATGGCAAGGACCGTGTGGTGTTCAAAGTGGCGACTAATCCCGGCGCGCCGTCCGGTCCGATTAATAAGATCGCTTCAGGCGGGGAGCTGTCGCGGTTCCTGTTGGCCCTAAAAGTTTGCCTGACATCGCGCGCGTCCGGGTTAACCATGATTTTCGATGAAATAGATCGCGGTGTCGGGGGCGCAACCGCCGATGCCGTTGGGCGTCGGCTTGCTAATTTGGCCGAAGGTGGGCAGGTTTTGGTGGTGACGCACTCGCCACAAGTGGCGGCCCTTGGCGGGCATCATTGGCGCGTTTCCAAATCCGACGACGGGCAAAATACCTTGACGGATGTGCGCCCGCTTGATGACGCTGAACGTGTCAATGAAATCGCGCGGATGCTGGCGGGTGACACGGTGACAGCCGAGGCTCGCTCGGCTGCCGAGGTTCTTCTGGCTGGCTAGATAGGCATCGGGTGTTCGCGGTGAACGGCTTGGATGTCCGTCATCACCTCGTCTGACAGTGTTACATCTCCAGCTTTCAACGAGTTTTCCAATTGCTCATTGGTCGTCGCCCCGAAAATTACGGAGGCCATAAACGGGCGCGCCGTGCAAAACGCCAACGCCATTTGGCTGGGGTCCAACCCATGCTTTTTCGCGACGGCAAGATACGCATCGACGGCAGGGTAAGCATATTCGGTTAACCGCCCGCCAAGATTGCTCGAAAATGTCCGACGCGAACCAACAGGTGTGACATCGCCTTGATATTTTCCCGTCAGAATTCCGGCTGCAAGTGGCGAGAACGCCAGCAAGCCGACATCCTCGTTTATGCTTAGCTCGGCCAGATCTAGGTCGTATATGCGGCACAGCAGGCTGTATTCGTTTTGTATGGAGATCATGCGGGGCAGCCCCTCCGCCTCGGCAATTTCAAGGAACTGCGATACGCCCCAACAAGATTCGTTCGACGTTCCGAAGTGGCGAATTTTACCCTCGCTCACCAACTCGCCCAAAGTTCGTAGGCATTCGGTCATGTGGTCGCGGGTTTCGTGGCGATTCTGCCCGCTAGGATCGAAGGTCCAGTATTTGCGGAAATGATATGACCCTCGATTTGGCCAATGAAATTGGTAAAGGTCGATGTAATCGGTTTGCAGGCGCTTCAGACTGCCTTCTACGGCCTCGCGGATCGTGTCTGGGGATATGTCCGCCGCATCGCGCCCACGAACCGCGTTGCTGCCGCCACCAACAACCTTGGTGGCAATAATAACATCATCGCGTCGCCCGGTTTTGGCGATCCAACTACCGATAATTTCTTCCGTGCTGCCTTGGGTTTCTTGGCCCAGCGGCGTGGTCGGGTACATTTCGGCTGTGTCGATGAAGTTCACACCATGCTCGAGCGCGATGTCGATTTGGCCGTGCCCCTCGGCCTCCGAATTCTGAGTTCCCCATGTCATTGATCCGAGGCATAGTGAGCTGACCGAAATGTCTGTGCGGCCTAGTTTTTTGTATTGCATGGGTTTTCCTGTCGATTGCGTCGCTGAATACTGCAAGGAAAACGGAGGCCGTCAAGCGAATTACTGGCAAAAACGACACGTTAAGACACAAAGCTGGGCGCATTGGGTTGTGTCGGTGGACTTGGCTGCATACATCTGCCCATATGAAAAAGATTTTCAAACGCTTTAGGCCCAAAACTACTGTTCCCGTGATCCGCCTGAATGGCGTTATTGGGGGTGGAAGCCGTCTTGGCGGCGCTGGCCTGAATGACACTGCACTTGCGCCCGTTATTGAACGCGCGTTTTCCAAGGGCAAACCCAAGGCTGTGGCGCTGGTGATAAATTCCCCCGGAGGTTCGCCTGTGCAATCCGCCCTGATTGCCGCACGCATTCGACGCTTGGCGGATGAGAAAGAAATTAAGGTATACGCATTTTGCGAAGATGTTGCGGCGTCCGGTGGATATTGGCTGGCAACGTGCGCGGATGAGATTTACGTTGATGGCAGCTCGATCATCGGGTCGATCGGTGTGATTTTGGCATCCTTTGGATTTAGCGAACTGATGGAACGTCAAGGCGTTGAGCGACGCGTTTATACCGCTGGTGAAGATAAATCTATGCTGGACCCGTTTCGCCCTGCAAAGGACGAGGATATCGAGCGTGTGAAGGCGCTTCAGAAGGTTATCCACGATAACTTTATNGAACAGGTGNCATCGCGNCGNGGNGATCGCATAAAAGNTGCNGATCTGTTTACCGGTGATATNTGGGTNGGGGCGCAGGCNGTTGAAAACGGGTTGGTTGACGGNATTGGTCATCTGGTGCCGAAGATGAAAGAACTGTTCGGCGATGAAGTGCGTCTGCCTGTTCATGGCCCTAAACGCTCCATTTTAAGTAAGTTTGGGGCTGCNAGTGTGATTTCCGATGTGGAGGATCGCTTGAACTGGTCCCGTTTCGGATTGTAAGATAGCGATCATGGTTAAAGCGGTTTCCATATTTCTGATTGTAATACTGGTGCTCGGCATGTTCGGGAAGCTCCGGATACTGAAAATCGGTAAACCCCGTGACCTGCCACGTGCGAAAAAGTGCAAAACTTGTGGCAATTATTTGATTGGCATCGATCCGTGCAAATGCAAGAAAAGCGCTAAGTAAGCGCCGCCTGAAGGGACAGCAAAATTACATGGATATGCTTCTAATTTTTGCTGGTCTGGTGATCCTGCTTGTAGCAGGGGACTTNTTGGTAAAAGGCGCNGTTTCCCTTAGCCTGCGCCTCGGAATTCCNGCCCTGATCGTCAGCTTTACTATNGTCGGGTTTGGTACATCTGCGCCGGAATTATTGATTGCAATNCAGTCGGCGCTGGAGGGTGCNCCGGGNATCGCGCTTGGGAATGTGATTGGCTCCAATATTGCTAACGTGTTGTTAGTACTTGGTGTTCCGGCNCTATTTTTCACACTTGATACACGCAAATGCGACACGAAACGCACTTATATCCAGATGATTGCGGCTTCCNTCGTGNTTACAGCNTTGGCCTTCCTAGGCCCGCTTTATATCTGGCACGGAATTTTGTTGTTGGCGCTATTGGCGGCAATGCTTGGCGACGCTTTCTATTCTGCGCGCAAGGCGCGGCGGTCTGTGAATATTNCTTGCGTNACGTCTGNAGAGCTNTCCGAATTGGAAGACGCAGACCCTAATATGCCGATTTGGAAAGTNACTGCNTATATGATCGCNGGNATNATTGGCCTGCCNTTTGGGGCTGATATTNTGATCGAAGGNGCNTTGGGTGTTGCCGAAGANANAGGTATTTCNCAAGAAGTTGTCGGATTGACGATCGTCGCNATTGGCACCTCGTTGCCTGAACTTGCGACCACGGTCNTTGCCGCGTTACGTCGACAAGCNGATGTTGCGCTAGGGAATGTGATCGGGTCCAACATGTTTAATTTGCTGGCCNTCATGGGAATCGCCAGTTTCTTTGGCCCGTTGGAAGTCGCACCACGTTTCCTATCCGGTGACTTGTGGATCATGTTGGCCTCTTCGCTAGCACTCGCCTTATTCGTGTTTTTTAAGATTAAACTTTCCCGCATATGGGGATTCGTGTATTTAGCTGCATATGTTGCGTATATAATGGCAATTCATTAATCGGAGGATCACATGGCTGCGTTAATTACCGGAGGCGCGAAGCGTTTAGGGCGCGCCATGGCTTTGCATCTGGCTGCCAAGGGTCGTGATGTTGTGATCCATTATTCCAGCAGCGCAAGCGACGCGGAAGCGACAGCCAAGGCGGCCCGCGCGTTTGGCGTTAAGGCGGCGACCGTTCGTGCAGATTTGCTAGATGAGGAAGACACCAGATTATTGATTGATGGAGCTGTGGAAGCTATTGGGGCGCCACTGGATGTTCTGATCAACAACGCCTCGATCTTCGAGTATGACACGCTGGAAACCGCCAGTTTCGAAAGTTGGGACCGGCATATTAACTCCAACCTTCGTGCGCCGGTATTCCTGACACAAGCATTCGCAAAGCAGGTTTCAAAGGGTGCAACAGATGAAAATGGCGAACCTGTAGCCAATGCCTGTGTGATTAATATGGTTGATATGCGCGTACGCAAACTGACACCGGAATTCGCAACATATACGCTGGCGAAAGCGGGGCTTTGGGCGTTTACGCAAACTGCCGCACAGTTCTTGGCCCCGGACGTGCGCGTTAACGCAATCGGCCCCGGCCCGACGATGCAGGGGACGCGCCAGACCGCTGAGCATTTTGCCAAACAACGGGCCGCAACGATACTGGAACGTGGCTCAAACCCTGATGAAATCTGCAAGGCTCTGAATTTTATTCTGGATATTGACGGGATGACCGGGCAGCTGATTTGTCTGGATGGCGGCCAACATTTAGCTTGGGAAACGCCAGACGTGCTTGGGGTAGAGTGAAAAAATTAGGCTTTTCAGTGGACTAATTCCAATACTTGGGAACTCAAAAAAATAAACTTTTCCACTTGACCGCTGTCTGTGACCGTTTTGTAACGATTCTGTTAACTTTATCAATAAATTAGCCAGCAAATAAAAATAACGGAGTAACTACAATGGCTTAGTAAACTGCCTATTTTTTAACCAATTTGCAACTTTTCCAAGTATTGCTGGATAATTCGTTGAGATTGGAATTTTATCAACAGACTTATCCACAGGAACGGTGGACATGTTTTCTCTTGAAATATACTTGTGATGCATGCAGCAAAGTCGAAGAATCAGTTTAAAACGGGGCGCATGGTTTCATTGAGTGAAAAACACGAAAATTCAGGGTTTGAAGAAGAAGGCACGGCGCTAAGCGACGATGCTGCCGAAACTGGTTTCAGAGTCGTCCAGAAG
Organism: Paracoccaceae bacterium; assembly: GCA_016765235.1. Taxonomy (GTDB): domain Bacteria; phylum Pseudomonadota; class Alphaproteobacteria; order Rhodobacterales; family Rhodobacteraceae; genus NORP23. Next base: position 10,062 of record JAESQH010000131.1, read on the forward strand.
TATCTGAAAACTTTGGACAACAGTCCCGGCGTGTACAGGATGCTGGATACGAAGGGCGAGGTTTTGTATGTCGGCAAGGCGCGAAACCTTAAGAAAAGGGTGTCAAATTACGCACGATTAACCGGTCACACCGCGCGGATCGGACGGATGATCTCTGGCACGGCGCAAATGATGTTTTTGACGACCGAAACCGAGACAGAGGCGTTGTTGCTTGAGCAAAACCTGATCAAGCAATTGAAGCCGCGCTACAATGTGCTGCTACGTGACGATAAGAGTTTTCCGAACATNTTAGTGAATACGGATCACAAATTCCCGCAAGCTGTAAAGCACCGCGGTTCCAAAAAGGGTAAAGGTAAGTATTTCGGGCCGTTTGCATCTGCGGGGTCCGTGAACCGGACGCTGCATCATTTGCAGAAAGTTTTCTTGCTACGAAATTGTTCGGATTCGGTATTCTCTGCGCGAACACGGCCTTGCTTACAATATCAGATCAAACGATGTTCCGCGCCATGTGTTGGGAAGGTTAGCGAAGAAGAATATCGCGCGACCGTGCAGGATGCAATCCAGTTTTTGTCGGGAAAGTCGACCGCCATTCAGGAGAACCTCGCTAAACAAATGGCGTCGGCGAGCGAGGCGATGGAATACGAAAAGGCAGGGTCTTTCCGTGATCGGATAAGCGCGTTGACGGCGGTGCAGTCTTCGCAAGGGATCAACCCGCAAGGCGTTGCCGAGGCGGATGTTATCNGTCTTCATCAAGATGGCGGGCAGGCGTGTGTTCAGGTGTTTTTCATTCGGGCGAACCAGAATTGGGGGAACCGCGCGTATTACCCAAGGACTGGTGCGGGGGCGGAGCCAGTTGAAATTTTAGAGGCCTTCATCGGGCAATTTTACGGCAACAAGACGCCGCCGCGTTTGTTATTGCTTAGCCACGAGATCGAGAATGCCGATTTGCTCGAGGATGCTTTGAGCACACAACTTGGTCGCAAGGTCGAATTACTGGTGCCGCAGCGGGGCGAAAAGCGTAACCTTGTCGAGGGAGCTGAGCGGAACGCACGCGAGGCCTTGGGGCGCAAGATGTCCGAAACGGCTACGCAGGCGAAACTGTTGTCNGGCTTGGCNGAGGCATTCGGGCTGGATAAANCACCAGAGCGGATCGAAATTTACGACAATAGNCATATTTCNGGCACAAATGCGGTTGGTGGCATGGTGGTCGCCGGACCGGAAGGGTGGATGAAATCCAGCTACCGCAAGTTCAATATCAAGAACGCCGACCTGTCACCGGGCGATGATTTTGGCATGATGCGGGAGGTGCTGGATCGACGTTTTAGACGACTGTTGAAGGAAGATCCAGACAAGAAAACTGACCTGTGGCCCGATCTACTATTGATTGACGGTGGCGTGGGACAGGTTTCTGCCACGGTTTCGGCGCTTAGCGCCCTTGGTGTGGAGGGTGTGGCGATTGTCGGGGTGGCCAAGGGTGAGGATCGTGATGCGGGAAAAGAAGAATTCCACAAACCCGGCCAACGCTCGTTCGCCTTACCGCACCGCGATCCGGTTTTGTATTTCGTACAACGTATGCGGGACGAGGCGCACCGTTTTGCCATTGGCGCCCACAGAACGCGACGCGCTAAAGCCGTAGGGGCCACGCCGCTCGATGACGTGCCGGGCGTTGGTGCAACGCGCAAGCGGGCGTTGCTGGCGCATTTCGGGCCTGCGAAGGCCGCTACACGGGCTGGTTTGGCTGATTTGAAGGCCGTTGACGGTATTTCCGATGCATTGGCCGAAAGCATCTATGGCTTCTTTCATAGCGGCGATTAATCCGTTAAGAATACCGAAACGATTAGGAGATATCATGCGCTGGAACATACCAAATATCTTGACGGTGTTGCGTTTGCTGGCCGCCCCAGGCGTGCCGTTGGCCTATGTGCTGTTCCCAAGCCCGATGGCGGATTGGGTTGCGCTTGTATTGTTCGTCGGGGCGTCGTTCACGGATTTTCTGGACGGGTATTTGGCGCGTAAATGGAACCAGATAAGCAATTTTGGCCGTATGTTGGATCCGATCGCCGACAAGGTGATGGTTATGATCGCGCTGCTGGTCGTGGTCAGTTTTTCGCAGATGGATGCTTTTATTCTGATCCCCGTTGTAGTTATTTTTTTCCGCGAGATTTTTGTCTCGGGTTTACGGGAATTTCTTGGGGCAGACGCGGGGCGCTTGCAGGTAACTAAGCTGGCCAAATGGAAAACCACGGTGCAGATGGTCGCAATTGCCGCGATTCTGTTGACGAATATGTTGGGAGTCTACGTCAGCACGAACTCCTTCGCGATGGAACAGACCTACGCTTGGCAGGTTATGATGGGAGAGGTTCAGGACGATAGTAACCTTTATGTACTGTACCAATCTTATGTATATGTGGGCAACACTGGCGTTATTCTGATCTGGCTGGCAGCGCTGCTAACCTTTATCACAGGGTTTGATTATTTCCGCAAAGCATTGCCGTTCCTGAAGGAGGAAACCTGATGCAGGTTTTGTATTTTGCATGGGTTCGCGAACGCATCGGTGTGCCACGGGAAAATGTTGAAACAGCGGCTAAAACCGTGGCGGAATTGGTGGCTGAGTTGCGTGGGCGCGAGCAGCGTTACGATTTGGCCTTTTCGGATATGAGCGCCATTCGTGTCGCCCTCGACCAAGACTTGTCCGATTTAGACGCCTCGCTGGAAGGCGTGCGCGAAGTNGCGTTTTTCCCGCCGATGACGGGGGGCTAGGATGTCCGTTAGTGTGCAGGCTGGTGACTTTGACGTCGGGGTTGAAATCAATGCGCTCTCGAAGGGGCGCACGGACATCGGTGCGGTGGTAACTTTCACAGGATTGGTTCGGGACATGGCCGGCGGTGAAAAAATCGCTGATATGGAATTGGAACATTACCCCGGCATGACCGAAAAAGCGTTGGCGAATATAGAAGCCGAGGCTAATGCCCGTTGGCAATTACAAGCCACGCGTATTATCCACCGGTTCGGAAAACTGGCCCCCGGGGCGCAAATTGTGCTCGTCGCAACCGCATCACCGCATCGTACTGATGCTTTCGAGGCGGCCGAATTTATCATGGATTTCCTAAAATCCCGTGCCCCTTTCTGGAAGAAGGAGGGCACGCCAGATGGTGGCAGATGGGTTGATGCCCGTGACTCTGACGAGGATGCGCTAAAACGCTGGTCCTAGTTAATGGCCGCGTAGTTCATCGACTTCGGTACGCCACGCCTCGGCCTCTGTGCGCCACTGTTCGCTTTCGCGGCGTGCATTCCCAAGACCCGTCATTGCCGCGTCCAGTTCCGCGTGGAGCTGGTTCTCGCTGTTGCGGGCGGTACTTTCGACCTCGACCGCGTGGGCTTCGGCAATGGCTTGTGCTGCCTCGGCTTCACGCATGCGGGCGACAACGTCGTCAGATGCCATCGGGCCGGTTGTGTTCATGCGGTCAAAAAACCAGCGCAGTGTCCAGCCGATGATAACGGCGGTAACCAGTGCTGAACCGATTATCAGCGTTAGGTCAGTTCTGTCCATCTGTCGTTTCCTCTAGCAATTTGAAAGCAATACGCCGGTTATCCTGACGCCCTTCCTCGGTTTCATTATCAGCAATTGGCTGGGTCTCGCCGTATCCCACGGCTGTGATGTTGCCTAGCAGCATGTTGCGCGCCAGCAATGAATCCAGCACCGCATCAGCACGATGNTGACTTAGGTTAAGGTTCATTTCCTCGCGACCCTGACTGTCTGTATGCCCACCAATTTCGAACGCGGCTTGGTTGCAACCGTTCAAAATCGTTGCGATTTGGTTGATCGTTTTGACAGACGCGGATTCAATAACGGCCGAGGACGGTGCAAACAGGATCTGGTTTTCGTCCAACAGAGCAGAAATCTCGGCCTCACAATCATTGGCGTTAGGTTGGTCGTCTATCACCGGCTCGGGAATGTTTTCTTCGACCTGGATTGTAAACCGCGCGCCGGCACCGAACCCGACTTCTAGCTTGGTTAGAATCGCGTCATAGAGCCCTTCGGTTTCGCCGGTTCCCGTAACCGTAACTGTATCTTCCGTTACGTTGATATTGCCTTTGGTTAACATCGCTAAAACGTCCAGCGCCACCAGTTGCCACGATGTCCAGCCGTGCGGCGCAAAATCGGCTATTTTACTGATGTCGTTAACCGAATTATATCCAAACTTGGCCTCTGCATAGGTCAACAATGTGCGTTTAGAAATTTCGTCAATCGTCACGCCTGCCAGAATAACGCTGCCATCCTCGCGAAGTTGGGCGTGGAAATTGGGGCGCGTGTCATTGTCCGCAACAACTTCTGCTTCGGGCAGCACACCTTGCAGCCAATATGCCTCGGGTAGTTTCGCCTCTAGCGACTGAACGATGGCGCTAAATGTCTGCGCGTCAAACTCAAGGGGCGCGGTTAGTGTTATACCTGAATCCTGCATCTTCAAGCTGCCGCCACCCATATTTGCCACAGCATCCATTCCCGCAACCGCAACTTCGGACCAGTTGTCAGTCGGGGCGCCAAGACCGATATCACAGGCGGGCAGATCAGATGCGCCAAAGCGTTTTGCAGCGTTTATGATGCGGTCGGAACCATCTGACGTAAGCGCGTTACAAAGCAGCGTCGTGTCGGTATCGTTGACTATAAATGTTAACGTGTAGGGCGCGAAAATCGGGCGAGGAGCGGTGATGTCGATTGACAGAACCACACCTGCGGGTTTCAGCGATTGTAACTCGCGTTGCAGCATTTGTTTTTCCGCGTCGCTTTTGACAACGGCGGTAACAACAACTTCGCCAGACGTAATGCTGATTTTGGCGCGCTCCAGACGGACCATGATGTCAGCACCGAACTCTAGGGCAACATCCCACCCCTCGGGCGCATCCCATGCGGTGTATTCTTTCATGTCAATCAGCGAAACACCGTCAATTTTTGCCAGTGCTTCGTGAATAATGTCAACTTCGCGCTCGCTTGGTGTAATGCCGATTAAAGAGACGGCGTCGCCGCTTCTAAGGATTTTCAAGGCGAACTGGGGAGCAAAAACCGGGATGCTTTCCTCCACCTCCATCAAATTCCTAATTCTGTTGGTGGAAACCACGCCGGAAATCGCATCAAAGGCTTGAATGCGACTGCGTTCATCTGGTGCTGTACCGGTAAGCAACACGAGTGTACCGTTAGATTCGATCTGCGCCCAACTCTGTCCTGACGCGACAAGTGCGGATATTGAATTCCGTTTTGTCGTGTCTTCCAGTGTGGCGACAGCGAAGGTTGCAACCAGCGCCGCGGCGGCGATGCTGGCTAGAAAACCTGTTGTGGCAAATGCAATGGCGGCAGGGCGCATGGGACCTCGGGATCGTTTAGTTGGCTGTTTCTACGTGATGAATTGAGGCAGGGCAACAGGGTGTCGCCCAGTTTACAAGATTGCAGCGATTCCGATGATGGCGGCGGCAATTAAACCGGTATCGCGATTGGAGCGGAACAATTTTAAGCATACTTCTGGGTTGTCGATATCAAGCTGTCGCATTTGCCAAAACAAGTGCATTCCAAATGCCCAAGCGGCCAGAATTCCCAACATTAACGGGGTTACCGGGCCGCCGGACAGCGCGGTGATTGCGGCGAGCGCCATGAGGCAGACGGACAAGGCCATAAACACGAACAAGTATCGCGGCGTTGCACCGGCGAAAAGCCGCGCAGTGGATTTCACCCCGATCAATGCATCGTCTTCTTTGTCTTGGTGCGCATAAATAGTGTCATAAAACAGTGTCCACGCGATGCCGGACAGGTACAACAATACAGGAGGCCAACCGAGGCTGCCCGTATGGGCCGTCCACGCCAGCAACGCGCCCCAGTTAAACGCTACCCCAAGGAACACTTGCGGCCACCATGTGAAGCGTTTGGCGAAAGGATAAATGATCACGGGGATCAGGGCCGCAACCCCCAACAAGATTGTAAAATTGTTGAAGGTTAACAATATTCCAAACGCGATCAACATTTGTAGAACCAGCCAAACCGAAGCCTGTGTCACCGTTACTTGACCAGATGGCAGCGGGCGCGATTTGGTGCGGGCGACTTGCGCGTCAATCTTGCGATCCGAAATATCGTTCCACGTACAACCGGCACCACGCATCAGGAAAGCACCAATCGCGAAACCAATAGCGATCCATAAGTCGTTCAGCGAACCACCAACAGGGTTCGCGGCGACAGCCAGTCCAAGCCCCCACCAACCTGGAATTAACAACAACCACGTGCCAGCGGGGCGGTCAGCGCGTGACAGGCGCAAATATGGGCGGGACCATTGCGGCGCATACCGATCTACCCAATTCAGCGAAGTTGCGTCAGCAACTCTTCCATCTTGGTCTGGTTCGGGCATATGATCGTCTGAATTCATTTAGGGCATACCACATGGCTAAGAAACGCGCGAAAATCAGGCTCTTTGTAGAATGTTCACTGGGGGAGGGGCAAGGGATTGTCGCCTCCAAAGAGCAGGCGAACTATCTGTTCAACGTCATGCGACTGAAAATCGGCGATAATGTGCTGCTTTTCAATGGCCGCGACGGGGAATGGCTTGTCGAGGTGCTCGAGGCTGGCAAACGCGCTGGTAAACTAGTGTGTCGCGCGCAAACCGCGCCGCTGCAATTGCCTCCGGATTTATGGCTGTTGTTCGCACCAATCAAGAAATCCCGCACGGCGTTTATTGTAGAAAAGGCGACCGAGCTAGGCGCGGCACGGATTATGCCCGTGCTTACAGATTTCACGAATACGGACAAGATACAGATCGACCGCCTCCGAGCGTATGCGATGGAGGCCACCGAGCAATGCGGCGGTACTTTCATTCCCGAAGTATGCGAAATTCAAAAACTGGCCGACTTGCTTGAGCATTGGCCCGCTGACCGTCGAATAATGTTTTGTGACGAAAGTCGTGATGCACTGCCAGTTGCACAGGCTTTGGCCAAGGAAGAGGGTGGCAAATGGGCGATTGTTATCGGCCCCGAGGGCGGGTTTTCACCCGTTGAGATGGATTGCTTTCGCGGGATGGTGCAAGTAACACCCGTAACACTCGGCCCAAGGATATTGAGGGCTGATACAGCCGCGGTCGCGGCATTAACAGCATGGCAAAGCGCTTTGGGCGACTGGGGATGAAAATTATTATTCGCCTTCGAGTTTCACCCAAACGAATTTAGCCGTCTCGAGGTCCTATCGCGGCATTGGCTTTGATCAAATTGGCCATTACACTCTAACCATAATCGCTACGTCGAAGACCAAGGAATAACTATGCCTCTTTTTCGCCCCGAAACCATGCAATCCCTGCGACGTTGGCGCGAACCTGCGTTCGTTGCTGTGTTTTTTGCACTGTCGGTCTGGTTCTTATGGAAAGCTATTGCGCAATCCAGTTGGATATCCGGCTTGATAGGATTGGGAATGGCCGCCGTTGTGGGAAGCATTCTATACGTTTCCTATATGCGNGCNAGCATCAAAACGGATTCCGATGGCCCNGGNATTGTNGAAGTNCGCGAACGGGAGATCACATATTTTGCNCCNGAAAACGGTGGCTCCGTTGATCTGGATATGTTGCTGCGATTGCAACTTTCAACATTGCCAAGCANCAGCGGTGACCGGAACTGGATACTTTGGTTTTCCGGCGGCTCTTTGGTTATTCCGACTTCGGCGGACGGCGCAGGAGAATTGGTAGAAGCTTTCGCAGCTCTGCCCAACCTTGGATACGATAAAATCGTGCGGGCGATGAAAGCGGAAACCCAAGAGATATTCACGATTTGGCAACGCGGCAGATAAAACGTCGGAACCTGACTTGCAGTTGCTAAATCAGCACCCTAAGTCGATAGGTAGAAAATAAAAACGGGAGTTCCATAAATGTCGATACCTCAGTCCGGCGGCGGGCCAATCGAGCACGACTCGCAACTCGCGGAATATCTGTCCTCGGGGTGTAAACCCAAAAGCGAATGGCGTATTGGCACGGAACACGAGAAGTTCGGGTATTGCAAGGATACGCTATTACCAATCCCGTATGAGGGCGACCGTTCGATCAAGGCAATCCTTGAAGGTTTGCGCGACGAGTTCGGCTGGTCCCCACTGGAAGAAGCAGGCCAACTGATCGGCCTGACCAAAGACGGGGCGAACGTGTCATTGGAACCGGGTGGGCAGTTGGAGCTGTCGGGTGCGCCGTTGGAAAGCATCCACCA